>NC_004193.1:2347608-2668338 GCF_000011245.1 Oceanobacillus iheyensis HTE831
TAAACATTTTACTTTTGAAGTGAACGGCTCTTTACCAATGGAAAAAGCTTTCGTAACAGGCGGTGGTGTTTCAATCAAGGAAATTATACCAAATCAAATGCAATCGAAAGTAATGGAAAGATTATTCTTTTGTGGAGAAATTTTAGACATACATGGATATACAGGTGGATATAATATCACTTCTGCTCTTGTAACTGGTCGGTTAGCAGGAATGAATGCTGCAAAAGCATCCATCACTTCCAATTGATACCGCTTATGAAATGTCTGTAATACGTCTATTCTATAAATGTCTGATATTTTATAGAAAGGGTGATTTACTCTTGAATAATCAAAGTAAATGGTTACCAATTATTGCCTCTGTAGGTATGGGAGCTGCAACCTACTACACCATGACAAAAAACAATCAAAACATCGGGCAAACCGTTCAAAAATTCGCGCCTTTTTTATCAGATACTGGAGGAAATAATGGTAACAGTGGACAAATGGGACCGTTTGGAATGAGTTAAGGTTAACAAGGGTTCAGAGGAGTACAACATATACTCCTCTTTTTCCTTTTTTATACACTAGCATATAGAAATAATTATGTGTATAATTGTTAGAATAATTACATCATCATTGAATTAAGGAGAGAGAACTATCATGAAACAATTTGGACTACTTATCCGAATCATCCTAGCTATAGTTCTTGGTATAGCTTTCGGAACATTTGCCAATGAATGGCTTGTACGATTATTTGCTACTTTTAATGACATTTTTGGTGGCTTTTTAACTTTCATTATTCCCCTTATTATCATTGGGTTTATTGCACCAGGTATAGGTTATATGGGGAAAGGGGCAGGAAAACTTCTCAGCATAACAGCACTTATGGCTTACATTTCTACAATAATTGCAGGAATTGTAGCGTTTCTATCTGCTAAGGCACTATATCCTAGTATTTTAAGTGGACACAGTTTAAAAATGTTTGACGATCCAAGCAGTGCTTTAGAAACTGGCTTCTTATCCTTTGAACTTACTCCACCTTTAGAAGTCGTGACTGCACTTATATTAGCCTTCGTACTAGGTATTGGAGCTGCAGCAATTAAAAGTGACTCGTTGCTAAACGTAATGACTGATTTTAGGTCTATCATTGAATTAGTTATACAAAAAGTTATTATTCCATTACTCCCAATTCATATTTTTGGAATCTTTACAAATATGACTTATGCAGGTCAAGTAGCTTCCATATTAAGTGTATTTGCAGTTGTTTTTGCGATGATTATTGTATTACATATCATATACTTGATAATTCAATATACGATTGCTGGAACATTAAGTCGACAAAATCCATTTAGTATGCTCAAAAAAATGATACCGGCATATTTTACAGCTTTAGGTACCCAATCTTCTGCTGCCACCATTCCGGTAACATTACAGCATACGAAAAAATTACATGTAAAAGGAAATGTTGCTGATTTTACTGTACCCCTATTAGCAAACATACATTTATCAGGGAGTACCATTACGATAACTAGCTGTGCATTAGCTGTAATGTTTTTACAAGGATCTGTTGCTACAATTGGTTCGGTATTGCCATTTTTACTTGTATTAGGAGTAACAATGATTGCTGCACCTGGCGTTCCTGGCGGCGCTGTAATGGCTGCTATAGGATTATTAGATACTATGTTAGGTTTCGGACCTACAATGGTTTCATTAATGATCGCTTTATATCTTGCACAAGATAGTTTAGGAACAGCTTGTAATGTAACAGGCGACGGAGCAATTACAAGTATCGCAGATTCAATAAATAATAAGTGGAAAATAACAAATGATGATGCTTAATTTTCACTAAAATATTTTACTAAAAACAGCCTTTTCCGACTTGGAAAAGGCTGTTTTTATATGGTCTAAGATAATGATTAAGTTAAAAAGTCTCTAGAGTATACTTTTATGTTCATCTTTATTACGTTTTTAAGGGTCTCTAATGGTTTTCTATTAATTAATCAAGCTATAACCCTTTGATACTTCTCGTTCGTGGAGATGTACGAAAACGTATTGCTAAATCTCGGAAGCTTTTTTCATGAACATCTCTAATAATACTACTTGATTAAACTCTAATTATGCACCGTTTATCCAATAACCATACTGACAGCGATGAGAGGCACTCCAACTCCATCTAATGTAATAAATACCTTCTCGTACTTCTGTATCTAATATATTTCCTTCTTCCAACCCAGGTAATGTTATGTTAGAATTCAATTGCACGCATCTCCTTTTTGTTTGGTTTAGTGGTTTAAACAATGATAACAAAAATAGGAGATTGCGTGTTTTTTATTTTTCTTTTACCCCAACAAATATTATAGAGCCAAAAGAAAAGACGGATTAGATATTTAAATCTAATCCGTCTTTTCTTTCGTTGCCTGGCGGCGTCCTACTCTTGCAGGGGCAAAGCCCCAACTACCATCGGCGCTGAAGAGCTTAACTTCTGTGTTCGGCATGGGAACAGGTGTGACCTCTTCGCTATCGCTACCAGACCTACAGGATGTAGGTCGTTCGGTGTTGTTCACAGGACGTGAACGGTTTTAAACGAACTTCCTTATTTTTTTAGGATTGTACCCTAAAAACTAAATAAGAGTAACGTGACATCAATATATTCTAGCTCCAGTCTCTATCAACTATCAGACTTCCTTCTCTTCCTTGCGATAAGTCAATAACAAATCGTCTAACGACTCTTTGTATTTCCTTTATCTCATTCAGAGAATGTCCAGTCTGTACGTTGATGTACAGAGCCTGTCGCTTTATATACTTAGATAAGTCCTCGATCAATTAGTATCCGTCAGCTGCACGTGTCGCCACGCTTCCACCTCGGACCTATCAACCTCATCGTCTCTGAGGGATCTTACTCACTCGAAGTGATGGGAAGTTTCATCTTGAGGGGGGCTTCATGCTTAGATGCTTTCAGCACTTATCCTTACCACACGTAGCTACCCAGCCATGCTCCTGGCGGAACAACTGGTACACCAGCGGTGTGTCCATCCCGGTCCTCTCGTACTAAGGACAGCTCCTCTCAAACTTCCAACGCCCACGACGGATAGGGACCGAACTGTCTCACGACGTTCTGAACCCAGCTCGCGTACCGCTTTAATGGGCGAACAGCCCAACCCTTGGGACCGACTACAGCCCCAGGATGCGATGAGCCGACATCGAGGTGCCAAACCTCCCCGTCGATGTGAACTCTTGGGGGAGATAAGCCTGTTATCCCCGGGGTAGCTTTTATCCGTTGAGCGATGGCCCTTCCATGCGGAACCACCGGATCACTAAGCCCGACTTTCGTCCCTGCTCGACTTGTAGGTCTCGCAGTCAAGCTCCCTTCTGCCTTTACACTCTACGAATGATTTCCAACCATTCTGAGGGAACCTTTGGGCGCCTCCGTTACTCTTTGGGAGGCGACCGCCCCAGTCAAACTGCCCGCCTGACACTGTCTCCGAACCGGATCACGGTCCTGGGTTAGAATGTTCATACAGCGAGGGTGGTATCCCACGGGTGCCTCCACGTAAGCTAGCGCTCACGCTTCAAAGGCTCCCACCTATCCTGTACAAGCTGCACAAACATTCAATATCAGGCTACAGTAAAGCTCCACGGGGTCTTTCCGTCCTGTCGCGGGTAATGCGCATCTTCACGCATAGTATAATTTCACCGGGTCTCTCGTTGAGACAGTGCCCAAGTCGTTGCACCTTTCGTGCGGGTCGGAACTTACCCGACAAGGAATTTCGCTACCTTAGGACCGTTATAGTTACGGCCGCCGTTTACTGGGGCTTCGGTTCAAAGCTTCGCTCCGAAGAGCTAACTCGTCCCCTTAACCTTCCAGCACCGGGCAGGTGTCAGCCCCTATACTTCGCCTTTCGGCTTCGCAGAGACCTGTGTTTTTGCTAAACAGTCGCTTGGGCCTATTCACTGCGGCTCCTCCTATGAAGGAGCACCCCTTCTCCCGAAGTTACGGGGTCATTTTGCCGAGTTCCTTAACGAGAGTTCTCCCGCTCACCTTAGGATTCTCTCCTCGCCTACCTGTGTCGGTTTGCGGTACGGGCACCTATGATCTAACTAGAGGCTTTTCTTGGCAGTGTGAAATCCGGAACTTCGGTACTCAATTTCCCTCCCCATCACAGCTTGAAATTGCCAGACGGATTTGCCTATCTGACTTTCTCACTGCTTGGGCGCACACGTCCATCGGTGCGCATTCCTTATCCTACTGCGTCCCCCCATCGCTCAAACAATCATGAGGTGGTACAGGAATATCTACCTGTTGTCCATCGCCTACGCCTATCGGCCTCGGCTTAGGTCCCGACTAACCCTGAGAGGACGAGCCTTCCTCAGGAAACCTTAGGCATTCGGTGAAAGAGATTCTCACTCTTTTTTCGCTACTCATACCGGCATTCTCACTTCTAAGCGCTCCACCAGTCCTCACGGTCTGACTTCGCAGCACTTAGAACGCTCTCCTACCATTGTTCGTAAGAACAATCCGCAGCTTCGGTGATACGTTTAGCCCCGGTACATTTTCGGCGCAGAGTCACTCGACCAGTGAGCTATTACGCACTCTTTAAATGGTGGCTGCTTCTAAGCCAACATCCTGGTTGTCTGGGCAACTCCACATCCTTTTCCACTTAACGTATACTTTGGGACCTTAGCTGGCGGTCTGGGCTGTTTCCCTTTCGACTATGAACCTTATCACCCATAGTCTGACTCCCAAGTTTAAGTAACTGGCATTCGGAGTTTGACTGAATTCGGTAACCCGGTAGGGGCCCCTAGTCCAATCAGTGCTCTACCTCCAGTACTCATCATCTTGAGGCTAGCCCTAAAGCTATTTCGGAGAGAACCAGCTATCTCCGTGTTCGATTGGCATTTCACCCCTACCCACACCTCATCCCCGCATTTTTCAACATACGTGGGTTCGGGCCTCCAGTCAGTGTTACCTGACCTTCACCCTGGACATGGGTAGATCACACGGTTTCGGGTCTACGACCACATACTATATTCGCCCTATTCAGACTCGCTTTCGCTGCGGCTCCGTGTCTTCCACTTAACCTTGCATGGGATCGTAACTCGCCGGTCCATTCTACAAAAGGTACGCCGTCACCCATTAACGGGCTTCGACTACTTGTAGGCACACGGTTTCAGGTTCTATTTCACTCCCCTTCCGGGGTGCTTTTCACCTTTCCCTCACGGTACTGGTTCACTATCGGTCACTAGGGAGTATTTAGCCTTGGGAGATGGTCCTCCCGGATTCCGACGGAATTCCACGTGTTCCGCCGTACTCAGGATACACTCCGGAGGAAATTCCTTTTCAATTACAGGGCTGTTACCTTCTTCGGCTGACCTTTCCAGATCGATTCATTTAAAGAATTTCTTTGTAACTCCAAAGGAGTGTCCTACAACCCCAGAAAGCAAGCTTTCTGGTTTGGGCTCTTTCCGTTTCGCTCGCCGCTACTCAGGAAATCGAGGTTTCTTTCTCTTCCTCCAGGTACTGAGATGTTTCAGTTCCCCGGGTCTGCTCCCTATACCCTATGTATTGAGGTATAGGTACTGCTCCATTACGAACAGTGGGTTTCCCCATTCGGAAATCCCCGGATCAAAGTTTACTTACAACTCCCCGAGGCATATCGGTGTTAGTCCCGTCCTTCGTCAGCTCCTAGTGCCAAGGCATCCACCGTGCGCCCTTATTCACTTAACTAAGTTATTTCAGTAAATAAGCGTGCTAATTTAATAGCCTTGTTTCAATCTAGCTTCAGCTCCTAGTGACTAGTGTAACTTCCTTCTCCTCCGTACGATAAGTCAACATCGATTCACATACGTTCATCGTGTATCCTTTATCTCCTTCGGTTCAGTCCAGTTCATACGTCACTAAACAGTCGCTTCAGCCTTCTGTTTTTTTGATGTCGTTGTTACTCTTATTTAGTTTTCAAGGTACAATATAGTAACTTCTGTAAAAGAAGTTTATTCAATCGAGAGATTGCTCTCTCAAAACTGAACCAAACAACCAAGTACGATTCCGTAATAATCCTTAGAAAGGAGGTGATCCAGCCGCACCTTCCGATACGGCTACCTTGTTACGACTTCACCCCAATCATTAGTCCCACCTTCGGCGGCTGGCTCCTTACGGTTACCTCACCGACTTCGGGTGTTACCAACTCTCGTGGTGTGACGGGCGGTGTGTACAAGGCCCGGGAACGTATTCACCGCGGCATGCTGATCCGCGATTACTAGCGATTCCGGCTTCATGTAGGCGAGTTGCAGCCTACAATCCGAACTGAGAATGGTTTTGTGGGATTTGCTTGACCTCGCGGGTTCGCTTCCCTTTGTTCCATCCATTGTAGCACGTGTGTAGCCCAGGTCATAAGGGGCATGATGATTTGACGTCATCCCCACCTTCCTCCGGTTTGTCACCGGCAGTCACCTTAGAGTGCCCAACTTAATGCTGGCAACTAAGATCAAGGGTTGCGCTCGTTGCGGGACTTAACCCAACATCTCACGACACGAGCTGACGACAACCATGCACCACCTGTCACTCTGTCCCCGAAGGGGAAACTCTATCTCTAGAGTGTTCAGAGGATGTCAAGACCTGGTAAGGTTCTTCGCGTTGCTTCGAATTAAACCACATGCTCCACCGCTTGTGCGGGCCCCCGTCAATTCTTTTGAGTTTCAGCCTTGCGGCCGTACTCCCCAGGCGGAGTGCTTAATGCGTTAACTTCAGCACTAAGGGGCGGAAACCCCCTAACACCTAGCACTCATCGTTTACGGCGTGGACTACCAGGGTATCTAATCCTGTTCGCTCCCCACGCTTTCGCTCCTCAGCGTCAGTTACAGACCAGAGAGTCGCCTTCGCCACTGGTGTTCCTCCACATCTCTACGCATTTCACCGCTACACGTGGAATTCCACTCTCCTCTTCTGCACTCAAGTTCCCCAGTTTCCAATGCACGTTTACGGTTGAGCCGTAAGATTTCACATCAGACTTAAAGAACCGCCTGCGAGCGCTTTACGCCCAATAATTCCGGACAACGCTTGCCACCTACGTATTACCGCGGCTGCTGGCACGTAGTTAGCCGTGGCTTTCTGGTTAGGTACCGTCAAGGTACTATCAGTTACTATAGTACTTGTTCTTCCCTAACAACAGAGTTTTACGATCCGAAAACCTTCATCACTCACGCGGCGTTGCTCCGTCAGACTTTCGTCCATTGCGGAAGATTCCCTACTGCTGCCTCCCGTAGGAGTCTGGGCCGTGTCTCAGTCCCAGTGTGGCCGATCACCCTCTCAGGTCGGCTACGCATCGTCGCCTTGGTAAGCCGTTACCTTACCAACTAGCTAATGCGCCGCAGGCCCATCTGTAAGTGACAGCAAAAGCCGCCTTTCAACTTCTCATCAGGAGATGAAAAGTGTTATCCGGTATTAGCTCGCGTTTCCACGAGTTATCCCAGTCTTACAGGCAGGTTGCCTACGTGTTACTCACCCGTCCGCCGCTCATTCCATTATCGTCACCTCTAAAAGAGGATCTGATAACTTCCTGCGCTCGACTTGCATGTATTAGGCACGCCGCCAGCGTTCGTCCTGAGCCAAGATCAAACTCTCCATAAAAGTTGTGTTTCTTGTGCTTCAGAAGTCAACTTCTGACTTCATTTCTTTTTAAGAAAAACGAGGTGTTTTTCTTCTTTCGTACTGGTTGTTTTGTTCAGTTTTCAAAGAGCAATTTCGTTGTCGCCTTCAAAACAGCGACTTTAATAATTTACCACGCATCAAAAGATGTGTCAACAACTTTTTTGAGGAATTTTGTAAGATTTATAATTAACTTGTCCTCAATTGGTGGATAATCATTGTAGCATTCATTCTTAAATAAGTCAACCTTGTTTATTTAAAATATATCACTTAAAAAAGCGAACTTAAATACAGTACTATATATTTCATTATTTTACAAGCTTTTTAAATAAAAACCAATTAAAAAATTAATTATGAGACTTGATAAAAAGACATATGATAACGTAAATCTATGAAATATACGGAGAATCCTTTATATTGCCTGAATAATTATGTTCCAACCATATATTTTTAAACTCCAATTCATCCATATACATCAAAAAGATCCCAATTCTTCATGAGGTTGGGATCTTTTCAACTACACACCGACTCATATATAAGATTTCTAAGGTTATTTAGAAATTGTTTCACCTTTCCACTCTAGCATTCCACCACTCATATTTTTTACATTAAAACCTTGATCTTGTAAAAACTCAGAGGCATTATAACTTCTTCTTCCAGAACGACAAATCATTATATACTCTTTATCTTTATTTAAGTTCTCATATTCGTGTGGAATATCACTTAGTTTAATATGCTTAGCATTTTCAATGATACCTTGTGCAACTTCTTCATCTTCACGTACATCTACTAGTACTACATTATTTTCATCTTTTATTTCTTCTACTTCTTCCGGAGAAATTTCTTTAATTTCAGCCATGTTAATCCCATCCTTTTAAAGTCAAGATTTTCTAAATTTAATATTACTTGGATTAAGAATAAGATGCAACATCTTTGATTAAAATAAGCCTACTTAATAAAAGGCGGTGACCATATGCTGTACTCTCTTTCGCTTCTATTAACACTTTCTATAGTAAGTCCTGTAGCTGAACAGCCAACAGACCCGATTTCTATTCATTCATATCATGAAGATGTAACCGGTGATGGACAAAGTGATACGATTGATTTAAAAGGGGAACTATTTGCACCTGATGGCCAATATTATCAACATATATGGGCTGATATTACTGATGCAAATAATCATTCCTGGACTATTCCTTATGGAGGAGGTTATGAACCTTCACTACAATTCGTAGATTTAAACCACGATAATCAAAATGATATTTTTTATCAGAGTGCTACTGGAGGAAGTGGAGGGTTATATACAAGTAAACTCCATACAATCAAAAATAATCAGTTGATCGAAATTCCCTTGCCAAACAATCAACCGTTACAAGGAGAATTTATTGATGATTTTAAAGCATCGATAACTTTACTTCCTGGAGAAGAACCAATTATTATTGATTTATCTGATCGTAAAGACGAATATATTCGACTCAATATATATGATGAAAACGGAAACTTATTAGAACCTACTTCGTTAATGATAGATCCAGTTGCTATGTTTGAACCCGTTAATCTCAGTGAGAGAAATGGATACGGTTTAAAAAGTTATCAACAAATCAGCGGAGCTTATCATGCAGACGGAATTGGTGTAGTTGAATCACTCTGGTATTACGAAAAAGGGAAATGGAAATTATTAAAAACGACATTGAAATCAGATAATCCAACGGAAAATCCAACAGAGGAAAATAAAGATGAATAACCTCTATAAAAAGAAGCATTGACCATTTCCAGATCAATGCTTCTTTTTTTAATTTGCTACTATATTTACAAGCTTTCCTGGCACAACGATAACTTTACGGATAGTTTTTCCTTCTAACCATTTTTGCATGCTTTCGTCATCTAATGCCGCTTTTTCAAGATCATCCTTACTAATATCAACAGGAACCTGAATTTTAGATCGAACCTTACCCATGATCTGTAGAACGACTTCCACTTCATCTTCTACTAATTTTGATTCATCATATGCTGGCCAAGTAGCCTTACTTATTGATTCTGAGTGTCCAAGTTTTTGCCAAATTTCTTCACTTAAATGTGGTGCTACTGGTGACAGTAATTTAACAAAGCCTTCCGCATAAATTTTAGGAATTTTATTCGCTTTATAGCATTCATTAATAAATACCATCATTTGTGAAATACCAGTATTAAAATGCATATGTTCAAAGTCATCTGTCACTTTTTTCACTGTTTCATGATAAATCTTGTCTAATTCAGTGGATTCATCATCAATAATTTTATCTGTAAGCGAACCATCATCACCTACATACAATCTCCATACACGATCTAAAAATCTACGCGATCCATCTAATCCGTTTGTAGACCAAGCAACAGAAGCATCTAGCGGTCCCATAAACATCTCGTATAAACGTAATGTGTCTGCGCCATGCGAATCGATTATATCATCAGGATTCACTACGTTCCCTTTGGATTTACTCATTTTTTCGTTGCCTTCACCAAGAATCATGCCTTGATTATATAGCTTTTGGAATGGTTCTTTTGTGGAGACGACTCCAATATCAAATAAGAATTTATGCCAGAAACGAGCATATAACAGATGGAGAACCGCATGTTCTGCTCCACCTATATATATATCGATAGGTAGCCATTCTTCTAATGCCTTTGGATCTGCCAATCGCTCTGTATTATTTGGATCAATATAACGTAAGAAATACCAACAACTACCGGCCCACTGTGGCATTGTATTGGTTTCACGACGTCCTTTCAATCCAGTCTCTGGGTCAACTACATTTACCCAATCAGTATTATTTGCTAATGGCGATTCTCCCGTACCTGAAGGTTTTATTTCAGCAACTTGAGGAAGTGTCAATGGTAAATCCTCATCAGGTACAGCTGTCATTGTACCGTCTTCCCAATGAATAATTGGAATTGGTTCTCCCCAATAGCGTTGACGAGCAAATAACCAGTCACGTAGACGATAAGTTATTTTTTTCTCCCCACTACCATTAGCTTCTAGCCAATCAATCATTTTCGTTATTGCTTCTTCCTTACCCAACCCATTCAAGAATTCAGAATTAACATGTTCACCATCACCAGTATAAGCCTCATCATCTATATTCCCACCAGCGACTACTTCTTTAATAGGTAAGCCAAATGTATTTGCAAATTCATAATCACGTTCATCATGCGCAGGAACAGCCATAATTGCTCCCGTTCCATAGCTCATTAATACATAATCCGCAACCCAGATTGGCATTTCTTCTCCATTAACCGGATTAATTGCATACGCTCCCGTAAATACACCAGTCTTATCTTTAGCTAAATCTGTTCTTTCCAAATCTGATTTGGTCTGTATTTCATCTAAATAGTTTTGAACTGCTTCTTTTTGACTCAACGTTGTTATTTCTTTTACTAAAGGATGTTCCGGAGCGACAACAGCATATGTTGCTCCAAATAATGTATCCGGACGTGTAGTAAATACAGTAAACGTCCCTTCGTTTCCTTTTATAGAGAAAGTAACTTCCGCACCTTCTGAGCGTCCAATCCAATTTCGTTGCATTTCTTTTAGGCTATCTGGCCAATCTAATTCATTTAAATCTTCTAACAAACGGTCAGCGTATGCCGTAATTTTTAACATCCATTGTTTCATTGGCTTACGGATTACAGGATGTCCGCCTCTTTCGCTTTTACCATCAATTACTTCTTCATTCGCAAGCACTGTGCCTAAAGCCGGACACCAGTTCACCGCGACTTCATCCATATATGCTAGGTCATTTTCATATAATTTTTTAAAGATCCATTGTGTCCATTTATAGTAATTTGGATCAGTTGTATTTATTTCTCTATCCCAATCATAAGAGAAACCTAATTCTTTAATCTGACGTTTAAACGTATTAATATTTTGATTTGTAAATTCTGCAGGGCTATTACCAGTATCAATTGCATATTGCTCAGCAGGAAGACCAAACGCATCCCAACCCATTGGGTGCATTACTTCATATCCTTGCATACGTTTCATACGGGCTAAAATATCTGTAGCGGTATATCCCTCTGGATGCCCTACGTGTAATCCCTGCCCTGATGGATAAGGAAACATATCTAATGCATAGAACTTTTCCTTATTAGAGAACGTATCTGTTTTAAAAGTTTTATTGTCTTCCCAATAATCTTGCCATTTCTTTTCTATTTGACGATGCTGAAAACTCATGTCAACCCTTCCTTTCATAGTAAAACTGCTTACACTTTAATTTTTTGAGTAAACTAAAAAAAGCCACTCATCCCTCATAAACAGGGACGAGAAGCTTTTATTTCCCGCGGTACCACCCAAATTAGCGTCTATGAAGACACTCACTTGACATCGATAACGTTGATGAAACGGCAATAGTTACTTAAGTTCACTACAGCAACATCCAAGGTGAGTTCATATGTACATCATCAACAGTTTTCACCAACCACTGTCTCTCTTTTTTTGATGAGTTACACACTACTAGTCCTTATCATAGTCGTTAATTGATTTAATGGAATTATAATGAAAATACTTTTCGATGTCAAGAAACCATCGAAATATAATCATAGTATATACATATTTCTCAAATTGGAAACTTACTTCTATTTATTTATTAATATTAGACATGCTAAAATGTAAATATCACAAAAGCAAATGGAGGAAAATCTGCTAATGTTAAAAGGGATATTACATTTCGCCCATTATTTATTAGAGGAATCAATAAGTGAAGGTGAAGTTGTTATTGATGCAACATGCGGTAATGGTAATGATACGTTATTCTTAAGTCGAGTAGTTGGAAAAAGTGGTCATGTTTATGCATTTGACATACAACAACAAGCTATTCAAAACACAAAACAAGCACTGGAAAAGTATCATAACAACAATGTTACATTAATACACGGAAGTCACGCGCTAATCGAGGATTATGTACAACACGATGTTATTGGAGGAGCTATTTTCAATTTAGGATACTTACCACGAAGCGATAAATCAATTATAACGAAACCAGACTCAACAATAGAAGCTATTCAAAAAATATTAACAAAGTTGAAGAAAGATGGAATCATTGTAATTGTCGTATATTACGGTCATGATGGAGGTACTAGTGAAAAAGAGGCAGTATTAAAGCATGTGGCTAATTTAGATCAAAAACTGTACAACGTCTTACAATATGGTTTTGTAAATCAAAAAAATTACCCACCCTTTATTTTAGCTATCCAAAAAAGATGAGATATCACTTGAAAAGATGAACACTTTTCAAGTGGATCTTCTACTCGTTTCAATTATCATTTGACTCAACTTGTTGTCCCATAAAATAGTAATATAAACAATAGGTTCATAAAATGACCCACGGTAAAAACAATAAACAGAAACAAACCAGAAATTAACGCTTTTTTCATTTTATTTTTGATTTGTAATACTATACGCAATAATATATAAAATGAAATCAACATAAAGGGGATCGAGTATAAATACCCAAACGTAGTTACCCAACTATATAATGGATTTTCTACAACTTTAACAATTGTTTCACTTTGCTCAATAAATGCTAAACGCTGATTATACCCCACTATAAAAATGATAGATAATATGATGTAGTAGACAAATGAGACTATCTTTACCCATCTGGCTTCATCGATTGTTAATATATATAAACCAATAAAAAATAGTATGCCAATAATCAATTGGATCATCATCCAATATCGCTCCACTTCTATATCTTGAATTTCAACTTTTTTATTGTATCATAAAATAAAATTCAAGAAAGAGGAAATTTGCACTACCAATTCGTTTTTGCTTTTTCTAACTCCTCATACTCTATGGTTGGACGTTGCATTGAAGGAGGACAAACCCTATTATACTCTTTAATACGCTTATTAATTTTTTTTAATTCTTTTTCATTATTGACCGCTTGAAGTTGTATGGCAATCTCTTTTTGAAGCTTTAACCAATAAGGAAGATAACCAGCATCTTTTGCGATTTTCTGGAAGTTTTGAAGTACATCTCGTTTCACATAATCCTTCGGTAAAGGTTTTCCCATTCCGTTTAAATCTTTTCTATTCATTTCGCCGGAATCCTTTAAAATATCGCCAATTATATCATTATATTTCCTATCCATTCGTTTTAACTCCTTTTTTCAAATTGGCCAATCGAACCATTCCCCATGAGGATGTGTATGCATTTTAAATTCTTCATTCCTGTTACCGTTGATATAACTTTCTACATGTAACTGTCCATCCCAAATATTATTATAAATATGAAATACATCTCGTTTTTTCCCAATTTCAGAAACACGATCTAATAAGGTTTCACGTTGTTCTTTAGTAAGTTGATTTGCAACATGTGTATGAAAGATACAAAGTATAGATTCTTTATCACATTCTATAGCTAGTTCTTCTAGACAACTTAAGGCATCCGCTTCTATTAGCCTGATTTGCTCATTTGCCTTATTAAATTGACCAATAGCTTTATCCAACACTTCTATTCTATGCAAATCCTCTGGCCAAACTAATGATTTCAACCATCTCACATCATCATCGTCCATTAAATTCAAAACATGTAAATCTATACCTAACCTATCCTTGATAGGTAATTCTTTTGATGTAAAAGAAGGTAAATCTCCTTTTCTCACAAAAGAACTTATTGTTAAATCAGAATCAATATTTCCAAATTTACTTTTATTACTATTATAAGTATATGCATACAGATCACATAAAAGTTGTAATCCAGCACTAGTACCGATTTCGATTAAAGACATCTGCCTACCGGTCTTCTCATAAATATAATGAAATATAGGGAATAAATATGCACATCTGTTCACTTCATTCGTTTGCACGTATTTTGTGGTAATTCGTTTGATAATATCATCCTTATGATTTTGTACAAAATCTTTAAAATCTGGGTAAGCATAATTAGGTTGGTCTACCTCTTTTTTAAATTCTGGATAATAGTTTTTGAGTGGATGGTCATTGTGTATGTAAAGTAGATCTTTAACGGAAGCAAATAATAAATTGGCTACCGGCTGCCCTTTGGGAATAACTGAACAAAGGTCAATCATTTCAGGATCTTCGGAAATGTGTAAAGATAAAATGGAATAAAGTGAGCTTTTTTCTTTTACTTCTATTTCACCAAAATGGATGAACCTATCTTTTAAATTCATTATTCAATCCCTCCTAACTGTAATTCCTACATTCTTTATATATTCGTCAAATATTCTTTAACACCTTTATGTAATTGGATTCGTATATTTTTTGTTCCATTTTAAATTTGGTATACTTTAACATAATGCTAGTACATAGGAGGTTTTTTATGATTGATCATTATAATAATATTTATCCAACGATTCATCCAACAGCATTCGTTGCCAAAGACGCTGTAATTAATGGGGATGTTCAAATAAAGGAAAAAGTAAGTATTTGGTTCCATACAGTAATACGTGGTGATGTATCTAAAACAACTATTGGAAAGCGTACAAATATTCAAGATTTATGTATGTTACATCAAAGTCCTGGACAACCACTGATTATTGAAGAGGATGTAACTGTTGGACATCAAGTAACGCTCCATTCTGCGATTGTTAGAAAAAAAGCTTTAATTGGAATGGGATCGATCGTACTAGATGGAGCTGAAATTGGTGAGGGTGCTTTTTTAGGGGCTGGTAGTCTTGTTCCACCGGGCAAGAAAATTCCTGCCCATACACTTGCAATGGGTAGACCAGCAAAAGTCGTACGTGAATTGACAGAAGAGGATTATAAAGAGATGGACCGTGTAAGAAATTCTTATGTGGAAAAAGGCCAATACTATAAAAATAATACTAATATGGGTATTTAATAAGCTAACATAAGACACACCTTAGAAAAAATGTTATCACACAAATGATGTTGAAATTTATTTCTAAGGAGTGTCGCTTATTTCAACTAATCATGAAATTTTGTTTCATTTTCCTCGCTCTCTTTTATTGTAATTCCTGCTTATTTGCAAAATACTTTAATTTCTTTAGCGCGCGGTAAGATAATGATTTTGTAGTACCATACGGAATATCTAATTGTTCTGAAATTTCTTTGAAACTTAATGCGTAATAAAATCGGAGCACGATAATGGTTCTTTCTTTTTCATTTAGACGATCTAATAGTTGCTCTACGGTAATCTTTAATGGAATATCCAAATCATAATAAGCTTTTGTAGACACTTTTTCTGGTTCCATTATGATCATCTTTTTATTCTTCCTTATCGTATCAAGTGCACAATTAATGGTTATTTTTGTGATCCACGTCTTAAAATATTGCGGATTTCTTAACTCAGGTAATTTTTCATATGTTCGATAAGCTGTTTCTTGAATTACATCATATGTATCATTAGAATTCTTTACATATGTATTCGCAATGCGGTATAGATTTTTCTCATAACTGTGAAATAATGCCATAAATGATTCTTGATTCCCTTTTTGTGCTTCTTCTACTAGTTCAATGATACTACCACCTGCTTTGCAATGTATAATATATTTTTTGTCATAATACCATAATAAGCAGCTTTGATTTTTCATAAATCAGTAAACTCAATAGAAGAATTCAACATAATTTTATATCTTTCAGATAAAATTCATGAAAGTTTTCCTGTATATTAAGTCAATTTTATAAATTTCTGTTAAGAATTGATGTCTAGTTGAAAAATTAATTATTATGATAAATGAGTGCCATAATAATAATTTCGAATGGAATCAAACTGTTGGTCCACTCGATTAATAAACTAAAAAAACTACCACCTTAAAGATAGATGATAGTTTTTTTAAACATTTAATTATTTAGTTAGAGCAATAAGCTCTTCTGTTTTGTCTGTTTTTTCCCATGGGAATAAGATATCTTTTCGACCAAAGTGACCATAAGCTGCGGTATTTTTGTATATAGGTTTTCTTAAATCTAACATGCGGATAATACCAGCTGGACGGAGATCAAATAATTCTCTAACTGCTTCTACCAATCTGTCTTCACTTACTTTTCCAGTTCCAAATGTATTAACTGCAATGGAGACAGGTTGAGCGACACCAATGGCATAGGCTAATTGAACCTCACAAGATTTTGCAAGTCCTGCGGCAACTATATTCTTAGCAACATAACGAGCTGCATATGCTGCAGAACGGTCTACTTTTGTAGCGTCTTTGCCACTAAATGCACCTCCGCCATGTCTAGCATAACCACCGTACGTGTCTACAATAATCTTTCTTCCTGTCAGCCCTACATCACCTTGAGGTCCTCCAATTACAAAACGACCAGTTGGATTTATAAAATATTTTGTTTTATCATCTAACAATTCGCTTGGAACAACCGCTTGAATGACTTTTTCAATCATATCTCTTTCAATTTGCTCATTTTGTATTTCTGAATGATGTTGTGTAGAGATAACGATTGTATCTATACGTTCGGGCTTGTCATTCTCATCATACTCAACAGTTACTTGTGTCTTTCCATCTGGACGAAGATAATCTACTATACCTTCTTTTCTTACATCCGCTAACCTTTTGGACAATTGATGTGCTAATGAGATTGGTAAAGGCATTAATTCTTCAGTCTCATCACATGCGTAACCAAACATTAGCCCTTGGTCGCCAGCTCCAATAGCATCAATTTCTTCCTCACTCATTTTTCCTTGTCGTGCCTCAAGTGCTTGATTTACTCCTCCTGCAATATCTGCAGACTGTTCATCTATCGCAGTTAATACCGCGCAAGTTTCAAAATCAAAACCATATTTAGCACGTGTATACCCTATTTCTTTTACTGTTTCACGAACAAGGGCTGGTATATCTACATAAGTAGAAGTAGAAATTTCTCCTGATACAAGAACTAGTCCTGTAGTTACTGTTGTCTCACATGCAACCCTTGCGTTTGGATCTTTCTTTAAAATTTCATCTAAAATAGCATCTGATATTTGGTCAGACATTTTATCTGGATGCCCCTCAGTTACTGACTCTGAAGTAAATAAACGTCGATTTGCAGCCATAAGGCTAAACTCTCCTTTGATATATGTTGGTACGGATCTCTTTATAACTTCTATCCTATTCAAAGTGCCAATAAAAGAACCTCGTACTAAAAAACGCGGTACCTAAAATTATAGATAAAAACAAAAAAACCTTTCCTTCATAACATGAGGAAAGGAAGAATTATGGCCTTTCGCTCTTATTGTTCAAGGAACTATTATCCTTGCATCAGATTAGCACCTTTTCACCAGTAGTGATGGTTGCTGGGCTTCATCGGGTCTGTCCCTCCACCAACTCTGAATAAGAGTATCCGTTCATGGTTAAGATTAACGAAAGGTGAGTTGTCTGTCAACTAATTTAAGCCTTGTCACATCAAAAAATATATTGCATAAAATAAATTTTAATATAGTATGGACTATTTATTTTAATGTGTTATACTAATAATCAGATTTAATAAATATGGATCGTTAAGAGATTAAAACTACTCTAATTAATAGTAAGGAGATTATACCATGAAAACTGTTGATAAGTCTTATATGAAAGAATTACAAACAAATCATATTCACCACAATCTATCGGTAGCACAGCTCGTTGAAAAAATTCTGTATAGACAAGAAGGAATTCTTACATCTACCGGAGCAGTACGCGCCACTACAGGAACTTATACTGGTCGATCTCCGGAAGATAAATTTACCGTTAAAGATGAAGTTTCGGATCAACATGTTAACTGGGGTAAAGTTAATAAACCCATCCAGGAGGAAGTATTCAACCAATTATTATCTAAAGTGATTTCTTATTTAAATGAAAAACAAGAAATATTTAAATTTCAAGGATTTGCGGGGTCTGATCATACTTACCGACTCCCTATTCAAGTGATTAATGAATATGCTTGGCATAATTTATTTTCTAGACAACTATTCATTACTCCAACGGAAGAGGAATTAAACAATCACCAAGCAGAATTTACAGTTATTTCAGCTCCAGGATTTAAGGCTGATCCAGCTATTGATGGAACAAATTCAGAAACATTTATATTAATTTCTTTTAAGAAAAGAATTGTACTTATCGGTGGTACTGAATATGCCGGAGAAATTAAAAAGTCCATTTTTTCTGTGATGAATTATTTATTACCACAGCAAGATGTGCTTTCTATGCATTGCTCCGCTAATGTAGGCCAGGAAGGTGACGTTGCATTATTTTTCGGGTTATCAGGTACCGGGAAAACGACATTATCCGCAGACCCCTACCGAAAATTAATCGGTGATGACGAACATGGTTGGAGTCCAAATGGTGTATTCAATATTGAAGGCGGTTGTTATGCGAAATGTATCAATCTCTCAGAAGAAAAGGAACCACAAATTTATAACGCAATCCGTTACGGTACTGTGTTAGAGAATGTGATTTTAAATGACAATAGCAGAGAACCCGATTATGATGATACTTCATTAACAGAAAACACACGTGCTGCTTATCCTTTAGAGAATATAGACAATATTATTAATCCTAGTGTTGCAGGGCATCCAAATACAATTATTTTCTTAACTGCTGACGCATCAGGCACATTGCCTCCGATTAGCAAACTGACAAAAGAACAAGCGATGTATCATTTTCTAAGCGGATATACAAGTAAATTAGCAGGAACAGAACGAGGAGTAACAGAACCACTAGCTACTTTCTCTGCTTGTTTTGGTTCTCCATTCTTACCATTAGCTCCATCTAAATATGCAGAAATGCTTGGAAAGAAAATTGATATGTTTGATACAAATGTATTTTTGATTAATACCGGATGGACTGGCGGATCATATGGAGTGGGTGACCGTATTAAACTTTCCTTCACCAGAGCAATGGTTCACTCTGCATTAGAAGGAGAATTAAATTCTATAGAAACAATCACTGATGAAATTTTCGGTTTACAGATTCCTGCTCATGTTCCTGGAGTCCCTGATGAATTATTAGTACCTAAACAGACATGGGGTAATAAAGAAGCATATATGAAAGAAGCACAAACACTTGCATTAAAATTCCACGAAAACTTTAAGAAATTCACTCTAGCTAGTGAAACGATTAAGCAAGCTGGTCCTTTATATAAAGGATAATTTAAACATGTTTACTCATCCCATTAAGGATTAATATAAATGAGTGAAGTACTCGTTCGATATTTGCGAACAACCAGTCTCAATACGAGGCTGGTTTTTTATTCGTTTATCTCTGAAGGCTCGGTCCAGTTCGGCGTCGCTTAGCGGTGAGAAATGCTTTTGACTTGGCTAGCATTGCTCACCACCGACTTCGCAACTTCCCTCCCCTTCCTTCGATAACTCATCTTCCTCTTTCCTTTCGGAGATTCGTTTATCTCTGAAGGCTCAGTCCAGTTCAGCGTCGCTTAACGGTGAGAAATGCTTTTGACTTGGCCAGCATTGCTCACCAGCGACTTCGCAACTTCCCTCCCCTTCCTTCGATAACTCATCTTCCTCTTTCCTTTCGGAGATTCGTTTATCTCTGAAGGCTCAGTCCAGTTCGGCGTCGCTTAGCGGTGAGAAATGCTTTTGACACATATTTATATTTGGGCGCATACACTATTTTGATAAATTTTATCACATTTGTTGAAGGGAACGGTGGGTATGCGTAAGACGTATTTTATTATTAGTTTTGTCGCTGTTCTAATACTTTTATCGGCTTGTAATCAAGAATCAACCACAAACATAAAATTAGCAGAAGTAACAAGATCTATTTTCTATGCTCCACAATACGTAGCTTTGGAAAAAGGGTTCTTTGAAGAGGAAGGATTAGAGGTAGACTTACAAACCACTTGGGGCGGAGACACAACAATGACTGCATTATTGTCGGATGGTGCCGATATTGCTTTAGTAGGGTCTGAAACATCAATGTATGTGTATGCACAAGATTCAAGGGATTATGCAATAAACTTTGCTCAACTAACACAAACAGATGGAACATTTCTTGTAGCAAAAGAAGCAGACGATGATTTCTCTTGGGAAGATCTAAAAGATAGTACTTTCCTTGGCCAACGTGTTGGCGGAATGCCGCAGATGGTTGGTGAATATGTATTAAAAGAAAATGGAATCGATCCCCATGGAGATTTAAAATTAGAACAAAATATTGACTTCGCAAATATTGCTGGAGCTTTTGCTTCCGGAGACTATGATTATGTACAGTTATTTGAACCAACTGCAAGTATATTTGAAGCAGAAGGGCAAGGACACATTGTTGCTTCATTCGGGGAAGAATCTGGAGCTGTTCCATATACGGTATTTATGACCAAACAAAGCTTTATAGAGAAAGAAGATGAAGCAGTTGAAGCATTTACTAGAGCCATTTATAAAGCACAACAATGGGTGGATGAACAAAGCGCGGAAGAAATCGCAGAAGTAGTAGCTCCATATTTTGAAGAAACTGATGTAGAAATGTTAGCTTTATCAATCGATCGATATAAAGCTCAAGGTTCTTTTGCCACAGATCCAATTCTCGATGAAGAAGAGTGGAATAATTTACAAGGGATCATGAAAGAAGCTGGTGAATTACCAGAAAATGTACCTTATGAAGACCTTGTAAATACAGATTTTGCAGAGCGTGTCATGTCAGAATAAAGAGGAGGAACTATCTTGTCATTTCTGACACTTGAGCATGTAACCCACTATTATTTCTCAAAGGATTCATATGTAAAGGCACTGGATAACATCTCATTTACCATCAAAGAAGGGGAATTTATATCCCTATTAGGTCCAAGCGGCTGTGGGAAATCAACACTGTTATCCATTATTGCAGGCATTATTCACCAAACAGAAGGCCAAGTGTGTTTGCAAAAAGAAGAATTAATTAACCAAAATCAAGCAATTGGTTATATGCTTCAACAAGATTATCTTTTTCCTTGGAAAACCATTATTGAAAATGTACTGATTGGACCAAAGATTCACAGCAATATAACAGAAGAAATAAAACAAAATGCAATTAGTTTATTGAATGAAGTGGGACTGAAAGATGTTGAATCAAAATATCCTTCCGAATTATCTGGAGGAATGAGACAACGTGTAGCATTGGTTCGAACTTTAATCAATGATCCAAAAATTTTATTATTAGATGAACCTTTCTCTGCTTTAGATTATCAAACTAAATTAAAGCTAGAAGACCTTGTTTCCAAATTACTAAAAACCTATAAAAAAACCGCAGTACTAGTAACACATGATATTGGAGAAGCAATCGCAATGAGTGATCGAATCATCTTATTAAATTCTCATCCTGGATCAGTCGCAAAAATATATGATGTCCCACTGGAACTCAGGGATGAAATGCCATTACACGTAAGAAAACACCCAAAATACCAATTACTTTTCGATAAAGTATGGGATCAATTAGAACAAAAAGATGATTCCTCACCACTAAGGGATGATGAACATGAGTGATAAACAACTTTTTTCAAATTATCTTCAAGGCTTAAAAAGAGAGAATAAAATCGTATTTGCTTGGCAAATTTCCATTCTAATCATTTTGATTAGCTTATGGGAAATCGCCAGTAGATTGTATTGGATAGATCCTTTATTATTTAGTTCTCCAAGTAGAGTATTTCATTTAATTATTCAACGATTCGCTAATGGTTCACTGTTTTCTCATATTCAGGTTACTTTGTTAGAAACAATCCTAGGTTTTTTAATTGGAACCATCGGAGGTATCTTAATAGCAACCTTATTATGGTCTTCAAGACGCTTTGCACGAGTTATGGACCCTTATCTCGTCATTATGAATGCAATGCCAAAAGTTGCTTTAGGCCCTATTCTCATTGTTGCATTAGGTCCTGGATACCTTTCCATTATCGCCATGGGTTTCATAATTTCCGTTATCGTTACTACACTAGTAGTATATTCTGCTTTTAATGAGGTTGATCCGAACTATCAAAAAGTAATGCTTAGTTTTGGGGCTACTAGATGGCAATGCTTTAAAGAGGCGATCTTTCCTTCCGCATTGCCAGCAATAATATCTACATTAAAAGTAAATGTTGGTCTGTCTTGGGTAGGGGTTATTGTAGGGGAATACCTTGTTTCCAAACAAGGGTTAGGTTACCTCATCATCTATGGTTTCCAAGTATTCGATTTTACTCTGGTGATGTCGAGCTTAGTAATTATTGCTGTACTTGCAACGATAATGTATAAAGTCGTAGAAAAAATTGAACAGGTACTCATACGAAATAGAAGCGTGTAAGTCCAAGGCTTACACGCTTCTATCATTATTGTAAAAAATTGTTTTGATCCGCTTCATACAAGTATGGAGCACATCATCCTTCATAATAAAACTATACCCTTTTCGCTTACGTACATTTTTCGGTATTACGGATAGTAACACCGGACCTTTCGTTTCATAATACGTTTCTTGTTCAACTAACTTATGAATCATAGCAAAATATACATTTTTTATCACTGTGTCATTTCTTCCATCCACTTTATACTGGCCAATATAATGTAGTGATTCTACAGATCCACCAGTTTCCTCCATAACTTCTCGAACTGCCGCTTGTTCAGCTGTTTCTCCAGGTTCAACCTTCCCACCAGGGAATTCTATGCCTCGTTCCTTATGAGCAGTTAATAACCATTTATCTTTATAACGACAGATAACCCATACGTGCTTAGGCTCTTTAGAAAATGGATGATCCAAAAATGATAATTGTACAGTATTATTATAGAAATCCTTAAATCTATTCAAATCTTCCACTACTTTCTTCGATTGAAAATTACTGATATGTTATCTTTGAAATTTTCCAATCATGTTGAAACGTGAAATCCACTACCAATGTATATTCTCCTACCATTTCATTATAATTACTTTGAGTTAATTGGATAGTATTTTCATCTTTTTTAATCATATCATAATCATTTTCCTCTTGAAACCAAGATGGTGCATCCATGGGGATTATGTACATCCCATCTTGCTTTTCTTCATAGTAATACGATACAAAGTCTGAAGCCAAAGCTTCTGTGGTATACTGTTCAAATGCTTGAATAAGTTCATCTTTCGATTGATAAGCTTGTACTTTATAATTGCTATCTACTTCCTGTATTAATGTATCCATGAAACCATTCATTTTTTCTGTTATAGTGGAATGATCTAAAATTGAAGATTCCTTTTCTACCTGAACAGAGGCACTGTTACTATGATTTTCAGCATTAACTACTTCTTCTTGATTAAATGCGGAGAGTAAGATTATACCTAAAAATGCAACTATACTAAGTGCTAATACGTAATACGTTTTATTCTTCATTAGTTGAGACACTCCTCCAATAAGTTGAGTATAAGCGCTTAGTAATCTTTACCTTTTTTTCATCTTAGTTAAACCTACAATCCGTTTTTCCTAGTGTATTACTGTAGTCCAATAGAAAGAGTGAGGACTACAGTAATATTCCTCTCACAGCGTATATTCGTCAATACACCATTCTTATAAATGCTTATCTGATAATATTCCCATAGTTTGAATATGATTTTTAGTTTTTTCATCACCTAGGTCGTATAATAGTTGAAAAGCTTCTGTCATTGTATTGTCGTACATATCGTTTGCTTCATCATTGTGGTAAGGCATAAAGGGAATATGCGCTCGTTTAAAAGAATCAAAACTTGATTCATGCATATCCTCAAACTTCGATCGTAGTAACGTAATTTCATCTTCTGTTGCATATATAACAAAATCATCATTATTTTGATAACGAACTTGAGATATTTCACCTTCACCAACACTAATAAAATATTTTTGTTTATCCATATCTGACACCTCCTAGTATATAATCTGTGTATTTTTGTCTAATTCATCCAAATAAAAAAAGAGTATCTAAACTTATCAAAGTAAAATACTCTCTCATCATTACATATATTCGCTATAACACGTCTGGAACTTATTTCCCTAAATTATGACGCACTAATTTATTAGCAGCATTTCTAGGAAGTTCATTAACTACATGAATTTCTTTTGGACGTTTGTACTTCGCTAAATATTTTTCTAGATGTGCAGCAATTTCATTCTCACTTATGGGTCTACTACATACAATAAAAGCAATAGGAACCATCCCCCATTCTTCATTAGGACTTCCTTTTACTCCTGCTTCTTCTATACCTTCTATTTGTACTAATACGTTTTCTATTTCAGAAGGGTAGATATTTTCTCCACCAGAAATAATTAAATCATTTCTTCTATCCACAACATATAAATAACCTTGTTCATCCAAATATCCCATATCTCCAGTATGTAGCCAGTTATTTTCAAACACTTCTTTATTCGTCTCTGCTCGTTTATAGTATCCTTTGGTAACCATTGGACCTTTTACAAGAATTTCCCCAATTTGATTTGGATTATTTTCATTGTGTGCTATTTTAAGCTGTGCTGGAAAAAGCGGTTTGCCCGCAGAACCAATTTTTTTCAACGCATCTTCAGGAGTTAATGTAACAATTTGTGAAGATGTTTCTGTCATCCCATAGGATTGAAAAACTGGTATATTTTTTAATTTTGCTTGTTCTAATAAAGATTTAGGTGCTGGACCACCACCAAGAAGCATACAACGAAAGTCGTTCGGATAATGATGGTTTCCTAGCCGCTTTATTAACCGTTGAACCATTACAGTAACAACAGATACAATCGTAACCTTACGATCCATAATGGCATTATGAACCTTTTCAACTTCAAACTTTTCTAATACATAGATAGGCATCCCATAGATCACACTCTTTAACATGGTAGACAAACCACTTACATGAAATAAAGGTAAGGGGATTAACCATTTATCATTATCGTGTAACCCTAAATTTAATGCTGAACTTGTTGCACTCCACCAATGATTGCCAAAGGTTTGCTGTACAGCTTTAGGGAATCCTGTAGTACCAGATGTATACATCATAGTAAATATATCATCGAAATAAATTTCACTCTTTAGCGTTATTATACTTGTATCTTCCGTTACAGATTCTAGCTCGTTGTAATCCATTCGCTGCAGGACAAACTCGCTTGCCTTAAAAGATTCGGAAGTTATAATCACCTTAGCGTCAGAATCTAAAAGTTGTTGGTTTAATTCGTTGATTGTCAGTTTAGTATTTAATAAAACCGCTACCGCACCTAAGTAACTACATGCATATATGATTTGAATCATTTCAGCACAATTCGTAGAAAGGATCGCAATATGATCTCCTTGTCGAAAACCAAGTTTCCCTAATTTTCTCGCATAGGACTGACTTCGATGAAATAATTCAAGATACGTAATTGAACTACCATCCTCAAATTCAATTGCCTTTTTATCAGGGGATAAATCTGCTCGTTTTGTTAGCCAATGTGGAGTTGTTTCACTCATGATAATCTCTCCATTCTAGTACACTATACGATAAAAGAAACCTTTGTCCACACGGGACAAAGGTTTTTCTCCATTCTATCACATCTTAAGGGAAGCGAGGGAATTGTTTAAAGTCAGGTTTTCTTTTTTCTTTAAACGCATCGCGTCCTTCTTTAGCTTCATCCGTTGTATAATACAATAATGTAGCGTCTCCACCTAATTGTTGCAGTCCAGCTAATCCATCTGTATCCGCATTAAAGGAAGCTTTTAAGAAACGTAAAGCTGTTGGCGATTTTTCTAAAATTTCTTCACACCATTGGATAGTTTCTTCCTCAAGTTTATCTAGTGGTACAACCGTATTTACAAGTCCCATTTCATATGCTTCATCCGCATTGTATTGACGACATAAATACCAGATTTCACGTGCGCGTTTATGACCAACTAGACGTGCTAAATATCCAGCTCCGTAACCCGCATCAAAGCTACCCACTTTTGGACCTGTTTGACCAAAGATGGCATTATCAGCAGCAATTGTTAAGTCGCAAACTACATGTAGTACATGACCTCCACCAATAGCGTAACCGGAAACCATTGCAATTACTGGTTTTGGTATCGTGCGGATAAGACGTTGTAAATCTAATACATTTAAACGAGGAACCTCGTCCGTACCAACATAACCCCCGTGCCCGCGCACAGATTGGTCTCCACCTGAACAGAAAGCTTTTTCACCTTCTCCAGCTAAAACAATTACACCGATAGAAGAATCATCGCGAGCATCAATAAATGCATCAATCATTTCTTTTACCGTTAGTGGTGTAAATGCATTACGTTTTTCAGGACGATTAATGGTAACTTTTGCAATCCCATTATATTTTTCATAAATTATTTCTTCATAGCTGTTTACCTTTTGCCATTCTACAGACATATATATGCTCCTTTCAAGCAACAAAATTATGTAGTTATTGGGTTTCTAATTAGAAACTCTTCTACTATTTTACCAAAGATTTGAGGATTTTCCACATGAACTGCATGACCAACGTTTTTACATACTGTTAACGCTGCATTTGGAAATTTTTCTCTCATATTTTTATTTATATTTACAAATTTTAAATCTTTTTCACCAGTTACTAATAAAACCTTCATATAAAACTGCTTTAGATCGTTCCAAAACGAAGGTTGTGCCCCCGTCCCCATAGATTGAAGTGAGTGCGCTAATCCTTCAGGTTGATGAGACAGACGTTCATTTCTAATTTGTTGCCGCTTTTCTTCAGAAAGTTCTTTTTGCGATAAAAACAAAGGGATATTTTCCCAATAATCAACAAAATCTTCTATACCATTTTGTAAAATATAGTTTGCCAAATCTTTATCATTTTGTTGTCGTTGCCTTTGCTCTAGTTCAGAGAATAAACCAGGGGAAGCACTTTCTAAAATTAAAGAATGTACCATATCTGGAAATTCATTAGCAAAGTGAATTGCAGTACGTCCTCCCATGGAATAACCAACTAAATGGAATTTGTAAATGTTCATTTCAGTTAACTGTTTTCTTAGTTGATTACAACAAGCTTGCATCGTGGTCAACGTGTATCCCTTCGAAGAACCATGTCCAGGAAGATCAAACAAAATTAATTGATAGCCATGTAAATAAGTTTTTATTGATTCCCAAGTATTGAGTGTCCCTGTAAAACCATGTAATAACACGATTGGTTCACCATCACCAACTACTTCAAAATGCAACGCTTTATCATCTAAACTCATCTAACCATCCTTTAAAATTGCTTCCTTAATCAATTGCCATTTCGCTTGATGCCATTGAACATTTTGTTCACGATCTGTTTTTACTTCTATAATGGATAGACCATCGAGTTGATAACTTTCGTACAAAGCAGCTTTTAATTGTTCCTCTGTTTTCACATGATTGTAATTTGCCTCATACAGTTTCGCTACCTGTTCAAAAGATAAATCCATTGGAGTGCCAAACAAAGCTTCAAAATGACGCTTATCTTTCGCTTGTGGTAAGAAGGAGAATATCCCGCCGCCATTATTATTAATTAACACAATAGTAATTGGTAACTTATAATGCTTAGCAGCAAATAATCCATTCATGTCGTGAAATAAAGATAAGTCGCCGAGTAATAATGTTACTCTCTCATTATCTGCAGAAGCTCCTACTCCACTTGAAACCATACCATCAATACCATTAGCACCACGATTCGCTAATATATTTATTGTTTTTGGTGAAGTCATATAAAATGTATCCACATCCCGAATTGCCATGCTATTTCCAACATACAAGGTGCTCCCATCTGGGATAACTTCAGCTAAACCTCTAACGGCTTCGCCTTCCGTTATTTGTTCTTCGACACCCTCTAGTAGGTAATGTTTAGCAATTTGATTCATTTCTTGCCAAGTTTTCAACCATGCAGTAGAGACATCTTGATCCACCACCGTCATCTGCTCAAGTTGTTGGCATAATGTTGTAGGATCGGCAAATAAAAATGTTGTTTGATTAGAAGAATGATCTCGAATTCCTTCGTTGGGTTCGATTACGTATTGTTGTGTTTCGACATTCTCCATAACATAAAATAAATACGATTTAGAAACTGGCATAGCTCCAAATCGAATAATATAATCCGGTTTGAGCTCTTGTCTAATTTCTGCTTCTCTTAGGAATGCATCGTACCCATCTATGACATTGTCCTTATGATGCTGTCCCGTTCTCAATTGTGATAAAGGATCTGCAACTACAGGAATTCCCCACTTCCCAGCTAATGAAGTAACCGCATCCGCAAACTCAGCATCTGCCTGTGGCCCACAAACAAACAATCCTTTTTTGTTTGGACCGACTTCCTCTAGTAATATTTGCAATTGGTTTGGCGCTAATTGTTTGGTTCCCTCTTGCATAATATTTTGTCTAGTATAACTTTTTGTACCCCAAATAGCATCCAAAGAAAAATTAGGTGTTAACGGTTCGCGTAATGGGAAATTTAAATGAACAACCCCAGGATTCCCTTCCTCAGCAACGTGCTTCGCATGAGATGCTTTATTACGAACATAATGTAACATCTTATCTGATGCTTCCGGCATAGCCATTTCGTGAAACCATTTGGTGTAGTCGCCATACATTTTAATTTGTTCAATTGTTTGAGGAGCTCCAATATGTCTCAGCTCATGCGGACGATCAGCTGTTAATACAAGAAGTGGTACACGACTATAGTGTGCTTCCACTATTGCAGGATAATAGTTAGCTGCTGCTGTTCCTGACGTACATACTATCGCTACTGCACGATTTGATTTCTTCGCTAATCCTAATGCAAAAAAGGCTGCTGAACGCTCATCGACGATAATCCACTCTTTTATGGATGGATGCTCTGTAAATACAAGAGCAAGTGGTGTAGAACGAGATCCAGGAGAAACCACCACATCCGTCACACCACTTTTGGCTAATTCATCTACAAAATTCGCGACATAGCGCGTTAACTTTTCTGTATAATCCATCGTCTATCCTCCTAAAACAGAGAGCATTGGCATCAATTTAATATTTGTTTCTTCATATTCACTCACTGGATCTGAATCTGCGACAATTCCGCAACCTGCAAAAAGTGACGCTTCAGTTCCTTGAATCATAGCAGAACGTATAGCTACAGCAAACTCACCATTATTATTACTATCTAACCATCCAATAGGAGCACCGTACCAACCTCTGTCTAGCAGTTCATTATCTCTAATAAAAGCCATCGATTCTTTTCTAGGTGTACCACCTAAAGCTGGGGTTGGATGAAGTTCTTCTATAATAGAAAAAATACTATGGCTATTCATTAATTTAGCCGTTACAGGTGTATAAAGATGTTGTAGTGTCTTATACATATACACCTGTGGTTCACTAGGAATATCTACATCCGTACAGTACCTTTCAACGGCTTTTCTAATCATTTGAACAACATAGTCATGTTCTTTTCGATTCTTTGGATCTCTATACAGTTCTTCCGCAATTTTTTGATCTTCTTTTGTAGTCTTTCCTCTTGGCGCTGTACCTGCCAGACAAGTAGAAAATAATTGATTTCCTTCCACTTTAACAAGACGTTCAGGAGTCGCCCCTACAAAACAATCTCCGTCAATCTCATAAGCAAAAATATAACTATTCGATTGCGTTTCTATTAATTTTCTTATAATGGATGGAATATCTGCTCGCTCATCAAAACGTAAACGAACCTCTCTTGCTAATACAATCTTATTCGTACTGGAAGTTTTCATTTCCTCAGTTGCTTTTTGGATAGTCTGCATCCATTGTTTGGGAGCTACTTCTTTCTTTTCGATCATATTTACATCTTTTTTAAAGAAACTCGATTCTTCTAATAAATAAGACTCCATTTCTTGGTATTCTTCCATTAATTGAAAACCATGATCATCTGTACGCAGATACATATTAAAAGTTAAATAAAATTGATTTTCGATCCTCGTAACCATGATTTCAGGTATAGTTAATTGACCATCTGGAAAATTACTCCACAAAGGTGTTGATTCTTTTTTAGGGTCAAATGCAAAACCACCTAGTCCTACAATTCCAGTTCCTTGCTTTTCAAAAGGATTATGAATGACAGCTTTTCTCAACAATTCATTCCACTGATTTTCTATTGATTGAAAACGTTCACCTTTTGCTTGTATGGTAGTAGCCTGTCCAGCACCAAGAATAGTTAAGTCGTTTGAATTACTGGACCAGAAACTTCTTGTTAGGTCTCTATCTCCTGCTAATTCCAAAAAAGTATATATATTTAGCTTGTTAATTTTTTTTGTGTAACTAAACAACTTAGCTTCATCTTCCGATACCATTTCACTAATAGTTATATCAATAAGTGACGCTAGTCGTTTCTCTTCTATCTCAATCATTCCTATGAACCCCCGACATAATATCGTAAATTAATTATATCCTTCCTTATTTTATGCTCTTTTTACGAGTTTCTCAAGAAAAGCCTATTATTTCTATAAAATTCCTGCTAGTAACATACATTGACACCTTCTTAACCTTTCCATAAAATTAATATGATATAGAAAAATCAGGAGGATACGCTCAATGCAATCAAAAGATACATCAAACATAAAACAATTATTAAATGAACGTGAAGGATTTCATGTTTGGTGGCGACTACTTCGACCACACACTTTAACCGCATCATTTGTCCCAGTTTTTGTAGGTACAATGATTGCATTTAATGAAGGTGCCATTAACTGGTGGATTTTTACAGCGATGTTAATAGCTTCTCTATTAATTCAATCAGCAACTAATATGTTTAATGAGTATTATGACTTTGTTCGAGGATTAGATAATGACCAATCTGTGGGAATTGGGGGATCAATTGTACGAGATGGGCTAAAACCAAAACATATTCGAAATTTAGCATTTTTATTTTACGGAATATCAGTTTTACTTGGAATATACATTTGCATGATGTCTAGTTGGTGGATTGCAATTATTGGTTTATTTTGTATGTTAATTGGTTATTTATATACTGGAGGCCCTATTCCAATTTCATATACTCCATTTGGAGAATTATTTTCAGGAGTATTAATGGGATCAGTAATCATCGGTATTACTTATTATATCCAAACTGAAACGATATCTACAGAAATGATTTGGATTTCAATCCCAATTACAATATTTATTGGCTGTATAAATTTTGCTAATAATATCCGAGATCGTGAAGGGGATAAACGTGGTGGCAGAAAAACGATTGCAGTATTGATTGGAAAAGAAAGATCGGTTGCGCTACTTGGAACTTTAATCGCGTTGGCGTACATTATGACCTTATTGTATATCTTAATTGGATTCCTTCCAATTTGGTCTTTCATCACTTTCTTGAGTATTCCAAAAGCATATGGAATAATTAAGAAATTCCAAGGGAAGAAAACATCACTTGAAATGATGCCGGCGATGGGTGCTACTGCAAAAACAAACACTATGTATGGAATGTTATTAGGGCTGTCACTACTTATAACAGCATTGTTATAACTTTGAAAGGATGGAACTATGACAAATAAATTAAGTAAAGATAAGCTAAATTATTTTAAAGAGAAATTACAACAAATGAAAGAGGAATTAGAAGATAAACGGAACATCAATTCAAACTCTGACGAACTTGCGGATTACGATAATCATCCAGCAGATATGGGTACAGAACAATTTGAACAACAACGAGACGCTGGTCTTAACCTAATGAGAGAAAATCAATTAAAGGAAATTGAAGATGCACTGCAAAAAATTGAAGATGGCACATATGGGATAAGTGAAAAATCAGGTGAGCCTATTCCTGAAGAGCGTTTAGAAGTATTGCCTACTGCCCGTCTTTTAGTATCAGAGGAAGAAGAAAACAATGAATAATCGCTATGCATGCAATAGAAATCAAACTGCACAACATTCGGATTTAGGAAGATGATTCATCTAAAAAAACTTCGCTACCAATTTGATAGCGAAGCTTTTTTTATTTTAAAGAAAATCTAGTTTGTTGTTGCTGCAGCCATGCATGTAATTTCATAAATAACGGGATAAACAATACCGCAATAAACACACCTTTTATCATATTAAATGGTAGTACACCTGCAATTACAGATACCCACTTCACTTGATTTGACATTTCCCATCCCATAAACCAACCATACGCTGGTAAAATTAGATAGTAATTTAGAATACTCATTCCAACTGCCATCACAATCGTTCCAAATACTAATCCCGTGATTAAGCCTTTTACACCTTTCATTCGATGATAGATCATAGAAACTGGTACAACTAACATTACACCTGCAATAAAATTAGACAGAACACCAATCGGGTCCCCAGACCCAGAAACTGCCAGGTATAATATATTTTTAAAACCAACTACTACAATTCCAGCTATAGGTGAAAAAATCAATGAAGCTATCAAAGCAGGAACATCACTAAAGTCTACTTTTAAATATGGTGTAGGTAAAAATGGTAAAGGGAAGTTAATAAAGAATAGCACTAACGAAATTGTACTTAATAACGCAATGATGATTAATTTTAATAAATTGTTTCTTTTTGATTTTTGCATTATTTCTCCTCCATCAGTTCATTCGATTCCTATCTTGTGATGAAGGACGATTAACCGTTTGTATTACAATTAATAAAACCCTAGAGCGAGGCCCTAGGGTTTGAATACATCGTCAAAAATGCACACAAAAAATGTGTAACACAAACATGATCGACATCTTCTCCCATCCAGACTATAACTGTCGGTACTGGAATTTAACCAGATCAACCACAATATGTATGCAGCTCGCGGACTTTACCGCCGGTCGGGAATTGCACCCTGCCCCGAAGATTGGAATCGAATATTTATTTGTTAGAAATAATTATACATTTACATTGACTTTTTGGCAAGTCAATTACTATTTTCTGATGAAGTCAATAACAATGCTACCGTCAATGCTGAAATACCTGCGGATAGCTTACCAATTATCATTGCAGTCACCATGGATGATTCTATACCTGCAACAAAACCTAAATGTCCTCCAAATACAAATGCACCACTCACAGCAAAAGCCACATTTATAACCTTTCCACGTTCATTCATTTGCGGTACTAATGCTAACATTGGTATGACATGTGCTACAGATGCTATTAGGCCTGCCGTAGAAGCTGAATTTATTCGTAAACGATGACCAATCTTTTCTAAATGTTTCGATGCAAGTTTTGTAATTGCTGCTACAAGTGGAAAGGCTCCAGCTAATACAATAGCGATTAATCCAACAATTTGAATCCCATCCTCTAAAGGGGCTAATCCCGGGATAACAGTGATTTCAGTAATGGTTTCAATGCCGATTGCGATTAATCCAATTAATGCAATGGTTGTTACTATTTTACCTAACCAAAAAAATAGTTTAATCATCTTGTCAGCAAATAATAGTAGTCCTATTAAAATACTAATCGAAAACACGATTGGAATTACAAGATTTCGAACCATCATCGACCAGTCAAACCCAGCATAAAAACCTCCAATAAGACAACCAATGGGGATCGTACTAATCCCAATCATAATTCCCTTCGCAAAATACGAATGATCTTGTTTCGTGATCATGGTAAGTGCAACTGGTATGGTAAATGAAATCGTAGGACCGAGCATAGTACCTAAAAATACCCAAGCAAATAAAGCTGCTTCATTGCTTTCAGCCATTTGTTCTGCAAGCGCTTGTCCTCCCATATCTAATGCCAATATTGTATTCGCAAAAGTAGATGGGTCTGCCCCGATCCATGTGTATAAAGGTGTTACAATTGGAGTCAATACATTAGCAATTACTGGAGCTAAAGAAACAATCCCTACTATTACTAATGCTAACGTTCCCATAGATGTAATTCCTTCTTGAAATTTTTCTCCCAAGCCTAAGCGATTTCCAGCTACATAATCCATTCCACCAACTAATAAAAATAAAGCTAATATTAACATTATAATTTCGTTTATATTCATACTTTACCCCTTATGTATATCCATAAAAAAATGATTGAACTATACTCTGCTTACACTATATCAAAAATAGATTAAACAATATATAAATCAATTTCATAAAAGATAGTTTATGTAAAATTCCAGAAGGACGCTTATTAGCAATTAAAAAGTCTGCAGGAAAGGAATTGCTTCCTCTCCTACAGACTCCTTTTTTGTAAAACAAGCGATGCGATTACTATTCTTCTAGATTAATAAATAGTTTTCCTTCAGCTTGTTCTCTTGTTTCATTACCAAAGCTATCTTTTGCAATAACTTCAATAACTGCACCATCTGCAACTACATTACTAGTAGCTGTCCAGTATCCAACATATTTACCTTCCGAAACTTCCATCATTGGAAGTTCAGTTGCATTCGTAAGCCCAAGGTTTGTTAATGGCATATGAATAACATAGGTTGCACGTAAACCTGGTTCAGCTTCAAACTCAATTTTAACACTTTCCCCTGCATTAAGATGAACATCCTCTGTTGGAGTTACATTTTCAATTTCAGGAGCGGTATAATCCACTTCTAGAGTGACAGATTCAGTCGTTGTATTGCCAGCCACATCAGCTGCAACAACTTCTATTGTATTTTCACCCTCATCAAGTAAAATACGTTTAGAATAAGCACCATCTTCTACAGATGCTTGTTGCCCATTAACTTCGACATAGTCTAGGTTTTCATCTACTACTGTACCTTCTACGGTTACCGTTTCACGATTTGTCTTATCCCCATCTGAAGGATTATCAATCGTTAGCTCAGGTGATTCAGTATCTAGCGTAACCGTTACACTATCCGATTCACCAACAACGACATCATTCATAATAGATTGAGCTTGAATTTCGTTAGCACCTTCCGTTAAATCAAATGGAATAGAGAACTCTCCACTATCTCCAACTTCTACAGAGCCAACTTCTTCTCCATTATTCAATAATTGTAAAGTTGTTGTAGGCGAAGCTGTTCCTTCAACAGTTAATTCTGTTTCATTTGTAATATAATCTTCTGCAGGAGTAGTTATAACCGGGTCATCTACACCGTAAGCTACTCGAGCTCGAATCATATAGTTCCCCTCAGCCTCAGGTGATGGAGACCATGCTCCTGCCACACTTTGGTAGCTTCTCCCTGCATAAGGACCATCCTCATCGGTTGCAAGTCCTGGGACATTAGGATTTACTCCCGTTTGAACATATACCATATAGAAGTCTCCTTCTACTTGGATTGCATGTTCAGATAAATCTACTACAGTCCATTCATCAAGGCTTCGGATTGCTTCTGCGTCTACTGGACCAGCAATTCTTTCACCTGGAGTACCATCTGGACCACTCGCATCCCATACCTCAACTGCAAATTCAGTTCCGCCTGGATTTGGCCAGTCTGTACCATGGAATTGGAACACACCATCCGTAACAACTGCAGAATCTTTACCTTCTTCTAAAGACATTTTTACTGCCCATTTGTTTCCGGCATCGTAATAAGCACGAGCATTCTCAGCAGTTCCATCATCATAACCAATTTCTCCACCTGGAACGGTATAGAATGGTTCTAATGAGATATTTACTTCAGCATCTTGACCATCTAGATCAACCTCAGTTTCTGTTGCATGGTAACCTGAAGCTAATACTTTTAACGTATACGTACCTTCATAAGCAGTAAGCGAGAAGTTACCATCTGCATCCGTTTCAACAGGTGTAATGTTGGCATCTTCTACTAAAATTACCGTAGCGCCTTCTACGGCTTCACCAGTATCTTCATCTGTTACAGATCCAGTAACAGTATATTGATCGATTTCTTCTAGTGTAAAATCAGCTGTTGTAGATGCATCATCTTCAATAGATACAGATTGTTCTTCAGAATGGAAGCCATATGCTTCTGCAACTGCAGTAAAGTCACCAGCAGCATGCATAATTGAATAAGAGCCGTTTGCTGGATCTGTATTCACTGATCTGCCTGATTCCAAAATACTTACTGTTGCACCAATTGGTAATAATGTTGGATGAATTGCTTCTTGTTTGTTATCCTTTTCAACTATTGGCATAGCAGGTGTGATTTTATTTGGATCAACTTTTTCTTTCTTCGTTACATCTTTCTCAACTGCAACGTTCGATTGTTTCTGATCAATTGTTAATGCATTGGATCCTTTGACTTCTTTTAACCCAACTGTATTGGAAAGAGAAGTATCCGATAATCCAACATCATCAATATACCAACCATCTCTTACTACACTTCCATCTGTATCAAGATTGAAGCCGATATAAACTCGTTGTCCACTATATTCTGATAAATCCAACTCTACTTGTTGCCAACCATCAGACACATTTGTGATACGCAATAATTGAGTCCAGTTTTCTTGATCAGTAGAAATAAATACATGACCGAAATCCCAGTTATTTTCGATATTAAACCAGTGTTGGAACTGTAAATACGATTCACCATCAGGTAAATCTATTGGTGGCATTACTAACGTACTATTTTCATTGCTAGTATATTGACCTTCTGTATTTGTTGCAAATACATTATCTCCTGAAAGAGCTTCTCCAGGTCCAGAAGTAGGTTCTCCTCTGTTCCAACTAGCATTTTCACCAGTTACAAGCCATCCAGCTGGATTGGACTCAAAATCAGTGAAATACCCCACTCCAATACCAGGTAAAACCGTCAACGAATATTCATCTGTCGTTACTTCATTTCCTCCAAAATCATTGATAACAAACTGATAAGAGAATGAATCGCCAGTAATACTATCACCAGGAATAGTTACCGCATACTCTCCAGATTTGTAATCACCAGACACTCTTTCTGCTGTTAATGTTTCATCCCCAAATTCAACTTCAACTGATGAGACACTGATATTATCTGAAACATTAATCGTTAATGGTAAATCCATTCCTTCGTACGTTTCTACCGGAGCTTCGTGCTCGTAAGTAGGAGCTTCACTATCTTCTCCTTCTTTTGTAACTTGTCCTTCAAGTGTACCAAGTCCAGAAACTACAGAAGAGACAGCATCATAAGCATTTACTAGCCCATGCCCATACCCCATATTTGGCGATTCTGAGAAGTTTCCATCCGTAAGCGGTTGTGCAGTATTTATAAGAATCTCCTCTATATCATCTACGGACAAGCTTGGGTCTGCTTGTATTAATAAAGCAATTGCACCAGAAACTGCTGGACCTGCCATCGAGGTTCCATTCCATCCACCTTCATATCCGCCACCAGGTACCGAAGAACGGATATTTACACCAGGTGCTGAAATGTCAGGCTTAATATCTCCTTCATATGGAGATGGCCCTTGTAATGAAAAGGATGCTAAGCCATCATTAATATCCGTTGCACCCGTCGCAAAAGACTCTGGATAGTTAGCTGGAACAGCAATAGATCCCGGTCCACCAGGATTAAATAATGTCGTATTACCAGCTGAGAATTCAGGGAAGATCTCTGCTGCTCTCCATGCAATGACAACATCGCGATACCATTCATCTAATCCAGGTCCGCCACCCCAAGAGTTATTGACAACATCAGGTGCCATCGATGCATCTCCACCAGGAGCAAGAATCCACTCTGCAGCATCTAACAGATCCGCATCTGTACCACCAGCTGCAGTAAACGCCTTAACAGAGAGCCATTGAGCACCTGGAGCCACCCCTATTTGGTTCGCACCATCTGGTTCACTACCAACCATCGTTCCTGTTACATGGGTACCATGTCCATCATCATCATATGGAATTTCTTCACCAGCTGTTGCATCATACCAGCTATACGTATGATCTACTTCACCAGTAGCTGGATTATAACCACGATATTTTTCTGCTAAAGCAGGGTGGTCAAATTGTGCACCAGTATCAATACTAGCTACAACAACTCCAGAACCATCAAATCCCATATTCCACGTAGCTGGAGCACCAACTCTTTCTACGTTCCATTCCACATTTGCTACATCTGATTTTGGTGTTTCAGCATCTTTATCTACAGTTGTATACAGCTCCCGTGTTTCGTTTGGAAGTATCTTTTCTACTTCTGCAAATGTAGCAACTTTTTCTGCAACTTTTTTCGTTGCTGTTACCGCAATACCATTAACAATATGATAAGATTTGAGATCTTTTGCATTCCCTTTATCAATTTCCGCCTCTAAATATTCAATGACTTCTGCTTGGGAATCAATTGAAGTAGCTTTCAACTCTGAAATTACTGCAGAGCGTTGGATATGCTCCAATTTAGCCGCTGATAAACTTGCTTTTTCTGCAGTACTTCTTGCTTCTTTCGCAACACTTTCCACATCTGCTTTTTCATTGAATTTAACAAGAAATGTTACTTTCTCATCTTCTTTAAAATTATTCATCAAGCGCTCACTGACTTTAGCTTCAGTAACCTGATTTGAATCATTTAAAGAAACACTTGTTTTTCCGCTTTCTGCAAAAGATAGTCCAGGTGTAACCAAAGATAACGTCATTGCTACTGTAGCAACAAGGCTAAATGCTTTTGTCTGACGCCTTTTCTTTTTTCTCAAATCTTTTCCTCCCCTCATTTTTAGAACAAGCTGCATAAAATCGACGGATAGTTTAAAAAACAACAATGCCCCCTTTTTCTAAAATTGTCGATAATATACGTGTTTTCGTTAAGTGGTTCTTGCTGTTAATGCAAGTATAGTAAATGAAAGGAGTGATTTTTGTCGATTGAAGTCGAACTAAATCAGAATATTCTAAATTGATAGAAATGTAGGATTTTTTCACTGGGAATTACATAGACTTTTTAACTATAAGTAGACAGAAACCCTTACTCTACTTGTCAACAAAGAAATTAAAGATTACAAAAATGAAACAGAGGTACCAAGTAATGTTACATTTCAATGTAATATTTTTCTAAAAAGCAGAAATTTAATTAAAAAGTAACAGATTTTACACTTAAAATTAAGACGAATTCAGTATATTAAAGGACTAAATATTGTTTTGTAGTACCTTATATTCACTGAATAAATTTTTAAAATTACTTTATAAATAGATGTCACACCAGTTTGTTTTACAAATAATTACAAATTATTTCTGAAATATATCATTATTATTAAGAAATTAAAAAAACTCCCTTCCAAAGAGTGTATTACATCTACTTCGGAAGAGAGTAAATTTTTTTATTTTGTTATTACCAATTAATCTTCTAATGGATTTAGACTTTCCTTACCTGAAAGATTAGTTAACATGGTTACCATTAGCTGCACTTCTTCTTCCATATCCTGTTTACTCGCGGTTTCCACAGGTGAATGCATATAACGTAATGGTAATGAGACTAATGATACAGGAACACCTTTACCAGTAAGTCGCATTCTGTCAGCGTCAGTCCCTGTCATACGTGGTGTTAGTTCATATTGAATTTTTATATTTGCTTCCTTAGCTGCATTTTCCAGCCATAGATTTATTTTTCGATTAATTGGGGCACCTTTTGCTAGAACGGGTCCACCTTCTAAATATACTTCACCATATTTTTCTTTACTTACTTTTGGATAATCTGTTGCAAACGTAACGTCCACGGCAATCGCCATCGTTGGGTCTATACCGGCTGCAGCGAAATACGCTCCGCCCATATTGGTTTCCTCATTAACGGTGCTAACCGCATAAACACCAATAGATAGATTTTTTTCTGATAAGATGCGAATTACTTCTGCAACCATAAATGCTCCTGTTCGATTGTCTAAACCTCTTCCCGCAATATATCTATTTTGCAGTAACTCCGGTTCTGTTTTATAGACAGCTAAATCACCTATCTGCACATTTTTAATTGCCTCTTTTTTAGAAGTAAACCCGCAATCAATAAATAGATCTTCTAAATCAAAATCACCTTTTAATCCCCCGTGATGTTGAGCATTAACACCAATTACCCCTGTAATTTTGTTTTGGTACCCCAGGACTTCTACTCTCATACCAACTGCTGCTTTTGGATTAATGCCCCCCATTTTATCAATGTAGAGAAATCCATTTTCATCAATTCGATTTATTATTAATGCAATCTCATCGCAATGACCTGCTAATAATACTTTGAATTCAGCTTCTGGATTTAATACCGCAATTGCATTCCCGGCATTATCTGTACGCACTTCATCAGCATAAGTCTTCACATATTCCATCCACTTCTTTTGAATATCCATTTCCATACTAGACGGAGATGGAGTTTTTAGTAAATCCATTAAAAAATCATAGTGTAAGTTTTCCATTTAATCGTCCTCCTTAAGTACTGTAATCACCGGTTTATAGGCACTTTAGTTTACCATCCGTAAATTAATGGGTACACTAACTATATCAAAATATGTAAAAGAGGTGTACAAACATGCAATTAAACGAATGGTATAACAAAGGGATGTCAGTAGATGACTATATTGAATCAATGCAGGTTCATAAAGAAAGTCTCTTACATATCTATGACCATTTTCAGTTACCAGACAAATTATCACTTGTTGATCGATCCCTTCGTATTATCGTTATAACAGAAGATTGGTGTGGCGATGCAATGCTTAATATTCCTATACTTTTACGTATGGCAGAAGAAAGTAACATGCCTGTTCGAATTTTATTACGAGATGATAATCTCGAATTGATGGACCAATATTTAACAAACGGTAAATCAAGATCCATTCCAATATTTATTTTTATTGATGAAGATGGGGAAGAAGTAGCTACGTGGGGACCTCGTGCAGAAAAAATTCAAGAATATGTAGATAACGCACGAGAACAGCTCCCATCAAAAGAAGCTTCTGATTTCGAAGAAAAACAGAAAGAAATGTTTCTCTTTCTAACGAAATCTTATCGAGATAATCAAGATATGTGGAATACTGTCTATAACAGTATTAAGAATACTTTAGCATAAAAATTCCCCACCCTTCACTGTTATTTTTAGAATAAGTATTTAACTAAAACGCACATACTAGAACAAAAGCGCAAGCGCCCGTTTATCACCGTATGTCCTGCGCCCCTGTTTTTCAAGGGGTGGTTCGACTGGTCGAACTTCTTTATTTCTTTGAGGTAAAGGAAACACGATAAGCGTATGCGAATCGATGATGACTTTCACCGCAAGGGTATAAGTGCGACTATGCCTCACAAAGGACATTCGGCAGTCTTCTTTTCGCCATGGCATAAGTGCGACTATGCCTCATAAAGAACATTCGGCAGTCTTCTTTTCGCCATGGCATAAGTGCGACTATGCCTCATAAAGAACATTCGGCAGTCTTCTTTATCGTAAGGAGGTCTCCGGAAGGACAATAGGTGATGGGCGCTGGAGCTGGACGTGGCTAATTAACTTAGTTGTTTATCCACAGCTCCAAAATTTTATAATTTCCTAGACTATAACAAAAGCGCAAGCGCCCGTATAGAAATGTTGCGAGTCTATAAAAAAACAGTGAGGGTGAACCTTCATGAATATCCGCTCCATAAAACGCATTTATTTTCGTATACCCATAATTTTAAAATTATTAATGATTGTATTAGTTACAATGATTTTTTTTGGGATGATTATTCATTTTATCGAACCCGTACAATTCCCCACAGCCTTTGATGGAATTTGGTGGGCTTTCGTTACTGCGGCTACCGTAGGTTATGGTGACTATGTTCCGCTTACTACTACAGGAAGAATCATCGGTATTCTATTGATATTAACAGGTGGTGGTCTTATTGCTTTCTATATTACTTCTTTATCTACTGCTACACTAAAAAGAGAGCAAGATCTCGAAAATGGCCGTTTAGCTTTTCATGGTCATGACCATTTCATATTTGTAGGTTGGAATGAGCGCACGAGACAACTTATGAAACTTGTCTTAGAGTATTATCCAGGTAGAAGAATTGTTGTGATAGATAAAACCGTAAACAAATTAACATATAAAGAATACCCAGTTCACTTTATCCAAGGAGACGCTACGGAAGATGACACGATTAAAAAAGCAAACATTGCAAATGCCAATTGTGTACTCATTACTGCAGATATTACAAAAAACGAACGTCAAGCAGATACCTATTCTATTATGACTACTATAGCCATGAGAGGAAATCATTTAACTCTACCTATTGTGACAGAAATTTTATCAAAAAAACAAATTGAGAATGCAATTCGTGCAGGTGCTACAACCATTATTCGTTCTAATGACTTTATGAGCAATTTATTCTTTCATGAATTGGATCATCTCATGCAGGCAACTCCTTTTGAAGATATCGACCAGCTTTTAGTGCAGCAGCAATTCTCTCATCAAAAGCTACCGCTTGATTTAGAGGACGAGACATTCAGTAAAGTAGTTAATTATTTCTTACACCAAGGTTATCTAGTAATAGGCCTCATCCGGGAAGATGCTTATACCATCCACCCCAAACCAGACTTTATTATGGAGGAGAACGATATTATTATTACGATTACAAATTGGTGATTATCAGCTTTGCTGATTTTTTCAAAGTATGTTATAGTATTTTATTGTGTTCAAAGAATCGAATATATAAGATATAGGAGTTGTTCAGCATGACTAACAAATTAGAAGCTGGTCAGATTATAGAAGGTAAAGTAACAGGAATTCAGCCATATGGAGCATTTGTTTCTGTAGACGAAGAAACACAAGGCTTAGTTCACATCTCTGAGATTACTCATGGATATGTAAAAGACATTAATGAACATTTGTCTGTTGGAGATGAAGTGAAAGTAAAAGTTATTAATGTAGATGAAGAAAGAAATAAAGTATCTCTTTCTATTCGTGCTACAGAAGAAGCTCCAAAAGCTACTACAGAAAAACCAAAAAAGCAAGCTGCTTCTACTCAGTCTAATGATACAGCAGGATTTAATACGTTAAAAGACAAGCTACAAGAATGGATTAATCAATCCGAAAAAAAATAATGGTATGTAAAGACTCTACATTTTTATGATGTAGAGTCTTTTTCATTTGTAAAGGGCTTGTTCTTGATTTCACATACCGTATCGCTTAAAGTTAAATTATAGAAATAATTGCTTTTACAGAGGAGGAAATAACTTGACACATGTATCCTTTAACTACGAAAAGGCATTGTCATTTTTCGAAAAACAAGAAATTACAAATCTAGAACCGTTTGTTCATACTGCGCATCAAATGATTCATGAACGTATTGGAGCAGGTAAAGATTTCTTGGGTTGGCTTGACTTACCTAGAAATTATAACCGTGAAGAATATACACGAATAAAAGCTGCTGCTGATAAAATAAAAAAAGACTCCGATATTTTACTTGTTATTGGCATAGGCGGATCTTATTTAGGTGCCAAAGCAGCACTTGAGATGTTGAATCATTCTTTCCAAAACCTTCTATCTAAGGATCAACGTCAAGTTCCACAAATTATTTTTGTCGGTCATCATTTAAGTTCAACTTATATGACTGAGCTTTTCGATATTCTTAAAGACAAAGATTTCTCTATCAACGTAATTTCTAAAAGTGGAACGACTACGGAGCCTGCAATTGCGTTTCGTGTTTTCAAGAAGTATCTTGAAGAAAAATATGGACAAGACGAGGCGAAAAAACGCATTTATGCAACAACTGACCGTTCTAAAGGAGCATTAAAAACTACTGCAGATTCCAATGACTATGAAACATTTGTTATTCCTGATGATGTAGGTGGACGATACTCAGTATTAACAGCAGTTGGGTTACTTCCAATCGCTGCCAGCGGCATTAATATCGATGACATGATGGAAGGCGCAAAAGCTGGAATGGAAGACCTTGCTAATCCAGTCATATCTGAAAATCCAGCATACCAGTATGCGGCTGTAAGAAATATTCTCTATCAAAAAGGGAAAGTTACTGAGTTATTAATTAACTATGAGCCGAATTTACAATACTTCTCTGAATGGTGGAAACAATTATTTGGGGAAAGTGAAGGAAAAAATCAAAAGGGAATTTATCCTTCATCAGCGAATTTCACTACAGACTTGCACTCTCTTGGACAATACATTCAAGAAGGTCGTCGTAATATATTCGAAACTATCCTACACGTGAATGAACCGAAAAAAGATTTCACATTAGAGAAAGAAGAATCGGATTTAGATGGCTTAAATTACTTAGCTGGTAAGTCGATTCATGAGATTAATGATAAAGCTTTCCAAGGAACACTGCTTGCACATACAGATGGAGATGTACCAAACTTAATCGTAGAAGTTCCTAGATTAGATGCATATACGTTTGGTTACCTTGTTTATTTCTTTGAAAAAGCATGTGCAATAAGTGGATATATTCTTGGTGTTAATCCGTTTGATCAACCTGGGGTTGAGGCATATAAAAAGAATATGTTTGCCCTACTCGGAAAACCAGGATTCGAAGATCAAAAAGAAGCGTTAGAAAAACGTTTGTAATAAAGAAAAGCGAAAGCGCCCCTGTGTTTAAGGCGTGATTCAAAAAAGGTCGATAAAGAGGCTCTTAAGATGGAGCCTCTTTTGTTTTTGTTCTATCATAAATTCTATTTATTAACCATATATCATCCTGTTTAATTAACTCAATAGATATTTGAAAAGCCTCTTCCTCATTATAAATACTAGGAAAAGATATAAAATCATAAATCGCTTCATCTTCTTCATTCTTCAATTCAATAAAATAATAACTATTTCTCCAAATATCATACCAGTCATAACTTTCACTATCCAAGCTATTCTCCGTCTTTAATTTGTTAACTAGCTGTTCATCTGGCTTTACGGATGCATACATAAAAAGTGACAATACCTCTTTAGCCGACGCATCCGATAATGCAGTTAGCTGCTCGTTCTGCTCAATATAATGATGATAAATGTCATGCGTCGTATCGACAACTGGCCACTTTTCAAAAGATAAAAAACTATCCTCCGTTAAATTTTGATAAGGATCTATAAAAATATACCTATATTCTCGATGTGCAAGTTCCTCTTTAGGAATCCAATTATTTTTCTTTAATTCTTGAACTACTTCATTTACTATAGTCCAATATATAGAATCCTGATGGTCTTGAACAAAGGAAAGTAGCTCTTTTTGATGTTCCTTAGATAATGGGTTTGTTGTATCTATTTCATAAGAATAAAATTTATCTCTTACAAATAAATAATCTATTAACACATACTGACCTGTTATAGCTAATTCTTGTTGAACAAAGATATTATGACGTTCATTGGGATATGTTCTATATATTTCCTCTATTTGCAAAAGAATATCTCCTAAATTAATATGTTCTCCATTGTAATAAGAGTCAATGTCTTCTTGGATGGATATCATATTTAAATATGGCTCAGATCCTTCTACATCGTGAATATATTGTATTGCCCAACTTCTGTCTATTCTCAAACTAAGACTTGTCGCATCTTCTAATTGCTCAATGGTATACCCATTATCTTTAATTGCATTTATCGCTTTTAAGATATCTTCTGATACATTTATTTCATCGATACTTTCTTGATTATTTATAATTTCTTGTCTATGATTTTTTTCAATAGAATGTTTTCTAAATAAACTGGATAAGTAAATTTCTAGCGTTTGTCTATTATTTACTTGTACTGTATAAAAATCTGGATGATTTAGGAATATTTTGTTTTCCTTTTTCTGTTTTTCTGCAAGTTGTTTAGGCGTTGTTAAGAGCATTGCAATCATATCCTTATACGATTGTATCTCCGCGTCATCGATATCTTCAGTTTGCTTGGTTACATTATTAAACTGAATAACTAGATCATATGCACGTTCAACCTGAATAAAGTCATCTACACTTTCTATACCGAGATTTTGCTTATATTCTTCTTTTTTTCGTTCAAAATACTGCTCCATTTTTTCTTGTTCTGTTAAATTAGTAGGAGAATCTTTAAAATCGTCAAACATAGGAATTGCAACTACCACAAATACTACTAAACTCAATACTATAGCTATCTTTGTTAGCCATCTTTTCTTCTTTTTTTCGTGTACCCCTTTTACAGTATGAAGAATTTGTTGGGTAGAGGTCTTTTCTGGAAGTGATTTATATTCTTCACTTAAGGACTTTAGCCAGTTATCTATAGGATTATTATCTTTTTCGAAAGTTGATTCCTCTGTTAATCTCACTTTACCTTGAAAAATTTTATTTTCTACTGAAGCACTTGATAGTTGTAAGATTTGACCAATATCTTCATACGGTTTTTGATGAAAATAATACAGAATAAGTGCAAATTTATATGTATCTTCTAGATGCTGAATACATTCATGCAGCACAACATGACTTTCACTTTCGAAATAATCAGTCAGAATATGGTGTTGCTTATTTACTATTTCCTCTGACTTTCTTTTCCTTTTTTCTTTACGCTTAAGCTTTTTAACAACATTTAATGTACATTTATATAGCAAAGTTGATAAATTTACATTTTGATCTTGATAATTTGTAAGGCTCTTACTGGTTCTTATAAATGTTTCTTGTACAACATCTGAAATTTCATTAGTATCAACACCTATTTGAAAAGCAAATCGTTCTACGGTCACACAATATTTGTCTATAAGTAATTCCATTCCTGACTCAAATTTATTACGCTGAAAATAACTTATTATTTGATGATCCTCCAAACAAATCCCCCTTTCAATGATTGATATACATATATAACGTATGTAACTTTAATTTGGTTGCAGTATTTCAAAAAAATTCTATTTTTCTTGTTTATAATTTTGTACATAGGGTAATACTATAACTGTAAGACTTTCTCGTATTCCCCCTGTAGGCAAGGCGCTTGAACGCTTTGCTTTTTTTTTGCCTTTTTCCCGATATTCTTTGTTATAATAGTAACATTACATTATACATAGCTAGGAGGTTTCCCAATGAGTATTTTTGAAGAAGTTTTTGATAGAAAACAAACTAGATCCGTAAAATGGGATATGGTACAAGAAGTTTTCCAGTCCAATGATGTGTTGCCAATGTGGGTAGCAGACATGGATTTTAAAGCTCCTGAAGAAGTTAATCAAGCTTTGATAGAACGCGCAAGACATGGAATTTATGGGTATACCGCAATTGATAGTGATGTAAGTTCAGCTATTATCAATTGGTTAGAACGGAGGCATAATTGGTCTATTGATCCTTCCTGGTTATCCTATAGTCCAGGGGTAGTGAACAGTCTACATATGGCGGTTCAAGCATTTACAGACCCAGGTGACAATATTTTAATTCAAACACCTGTATATACGCCGTTTTATAATTTGATAAAAGAATTAGATAGAGAAATCGTTAAGAACCCGCTCGTTTATGAAGATCAATATTATACCATCGATTTTAATGATATGGAAAAGAAGTTAGCAAGTGGAATAAAAGCATTTATCCTTTGTTCTCCACATAATCCTGTTGGTCGGGTTTGGACCAAAGAAGAATTACAAAAAATGGCAGACTTATGTTTGCAATATGATGTGATGATCTTTTCCGATGAAATTCATGCAGATTTAGTCTTTCCTGGGGAAAAACATATCCCTATCGCTTCATTGTCAGAAGAGGTTTCTGATAATACGATTACATGTATGGCACCTTCAAAAACATTTAATTTGGCTGGTTTAGACGCTTCCTATGTAATTACTTCAAATAAGGAGAACCGTCAAAAGTTGGATAAAGCCTTCCATCGTCAAGGGTTTCATAACATGTTAAATACAATGGGAAATACTGCTATGGAAGCAGCTTACCGTCATGGCGATTACTGGTTAGATGAGTTAGTACAAGTGTTAGAGCAACATACACAATATGTACGTGAAATGTTTGAAGCCCATGCCCCTGAATTAAAAGTTACACATACGGAGGGAACGTATCTGCTATGGGTGGATTGTTCTTCACTAGGATTGAATAAACAAGAATTAAAAAAATTCATGATTGAAAAAGCCAGAGTTGGATTAAATGCCGGTCAGGATTATGGCGTAGAAGGTGATTCGTTTATGCGTATTAACATCGCTTGCCCAAGAGCGACTTTAGAAGAAGGCATCGAGCGAATTATTACTGCCGTACAATCCAGATAATCAATTCGAAGAAAATAAAGATGAAGTAAACGTTATTTAAATGGGATATTAGTTTTTTAAATGTGGGTTAAAAATAAGGGGCTGGACACTGGTATTTACACTTTTGTCCACGCCCCTTTTCATATATTTACTTATTCTTCCTGTTCATCATTTTGCTCGGTTGGATCAGTCGGTGCTTTTTCTGAATCTCCTGATTCCTTTTCTGCATGAATTTCTCCACAAACGATTCTTGTTCCAGAATCTCCACCTGGTTGACTCATTCCATCATCTTGACCTTCATGGACAATTAATGCGGTCCCATCATTATTTATTAATGAACTTTTTCCTTCTTGTAACGAAGCTCCCGAGAGCTCAAGTTCGGCATGTACTAAACCGCCTGCATCTGCTTCGATATTTGGTAAATCTCCTAAATGAGATCCTTCGGGATGTATCATTCCATGTTCCTTACCTTGGGGATTCAGATGATTACCAGCAGTAGTAAAATCAGGAGCTTCACATCTTCCATATTCATGAACATGTATAGCATGAAATCCTGGTTGAAGCCCTTCTAAATCCAATTCAATGGCTACAGCATCTTCTTGATCACTTAATAAGGCTGTCCCTACTCGATCACCATCTACATTATACATTTCTATTGTTAGTGATTTCGGATTATGAAGCAAACACGCAGATAATAACAATGTAAGGCTCATTATTAATCCTAATATTAGAGGACGCATAACATAGACTCCTTTCCTCTTTTATATCAGTATCTGCAATGTTTGATAATCTAAACAAAAAAGTGAATGTTTCTTTAAAGAGGCTGTTTTAAAAAGTTCGGTGAAAGTGACACTTATCATGCGAACCTCCTGCTAAAATTGCCCACATCCTGTGGAAGCTAGCTTAATTTTCCAAATCTCATGTATAAATTGTCTACGTTCCAGGACTCAGAGCTAGGCCGCTTCCTTTCGCCCCTTTCCATCCTCCTTCTTGATCACGTACTTACAGCTATTTTGTAGGTGAATCTGTCTGTTTAGCTTGTTTTATTTCTTTGCTATATTTTTCATTAAACTTTTTTTCATCATTTCTTGATTTTTTCATCATCAATCGCATAGCAACTACTGTCAAAACAATAAATATCGCTAGTGAAATCACTGCTGGTATATATTCGGTTTTATCTTCTGGGAAATATAGAAATGGCATCAAAATTATCATTTTTATCATTGTATTCACACCTTTCCCACCTATTATAACAAACATGACTCCGTTTCCAAATACTAGATAAAAACGTTCGCATTTTTATCATATTTTTGGCAAAATGGGTAAAAGGAGTGATACAAATTGAGTACCTTTAATAATGGAGATATTGTGAAAGCACATTATAAATCAGGAACCTATATTGGAATTATCAAAGAAGATCGTGGACAACAATATCTGGTAGAAGTAAGAGCAGTATTAAAACATCCTCTTCAAGGAGATTTGCATAACTACGGACAAACTGGTGAGGATGTTTTCTTCCATGAGCGAAAAGCACTTTCCTATAAAGAAAAAATGAACGTTAAAAAACCAGCTGTTCATATCTATGATACGGAAGAAATCCCATCTTATAGCGAATCATTACAAACAGCAGTCGTTAATTATAAAGAAAAACTAGCTGATAATCCAACTGCTTTTGATTTACAATGTCTAAAGAAATTAGAACAACTAGAAGAAACTCATTATAAAAATAACGGTTCTAAGTCAAATGTTGGGGTGAGCAATTAGCTCACTCCTATTTATATTAAACCACTTTCTTTTTATATTGATGATGTAATAGTATTCTTGCTCGAAAGCGATCGAATCGCCTAAATCCAAATGCATTTCGTTTTATAACCTTTGTTTGATTGTTGATTCCTTCGATATAACCATTATGTAAATCAAAGGCAAAACTATTCATAATTTCTTTTTGCCAATTATGAAAGGTTTCTTTTGCTTTTAGGAATTCCGGCAGCCCTGCATTTTGCACAAGTTCATAAAACTGATAGAGATACTTTTTAGTATTTTTTAAAGCAGTAGGGCCGTTGGCCTTGGCTAGTTGAAACCAGACAATATACGCTTCTTTTAACTCATGGGCGCGTTTTAAATCTGGTGACATGTGTAAATAGCGATCTAAATACCATTGTTGCTTTTTCGTTAACTTCGATTGCTTTTTATAAAACACATGTCGCATACGTTTACACTTCTTCCGATCATAATCATGAAACTCTCTCTGTACACGAATTCTCACTCTTTCTAAAGCCCAATATATATATCGTGTAAAATGAAAACGATCGGCGATAACAATGGGGTGCCCTAATGCCTTATCAACAGCTGCTTTAAAGGATGGACTCATGTCCATGACTACAAATTCTACCTTCTCACCATGCATCCTTAGATAATCCACTAATGTATCTTTTTTACGATCTTTTAAAATCTCTAAAGGTTTTCTATTAATCGGATCAGCTATAACCGTTTGATACTTCTCGTTCCCTGCATCCCCTTTATACTCATCAATCGCTATCACTTTAGGCAATGCTTGTGTTTCCTTCATCTTCGATGCAGTAATCTCATCAAATCGACGCATAATGGTAGTTGGCGATGTATGAAAACGTGTCGCCACGTCTCGAAAGCTTTTTCCATGAACAAGCTCTAATGACAATACTTGATTAAACTCAATGGATTGTCTTTTATAACGTTTGACTAAAGGGTTTCTTTCAAAAAATCGCTTTCCGCAGAAAACGCATTTATATCTTCTCTTTCGGTAAAAAATAATCGTTTGCCTTCCGAATATGCTAGGATGACGGACTTTCTGCGTACGATAATCGTGTACCTTGTTTGTCCACTCTCCACACTGTGGACAACGATGAGAGGTTCTCTCCAACTCCCACCTAATGTAATAAATACCTTCTCGTACTTCTGTATCTAATATATTTCCTTCTTCCAACCCAGGTAATGTTATGTTAGAATTCAATTGCACGCATCTCCTTTTTGTTTGGTTTAGTGGTTTAAACAATGATAACAAAAATAGGAGATTGCGTGTTTTTTATTTTTCTTTTACCCCAACAAATATTATAGAGCCAAAATAACCATCATAACTAAAAAACACCCTTGTAAAGGAATATATCCATTACAAGGGTGTCTTAATATTATATGAAAACAATCTATTCACCAAGATGCTCTTTAATTACTTCAGCAACACCGTTAAGAGCGTCTTCTTCATCTTTTCCATCAGCAGAAACTTCGATTTCTGCGCCTTTTGGAATACCTAAAGACATAACACCCATGATCGATTTCAAGTTAACTTGCTTGCCTTTGTATGAAACTTCGATTTCAGAATCGAATTGTCCAGCTTTATTTACTAACAAAGTTGCAGGACGAGCATGTACTCCAGTTTCAGCAGTAATCGTAAATGTTTGTGATTTCATTACATTTCACCCTTCCACACCATATTTTCTCTATGATTGTTTATGCTTGTCTATTATAACAACGTTAAATATTTCACATAAACCTACGTTTATTATATACAAAAATCATAAAAGATGAAACCGATAACTATATTTTTATTTATATGAATTTAATTGTTTTTCAAATACGATTATGGTAACTTTAATCTAGAAATAGCAACTAGTTCAAGGAGGCTGTAAAATGAGTGTACATATTGGAGCAAAACAAGGAGAAATTGCAGATAAAATACTTTTACCCGGAGACCCGCTCCGCGCAAAATATATAGCAGAGACTTTTTTAGAGGAACCAAAATTATATAACGAAGTTAGAGGTATGTATGGTTACACTGGTACTTACAAAGGTGAACGTGTTTCTGTTCAAGGAACTGGTATGGGTGTACCATCTATTTCAATCTATGTAAACGAATTAATTCAAAGCTATGATGTGAAGAAATTAATTCGAGTAGGTACATGCGGTGCTATTCAAAAAGATGTCAACGTTCGTGATGTTATTTTAGCACAAGGAGCTACGACAGATTCTCAAATGAATCGCCTTATCTTCAACGGAATTGATTATGCACCAATTGCAGATTTTGAACTACTAAAAAATGCATATGACGCCGGAGTAGATAAAGGACTTCATTTACGAGTAGGAAATGTATTCACAAGTGATACATTTTATCGTGATAATGCACAGCAAGTAAATGAATTACTGGCTAAATATCAAGTACTTGCCATTGAAATGGAATCTACAGCGCTATATACATTAGCAGCTAAATATGGTAGACAAGCACTTTCTGTATTAACGGTTTCCGATCATATTATAACTGGTGAAGAAACTACTGCTGAGGAACGACAAACAACTTTTAATGACATGATGGAAATTGCTTTAGATACTATTATAAAATAAACGATTGCCCAGCTTATTCTTGCTGGGTATTTTTTTATTTGTATTGTCAACCTGTTAAAATATTTAGTTGACAAAATATATGAATCTATTTATAGTAAAGCTATCAAGAAGGGAGAAAATGCTAATGCAACAATTTCGAGCGATACATATAACCTATACTTCTTTATTTGTATGTCTGATGGTAATTGGTGCGAATATTGCTATTTGGTTTCCATTTTTAACTGTACCAATTGGCGGGGCTTCTGTCCCACTTTCGTTACAAACATTTTTTGCAATTTTAGCTGGTATGATCTTAGGAAAACGATTAGGGGCATTCGCAATGATTGTTTATATACTCATTGGTTTAACTGGATTGCCTGTTTTCGCAGGATTAAAAGGCGGCCTCTATCCAATGATTAGTCCCACAGGAGGATTTATTATTTCATTTGTTTTTATCGCCTTCATAGTTGGGTGGATATTAGAAAATAAATCTGTTTATTCCTCTAAAGATTTGATTACTGTTGCAATTATTGGATTGATGATTAATTATACTTTAGGTGTTACTTATATGTATATAGCTATGAATGAATGGTTAGAGCTTCCTATTTCTTATTTAACTGCATGGATTGGTATGGTGCCTTTCCTAGTGAAAGATAGTGTATTAACAATCGTAGCAGCGATTACCATGATGGCTTTGCAAAAACGGGTATCTTCTATTCCTGTAATTCAAAACATTTCACGGTAATCGGTTGTTTCTTTATCTTCCTAGGTCTGTATGATAAAATAACAGAAACATTTACACAAATACATGTGCTTTGTAGGAAGGATGTTTCGTCATACATGACTCTGTTTTCCAATTTCCCTCTGTGGGCTGCATTATGTGCAATCGTCTTTGCACAAGTAATAAAAATACCAATTAAATTAATATTCACCAAAGAATTTCAACCCGGTCTGGCTTTTAGTACCGGTGGTATGCCTAGTAGTCACTCTGCTGCTGTTACCGCGCTAACAACTGCAATCGGCATTACAGAAGGGGTAACTTCCAGTGTATTTGCCCTGGCATGTATTTTTAGCGTTATTACCATGTTCGATGCTTCAGGAGTTAGAAGACAAGCAGGTGAACAAGCTGTAGTTATTAACCAATTAATTCGAGATTTCCAATTAATTACTACAAGTGCAAAAGATTGGAATAAAAAAGGTGAAACAGAAAAATTACAAGAATTAAAAGAACTATTAGGTCATCAGCCAATTGAAGTATTTTTTGGAGCGTTAACTGGAATTATTTTAGCTTTTTCCATTGCACCGTTATTCAGCTACTAAGAAAATAAGGTTGAGACTTTGCACAGTAAACAAAAGCTGAATGGTATATCCTATTACCATTCAGCTTTTGTACACTTCTATACAATGTCTCAACCTTAATCTATTCTAATTAAACTGTTGACGAAATACTTGCATGGATTCATCTTCATTCAGTTCGAGGAGAGTTTCCTCTGTTAATGTTCCATCTCCCATTTCAATAACATATACGTCTACTTCTTTCTTTCCCCATTGTTCATACACATCATCTACAGTATGATAATATAAATCAATTTTATTTCCCGTTATAGCACTTCCTTTATCAGCTACAACTCCAAATCCATAATCTGGTATAAATAGAATTGTTCCTATTGGATATACACTTAAATCAGCAGCAATAGTAGAATACAAGTCTCGCTTCACTTGAACACCAGAAAAAGTAATCCCATATTCTGGGTGTTCAGCAGTCTTACCTGTAGATTCAATCCCAGCTGTATAACCGGTTGCCATTACCGTATGCACAGGAAATTGTTCTAAATCAATCGCCTCATCAATAGATGAAGGGCCTTCGATTTCATCATTACTTAAAAGCGTTTGATTTGCCTTTGCAACGTTAAGTTCTTTAGGTTTTAAGCTAACATTTTTAAACTGTTCTATAATACCTTCTGATGATGGAATGAGTTCAATGGGATTTGCCTTCACATGCTTTGGAATGAATAAATTTGTAACTGATGTTATCTCCAAAACAGATAAGCAAATAATAGATAACATCCCTACATGTTTCATCCAATTTTTAATTTTCATGATTAACACCTCTTTGGATGTCATCATTTCCAATCTATTAAAATTTTATTCAAAAAAGTAGTTAAAACATTTGATAGCCACTTTTTCGTAGAAACTTAATAACGAACCCTGATACGATTGTACCAATAAATCCAGCAATTAAAATGACAATATCTGCAAATGCTATATCAAGTAATCTTGTCCCTAAATCATTAAATGCTGTTGCAGTATTTGTGAAGTATTCTGCCATTCCTACATTATCTATAATGAGTATAACGACTATTGGGTATAAAAATGCCATTAACCAGGTTTGTCTTAATAACATATTTAATATGAATGCGATCCCAAAAAAGATAACAAAATATAGAAATACAGAAACAATTAATTGAACCATGCCACACTCTCCCTTTATCCTATGTACATATACATGAGTCATTTTATAATAAATAAAGTAAAAAGCAAAGGCTTAGCTAAATCTCCTTTGCTTTTTAGTCTAATGAAACATATTAAATTTTCCTTTTTTCATTAATAGCTGGATGCCACCCAATTTAAATAAATACCAATTATCGGCGACTCTCTTTAATAATGCAGCCTTCCATCCAAATAAATTCCTGCTAAACATATCCGCTATTCCATCATCACTCCCAAGGGATGTTATCCTTCCTGGAACATCAGGGAGGAATGCAGCCATTTCCTTCCCTTTAATCTTAGCATTAATGTTTCTAGCAATAAATTCTCCTTGTTGCATAGCGATCTGTGCAGTTGAAGGCAACACATTACCATTTTCGTCATAGTTTAGGGAACAGTCACCGATTAAATATATAGAATCGTCTTCAATAGAACGCAAATCATTACGTACCTTAACACGACCATGTTCCATAGAAAGATTTAATCGCTCGACTATACTATTTGCTTTCGTACCTGCTGTCCATATAACTGATTTAGTAGAAATTTTATGCTCCGATCCACCCTTCTCATAAATAATCGAATCTTCTGCACAAGCTTTTACCGTCGCATCATTTATAATTTCAACCCCTCGAGATTGCAACGAATTCATTGCATATTGAACAGCAGAGTCATCATAGCCATAAAGTACACAGTCTCTACCTTCCAATAAATACACCTTAACTAAATTTTTTTCAATATCATATTCTTCACATATGGTAGGAATACGATTAATCAATTCACCAGCAAATTCTACACCAGTTAATCCACCACCACCGATTACAATATTTAATCGTCCATCTGTGGGTTTATTTTCATTCGTGTATAGAGCAAAATTATATTCTATTCGTTCTCTTATGAGTCGAGCACTGTTAATATCTTTTATAGAATACGCAAATTCACTTAAACCAGGAATTCCATATATGGCAGGTTCAAAACCTAGACTTACAATTAAAATATCATAGTAAAGTTCTTGATTTTTTAATTTCACTTTTTTTTCTTCTCTCTTTATAGAGACCACTTCATCTAATATAAGTTTTATACGATTTCGATCAATTACCTCTTTAATGTCAATTTTAGAACGATCATGATGAAGTGTTCCTGCTGCATTCTCATGTAGCCAAGTAGTCTGGTAATGGTAATCATTTTTATTCACTAATGTAATTTTTGCCTCATTAGAATGTATCAATTTTTGCATTCTTGCTGCAGCCATCATTCCCCCATAACCCGCTCCTAAAATTACGATATGCGGTTTATTCATTCCTCTCACAACTCCTATAACATTAATTTCTCATATATATATCATTTTCATTATCAATCGATAATCTCTCTTTGCAACCTAAAAAACTGTACAATTTCCTCATTCGTCTTTCTTGCTAACCATTAACGAAAAAGACAGATCGAATACTGTTACCAAAATAAATTCTAATTGTAACCAAACTGTAATAAAGCACTTCATTATACTACATGCTTTAAATTAAATTTTCAACCTTATAATTACCCATTTTTATGACTATGAGATGATCTTAACTACTATTCTTCAGTGCGCAAAAATACCAACATAATTCAGTTTATGATACCATTGAAATGGTTATAAATTGTTTATATAGAAAAGAGGGGACATATGGATAGCAAAGTATTTGATGTAACTATTATCGGAGCAGGGCCAACTGGTTTATTCACTGCTTTCTATGGTGGAATGCGAGAGGCGAGTGTTAAAATTATTGAAAGCCTTCCTCATATTGGTGGACAGCTAACAGCCCTATATCCAGAAAAATATATATATGACATTGCTGGTTTTCCTAAAGTACATGCTCAAGAATTAATTGACCGCCTTGAAGAACAGGCAAAATTCTTTGATCCGGAAATTGTTCTTGGACAAGCAATTGATAAAGTAGAACGATTAGAAGATGAGACAATCCGATTAACCTCTAATACTGGAGAAGTTCATTTAACGAAAACAATAATCATAACAGCAGGAAATGGAGCGTTCCAACCTAGACGCTTAAATATCGGCAACAGTGAAGCGTTTGAAGGCAAGAACCTTCATTACTACGTAAGAGATATGAATCAATATAAGGGTAAGCGAGTGGTATTATTAGGTGGAGGCGATTCTGCTGTTGATTGGGCATTGATGTTAGAAAAGATCGCTGCAAAAGTGACACTTGTACATCGACGGGATCAATTTCGTGCGCATGAGCACAGCGTCAATCAACTGAAAGAATCCTCCGTAGAAATTCTAACTCCTTATGCACCTATTAATGTTGAAGCATCCGATAAAATTGAAAAAATTCAACTTCAAGAGGTAAAAGGTGAAAAAATTATTGACGTAGAAGTGGACGATATTATTTGTAATTATGGATTTATATCAAGCCTTGGTCCAATTAAGGATTGGGGATTAGAGATAGAGAAAAATAGTATCGTTGTAAACTCTAAAATGGAAACTAATATTCCAGGAGTATATGCCGCTGGAGATGTCTGCACATATGATGGGAAAGTAAAATTAATAGCAACAGGTTTTGGTGAAGGACCAACAGCTATAAATAATGCGAAAAACTATATTGATCCTAAGGCAAGAATACAACCAAAACATTCAACTGCTATGTTTTAAATTTGAATTAGCTTAGCTAGAAAAATGCATGGAATCCCTATTCCATGCGTTTTTCTATTTAAAGGGATTCTCCTGCACTTCTAACCATTCACTAATAGTTACTAATTTGTACCCTTGATCTACTAACTTTGGAATTGCAATTCGCATTGCTTGAATAGTAGTTGGATGTATATCATGTAGCAGAACAATATCACCTGCTTGTATATTTTCTAACAAATTGCTAGCAATTTGCTCTGCATTTAAGATTTCCCAATCTAATGTATCGTAGGTCCAGAGAATTGACTGCAATCCTATTTGATCAAATAAAAATTGTGTTTCAGCGGTGGAAAAACCATATGGCGGGCGTACATACTTAACAAGTATACCAAGAAGATCTTCTAAAAGAAGAGTACTGTCTATCAATTCGCGATACACTTCGTATATCTCCGTCTCCTGAAAATTAGGATGACTGAAGGAATGCACTCCAATATCATGCCCCTCTCGGACAATTCTTCGAGTAACATCACGATGCTTCGTTACATTATTTCCTAATACAAAAAAGGTGGCTCTCGACTGATTTTCAGATAAAATGTCTAATATTTCATTTGTTGGCCCAGGTAGAGGTCCATCATCAAATGTTAAAGCTATCATTCTTTCTTGCCGCTGGAACATCATGTCTTCCCCCCTCTTGTTAATAGAACATTCTATGTTTTTCATCTACCCAAAGTGAATGAAGAGAGAAAAGAGTTACAAGTAAGAACAAAAGCGCAAGCGCCCGTTTATCACCGTATGTCCTGCGCCCCTGTTTTTCAAGGGGTGGTTCGACTGGTCGAACTTCTTTATTTCTTTGAGATAAAGGAAACACGATAAGCGTATGCGAATCGATGTTGACTTTCACCGCAAGGGTATAAGTGCGACTATGCCTCACAAAGTACATTCAGCAGTCTTCTATATCTTAAGGAAGTTTCCGGAAGGACAATAGGTGATGGGCGCTGGAGCTGGACGTGGCTAAATAACTTAGTTGTTTAGCCACAGCCCCAAAATTTTATAATTTCCTAGACCATAATAAAAAAACGATTTTCTCAACGCAATGTACTGAGAAAATCGTTTAAATCTGTTTTTACTTAACAATCACCTGGTGTACCAACTTTGTCCTTCGTACGGAAAGATGATCCACATCCACAAGAAACAATGGCATTTGGATTATCGATACTAAATCCTCCACCCATTAAATTCTCTTTATAATCAATTGTAGTACCTTCAATAATTGGAATATCCTGATTAAAGAAAACAACTGGGATACCATTAATATTTTGAATAACATCTAATTCTTCATTAATATCTTCATCAAAGCCTAAGGAATAAGACAAACCACTGCATCCTCCACCTTTAATTCCAAAGCGCAGATGCGATTGATCAGATTCGTCTTTTTTCATTTCCTTAATTTGCTCACTTGCACTTTCAGTTATATTTATAATCATGACGAACCTCCTTATATTGTTCCATAATTTTAGTATACACATGTTCTACAGAGTTTCAAGCGTTTGAAATAGTTATTCCTCTTTATAATAAAATAGTCCAGTTGCAATTACCTCTGCTGGGCCAGTCATCCAAACATGGTTATCTTCTTTCCATTCAATATTTAAATCTCCTCCAGCAAGATGAACAACAATTGGGTGTGACTTCGTTACTTTTTCATTTAAAGTTGCGGCAACTACAGCAGCACACGCACCTGTTCCACAAGCCTGAGTTATTCCAGATCCACGCTCCCATACACGAAAATTGAGTTCGGTTGGCGAGACAACTTCGATAAATTCCACATTAATACTTTCCGGAAAACGCATATCCTTTTCAATAGTAGGTCCGAGTGTTTCTAATGGAGCCTTTTCAATATCATCAACAAAGAATACACCATGGGGATTTCCCATTGAGACTGCAGTAATATATTGTGTTTCTCCAGCTACAACAAATGGTTCATTTACAACTTTTACATCATTATTTCCCATCATCGGAATTTCATTTCTTGCTAAAATAGGTTCTCCCATATCGATTGTTACTTGATTTACTTTATTATTATCTACAGACACTTCGGCTTCAACAATATTTGCTTTCGTTTGAATATGGAACTTCTTATTCGTAACAATTCCATTTTCATATGCGTATTTTGCTGTACAACGTAATCCATTCCCACAGCTTTTACCTTCTGATCCATCCTTATTAAAAATACGCATGCCCACATCAGCATCCGTAGTGGGGTGAATTAGAATCATCCCATCCGAGCCAATACCTGTATAAACATCTGAAATTTGAATGGCCAGATCATGATATAGCTTTTCATCTATAGCATAATCAAATAAGTCAATATAAACATAATTATTTCCTAATCCATGCATTTTTGTAAAAGGTATCTGCATCCCTAATCTCCTGCTTTCTTTTGAAAAGTTAATTAACTAGTGGTAATCCTAGATCATCTAAAGTTCGATATATAGGCTTTAATGTCGGGATACCTTCTGCAACGATTTTATCATTAATAAAAATAATTGGATAAAACATATCCTCTTCCATCATTTCATTTATGAATTCTTGATGTATAAGTTCTTTTTGTGGTTCATTGATATCAATATACGTATAATCGACCATATCCACAACATATTTTCTGCCAATTGCTGCTTGAAGCCATTCATAGGTATCTTTTGATCCCGGTGCACCTACACAACTAGCACAAATTTGTTTACTTCCATATACAGTAATCATAATTTTCTCGCTCGCCATTCCATCTCCCCCATTTTACATGTTTACCTATATCTTTTATTTTACAAAATTGTTCTATAAAGATAAAATAAAAGTAGTTGCTAATTGAAAATAATTTTCAAATAGATTTTTTGTATCATTCCATTTATAATAAACATATGGGAAAGGAGTAGATGAGAATGCAAGAACAAGTACAAGAAGTATTAAATAAACTCCGTCCATTTTTATTGCGCGACGGTGGCGATGTTGAACTTATTGATGTAGATGAAGAAGGTGTGGTATTACTTCGTTTAATGGGAGCGTGTGGTAACTGTCCTAGTTCTACCATTACTTTAAAAGCTGGTATAGAACGTGCTCTAATGGCAGAGGTTCCTGGCGTACGTGAAATTGAACAAGTATTTTAATTCCATTTAACATATGTAAAATGATCTCTGTCTCATGTACAGAGATCATTTTTGTGTTAGTTATTAACAGGTGTAGTTGCTACTCTACCTGCAGTCACTTCTACTATATTTTTCATACATAGATGTATCATTTCTGTTCGTGTCTCAGTACTTGCAGATCCTATATGCGGTAAACAAACTACATTATCCATATTAACTAGTGGATGATCTGCACGAATTGGTTCCTCATAAAAAACATCCAATCCCGCCGCTTTGATTTCACCATGATTTAAAGCATCAATCAACGCTGTTTCATCCACCACTTTGCCTCGAGAAATATTAATAAAAATTGCTGATGCTTTCATTTTTTTAAAAGCAGATTCATTAAATAATTCTTCTGTCTCTTTCGTAAAAGGAACAACAGTGACAACGAAATCCGACGTTTCGAGTAATTCTTCGAAGCTAACGTAGGATGCTTGTAGTTTTTCTTCAGCTTCTGGTTTTCTGGAACGGTTATGATATTGAATTTTCATATTAAACCCCGTAGCTCTTTTTGCTAACGCTTCACCAATTCTACCCATTCCAACAATTCCCAATGTTTTGTGGTGAATATCAGTTCCTGCTAATAAGAAAGGGCCCCATTGTTTCCAATTATCTTCCTTTACATACGTACTTGCCTCTGTGATTCTTCTAGCGGTTGCTGCTAAAAGTGAAAAACCTAAATCAGCTGTTGTTTCTGAAAGTACATCAGGAGTATTCGCAACTGTAATACCATGTTTACTAGCTGCGTCAATATCTATATTGTCATATCCAACAGCCATATTTGCTACCACTTTTAAATTTTTTGCTTCTGCTAATAATGTTTCATCAATACGATCCCCTAATACCGTAAATAATGCATCTACTTCTTTCGCTTGACTTCTTAATATTTCTTCTGGAACAGGCTCTTCCTCCTTATCCCACATACGAATATCTAATATTTCTTCATATTCCTTTACGAATTGACTTGATAATTTCCTCGTAACAAATACCTTTGGCTTGCTCATAAAACATCTCTCCATTTTATTTATTTACAGCCAGTTTACCACAGGTATTTGCCAATCAGAAATATTCACTCCTACAATTTGATAAAAATCTCGAAGCTGTTTTTCATAATTTTCTTGAATGGTTTGCATTTGAATTAGCATCGACATGTCCCTTGTAGTAAAACCTTCTTCCAGTAAATCATATAAATGAATAGGAAATAGAAGCCTGGCATAGATAACGCGCCATCCGAAAACCGACAATGGTTGATAGGATTGATAATCATTCAAAAATTGTAGTATATCTTCTTTGTCTCGGTTATTAACAAAACACCAGCGGATATATTCTGCTATATCTCTAGTCGGATGATCAAAAACAAAGCCATCTGTCCATAAGACTTGATTTCCTTCAGGATTCCAGCGAACAAAGCAACTAGTGCCTTGATCTGTTTCCAGTACGCGTTGTTCCTTTTCACTTTCTTGTAAATATTGAATTGCATTTTCACTAATACCTACAATGTAAGGTAAGATATCCATTAACTCTCTATAATAATCACTCTGTTGTTCCTTCGCTTGTTTTTGGATTTCTTCTTCAAAGAAGGTAAGTTTCTCAATCCATAGCTCCTTCCATTTTCCATAACTGGATATGGTCTTCGGTTCAAATTGAAAGGAAGAACCAATTTGATGAATATTGCCTAATTGAATTCCTGAGTCGTTTGAATGTCTAATACTACTCATATCTAGTTCTAAAACCATCCAATTGTCATCTCCATAGGAAGTAAACCAATCTCCATTTGAATTGGCAATGGGATAAGCAACATTTGCAAAACCATTTCCTTTAAGATGATAAGCTAATGTTGCTTGTTCCATTAATATTGTTTCCCTGTTCCTCCCTGAAATGGTAAAATAAATATATTCTCCTTTTGTATACCCTTCTCGACTGTCAATGGTACGTTTGCCTTCAGGTTGGATGGAATACAAACTGCTTAACATTTCCGTTAGTGGCATAATCATCTCCCCCTTTACTGGTATACAATAATTATATGAATTGGTATTGGATACATTAACTATAAAAGAAAAAGGTGATCATTATGGCAAAGTATACAAAGAAAAGTGAACTCGAAGTAAAAGCTAGACAATTGCTAACCGAACGAGGTGTTGAACTTGATGATATTGCTGAATTGGTATATTACTTACAATCAAAATATCATCAAAATTTAACGTTGGAAATTTGTCGTCACAATGTTGATCGAGTTTTGACAAAAAGAGAAGTACAAAATGCAATCCTTACTGGAATTGAGCTAGACATGCTTGCGGAACAAAAAAAATTAGTAGAACCGCTTCAAAAAACCATTGAAATCGATGAGGGTCTCTATGGGATAGATGAAGTAATTGCTCTTTCCATTGTGAATGTATATGGTTCTATAGGACTTACAAATTTTGGATATATTGATAAACAAAAACCTGGTATCTTACAAAAACTAAATGATAAATCAAGTGGTCAAATACACACATTTTTAGATGATATTGTTGGTGCAATAGCAGCAGCTGCTTCGAGTCGATTAGCTCATAGTGATGCTGAAGATGAACATACAGAATTGGATAATTAATCAAAATAACTATTTGAGTATCAGAATACACGGATGGCAAGTTTGTAGAACAAAAGCGCAAGCGCCCGTTTATCACCGTATGTCCTGCGCCCCTGTTTTTCAAGGGGTGGTTCGACTGGTCGAACTTCTTTATTTCTTTGAGATAAAGGAAACACGATAAGCGTATGCGAATCGATGTTGACTTATCGTAAGGAGGTCTCCAGAAGGACAATAGGTGATGGGCGCTGGAGTTGGACGTGGCTAAATAACTTAGTTGTTTATCCATAGCCCCAAAATTTTTTAATTTCCTAGACAATTAAAAAAAGAGATTTGGTTAAAAAGGTTTGTCGGATATTTTACCGTCAAATTCTTTTATCCTAGTCTCTTCTTCTTTTAACAATGTCGTTATATAATTTAATCTCATCATTGCTAAGTTTTATTTAAAGGACACGTATATTTTTAATGATAGATATTTGGGGTTACACCATTCAAATATATGGAATCCATTCGTTTAGCGTTTTTACAGTATACGTAGGTTGCTTATTGAAAGTTAGTAATTGCTCCCTCGTCGTTACACCTGTTTCTACATATAACGTATCCATATTTGCTTGTATTCCAGCCTGAATGTCAGTATGATAATTATCTCCTATCATGATAACCTGTTCACTGGTCATACCAAGAGCTTTTATAGCTTGTTCCATAATGATTGAATCTGGTTTGCCGACAAATAATGGTTCCACTTCTGTACTTGTAGAAATTAGTGCAGTAATAGCACCATTTCCAGGCCCCATTCCTTTCTCAGTTGGAATAGCATGATCTCTATTAGTTGAGAGAAATGTTGCACCATTACGAATTGCCAAGCATGCACCTTCTAATTTTTCATACGTTATCGTACGATCTAACCCTACAATGACATAGTCAGGATTTATGTCATCAGTTAACTCAACACCCGTTTGTCTTAAAGCCTCTTTTAGACCTGCTTCACCTATGCAATAACAAGTCACTTTTCTATTTGGATGCTTAGACTGAATATACCTAGCTATCGCTTTACTACTTGTTATAATTTGCGAAGCTGTGGCACGTATCTGGATGTCTTGAAGACGTTTAGCTACATCTTCTGCGGTTTTTGTAGAATTATTAGTTACAAAAACATAAGGTATATTTTCCTGATACAACTTTTCAATAAATTCTTTTGCTCCGTCTATTTCTTCATTTCCTCGGTACATTGTACCATCTAAATCAATTAAATATCCTACGTATTTCTTCATTTCTTTTTCCTCCAAAATACAATTACATTAACAATTAACGGCTCACTTTCCATTGGCAACAAGCTTTTCCATCAGTAATTAGAGACTGTGTAGTAATTTTCTCATCAAAAAATAAATCGGACAACATTTGCTCTTCGTGTTTACATATCGATGGATATTTAACTGCAGCATCTTTAAATGGACAATGATAATTAATTAAAACAGTTGACCCATCCGAATTTATTCGTCTTTCAAACATATATCCTCTTTCATTTTGATTCTTTATAAAGATATCCAGATTATCTTCTATTTTTGTCTTTTCCATTTCCTTTATCAGCTTTTGTTCCACTCGATCAGTTTGTTTCTTTAATATTCCATTTACAGTATCTATCCCATATATATCTTCTAGATCTTCTAACAATTGCAAAGAAAGTTGTTGGTATTGATTTGGAAAGTACGCATGGCCTTTTTCAGCTAATTGGTATGTATGATATGGTCTACCTATTTCTTGTTTGTGATGTATGATATTTACAAAGTCTTGACTAGCTAACCCTTGTAAATGTTTCCTTACTGCAATTTCTGAAATAGAAAAATGATTCATAATTTGATCGATAGATAATTCACGATGCTTCTTTAGAAGTACTAATAGCTGTTCTTTCACAGGTGTTTGTTTTTTCATGCCTATCACCCCTTTGGATTAGAAAAAGCGTTAGCAACTCCTAATTCATTTTGTAAATAGGTTTGAATATATTTACTAAACTGAGCTATCTCTTCAAGGTGGTCATTTAACAAATCTGATATCAGATTATGATCAACTTCCCTATAATTATTCACTATCTGTTTTCTTAACTCAATAATCCTTTTATAAGCATGTTCATGTTCCGCTTCTAAGACATTCTCATCCAATAAAATATCAATAATGTCTTCATAACTACCGGGATCGCGCATAATAAATCCATCGATCATCATATTTCCGACATCTAAAATACTCTCAATAACAATATGTGTCATTCTTTCTTTTGCCATCTTATCTAAAAATGTAGTACTTGAAGACTGCTTTTTTAATTCGTCTATCACTGTGTCCATATATGTAAGAATTTCTTCCATTTTTTGTTGATCCACAAAATACATTTTATAATTACCTCCATCATGAGTAAAATGAGTATATAGATATCATATCATATTCTATAGGTGGAATTGTAAAATCGTGATATATTAAAAGTATCAACAATACATCAGCGAGGAGTAACTATATTATGGATGATACGCAAATAATCCAAATGGATGCGACACAGCTTTCTAAGGCTATATTAAGTTCAGAACTTACAAGTGTGAAAGCAGTTGCTGCATTTATCAAACATATTCATGAGGTAAATCCAATTATAAATGCCCTTGTAGAAGATCGGTTTATTGAAGCAATTGAAGAGGCAAAGGAGTATGACAACCTACTAAAGAACGGACAAAAACGCGGCCCATTACACGGCGTTCCAATAAGTATCAAGGAGTCTCTTCATGTTACTGGACTAAAAACAACTGGAGGATTAGAACATAGACAAGATTTAATCGCTATTGAGGATGCAGCTGTCGTAAAGAAATTAAAAGAAGCTGGCGCCATCATTATAGGAAAAACAAATACTCCAGCACTATGCTTTTGTCAGGAGACAGACAATAAATTATATGGTCGAACAAATAACCCATGGGATATTTCTAAATCGGCTGGTGGATCGAGCGGTGGTGAAGGTGCATTATTAGCAGTCGGTGGAGCAGCGGTTGGCATTGGTTCTGATGTAGGAGGATCTATACGTTTTCCTGCTCATTTTAATGGAGTTATTGGTTTTAAACCTGGGAAAGACCAAATATCTATGGATGGGCATTTTCCAAGTATACAGCATGATTTACAAGCACGTATGTTAACCATTGGACCAATGGGTAAGTCCGTACAAGATATGAGGTTACTATACGACATTCTAAGCCCATCCAATATAGAATCACAAAAATTGAAGGATTTTAAATTAGAAATCTTACCTGGTAATTCTGGGTATCCGTTATCCATTGAAACCGTTGATATATTAAACCAATTAGAATATTTTCTAGAAAAATCATTTCCAACAAAACGAATAATGCCTCCATACTTTAAAGATAGTGCATTAATTTGGCAAGAAATCATGTCCATCAATGGTAGTAAACTAATAGAAGATGAAGCATACAACAATGATCGTTCGGGAGTATATTCTTCCTTCTTAAAAGAAAAATTAACACAGAGAACATCGGTCCATCCGTATTTATCTTGGGCAATTATAGGTGCCAAGATGTTTAAACCATCTCATAAACGAGTGAACGAAATTTTAACAATCATTGAACAAGGCGATGGAGTGATAGAAACATACTTAGATAACCGTCTTTTAATTTTTCCAGTGTATCATGAAACCGCATTACCTCATGGAAAAGTATTTAAAGAAATCTTTTCGATACGAAAGACTTACCTCCAATATATGCCTTATGTAGCATATGCGAATGTGTGGGGACTTCCTTCTTTGACCATTCCTGTTGGGGAATCTAAAAATGGCCTACCCATTAGCATTCAAATAATGAGCAAACCTGGAAATGAGGATGCTATCTTTCGATTAGGCAGATTAATCGAGAAAAAGTATCGTGGCTTTAAATTAGCTCCCATACCAAACGTGGATTAGAAAAAGCTCCCATTATATTTTTTCAATGGTATGCACATACTGAAAATATAGGGGAGTGTTAGAATGAAAAAACAAAAATACGATGAAATATCGAATGTTGAAAAGCAAAAAGAACGCCTCATACCAGAAGAATTTCCTGAGGGGGCGTACGGTTCAGATATAAATCAAAATGAACCTGTTCAAGGAAAATCAGAACCTTGGCAGGAAGGTCAATACCGTGATAGTGCATTTGTCTATCCAGATCGAGAGCACCATGAAAAGACGGAGCGTAGAGTTCCAGGCTCGCATCCACTAGAAGAAGAATCGGAAGAATAAAGCTTGGGGACATTTCGTTTTGTCCCCTTTTTTATTTTGGCAATTTTTTCAAAACAAAATAAGCACAGCCAAAATTACAATACTCAAGTAAATAATCGTCTAGTGCTGTAATTTTTGAATCGATGGGGACTTTTGAATTTCTTTCACCATAGAATCCTTTTAAACGTAACTGGTCATATCCCCAGTCTCCAACAATATAATCATACTTTGCTAATATATCGGAATAACGCTCCTTAATTATATCCTCTTGGAACCCATCTTTTATATTTTCGATCATTTCATATTTTTTTCCATTCAATTCAATCATGAATGACCACTCCTTTATGTGCTTTTAGTTTATCATAGTCGATATATTAAAAACCAGAAAAAATTACCTGCATGATTTCTTCGTTTTTATAAAAACTACAAATACTAAAAGTTATGGGAGGATATAATAATGAAATTGTTAATACCGCTATTCTTAATAACTGGAATGTTAGCTGGATGTGGAGTAGATGATGCTGCTGACGATACCTCACCTCAACTAGATCCTAATCGAAATCAAACCGAACCCAATGAATCCAACAATAAGTTAGGTTTTGTACGCTATACAAAAGATGAATTTGCTAACGATGAATCACATGAACATCGTTCTATCACTATTGACCGGCGGGAAATGGCTGATATGATTTCAAGAATTTTATTACAAAACAATCAGTATGAAGAAGTTGCTACTTTAGTTACTGATGAAGAAGTGCTTATTGCATTCGAACGATCAGAAAATATTGATAATAACCAAGCTATGATAAATGCAAGAAAAACGGCAGAATCAGTGTTACCTCGTTATTATGATATTTATACATCTGGAGATAAATCGTTAATTCAGGATATTCAAACACTTCATTATTCACTTGCGAATAATCCAAATTTCGATTACGACCAAACAGTGCAAACCATCATAGAAGAGATGAAACAAGATGAAACACCAGATGATGAATAAACAATGGATTTAAGATCAAAAGTGAAAATCGGCATATAGAAACACATCGATTTTTATACGTGGTTCTTGATGTGAAGATTATTTGGGGTATAAAGGAGGTGACAACGTGAACCCAAAACAAGTGCTCATGCTAACGGGATTCATCCTATTTATTACTACTTTCCCATTAACCATTCTGGCTGAGGATAATCAAGAGAACGATATTTATGAACAACGGATGGCTCTTTTTAAAAAAACAGAAGCTTTAACGCAAATTCCATGGTATTATTTTGCGGCAATCGATAACTACGAACGAAATATAACTAATAGTGATGAACCAGAGAAAGTAATATCAATTGAATTTGCCGAGGAAATTTGGTACGGATTAGGCAACGCTGCTAAAGCATCTGAAAATGAAATAATTCAACAGTTTGGTGGCATTGGAAAAGATGGTAATGGTGACGGTAAGGCACAAATAAAAAATGAAGAAGATATTTTATATTCCATGGGTATGGTAATTCAAGAATATGGAATGAATGAAGATGATATTAAAATTGCTCTTTGGGAACATTATAAAAGAGATTTAACGGTGCAAACCATTATGAATACATCTAAAGTATTTAAGAAATTTGGTCACGTTCACCTCACCAATCGAGCATTTCCAGTAGACACAGATTATAATTATAGCTACCGTAATACGTGGGGGGATCGACGTGGATTCGGTGGTTTGCGAATACATGAAGGGACTGATATTTTTGCCTCTTACGGGGTTCCAGTTCAATCAACAACATACGGCGTAGTTGAAATGATGGGATGGAATCTTTATGGTGGTTGGAGAATAGGAATTAGAGACATCTACAATATTTATCATTATTATGCACATATGAATGGATATAGTGACGATTTAAAAGTAGGTCAAGTTGTAGAGCCAGGTGATGTTATCGGTAGCGTCGGATCCACAGGATACGGCCCACCAGGAACTTCTGGAAAATTTCCACCACATTTGCATTATGGAATGTATAAAGATAATGGATACAGCGAATTCTCATTCGATCCTTATCCATACTTAAAAAAGTGGGAGCGAATGTCTAATTAAACGTTTAAGCTTATTCCAATGTGGTTAGAATAAAAAAGTTTTTTTAATAACATTCAAGCTGTAGAATTGATGTATAACGACTAGGTTATCCAAGATTTCAACTCTAAAAGGACTACTTTCTGGTGATACGACAGAAAGTAGTCCTTTTAATTTTTCTACGCTTTTCCTTTTCGAATCGTATTCCATATACTAGCCGCTAATCCGCCCCACAGAATCACCATTCCAATTATCATTACTGTAATTGCACTAGCCGACATTTATTTTGCCTCCTTATCTTGTTCGGTATATTCAGTCAATTCATTGGATTTCCATTTTGTTAGTGATAAAACTATACCGATTACTAATGCTGCGATAGCTACCGTCCATCCTCCAAAAGTAATGAAGGTATTTGCGTATTCCCCATAATTTCCTGTAGCTGTATCAAATTCTCTTAATAAGTTTTGCTTAAATAACCCGAGCATCATATATCCCATTACAATCGGAGTAATAACTGTTAGACAAATAGTCCACCATGATCCTAATCGAATATCAGAAACACTATTTGCATGCGACTTTAATACATTTGACTTACGCAAAATCCAAGCAATTAGAACGACCTCAACCAATCCTAGCATCGCTACTCCAAATTGATTGATAAAATAGTCCACTACATCTAAGAAATGTAATCCACCACGACTAGCAAATAATAATGAAATTACCGCTGCTAATCCACCACCGAATAATACAGCTTTTGTACGAGTAATCTTAAATTTATCTACTAATGCTGATACATAAGCTTCTGTGATGGATACTAATGATGTTATCCCTGCTAATGTCAAAGAAACAAAGAATAATGCACCAAACAATCCATTAAATGCAGGTAATTCATTAATAATCGCTGGAAAAACGACAAAAGCGAGTCCTACTCCACCAGCTACAACTTCATCTACACCAACTCCTGAGGAGGTAGCCATAAAGCCTAATACACCAAAAACTCCAATTCCTGCTAATAATTCAAATCCAGAGTTACCGAAACCTACAATAAATGCATTATTAGTTATATCTGATTTTTTTGGTAAATAACTAGAATAGGTAATCATAATAGCAAAGGCAATTGATAAACTGAAAAAGATTTGACCATAAGCAGCAATCCATACATCAGGCTCAAGAATTCTGCTAAAGTCTGGTGTAAAGAATGCGTTCAAACCTTCTGCTGCTCCAGGCAATGTTACTGCTCGAATAACAATTACTAAAAATACTAAAACCAGAAGTGGTATAAATATACGGTTAGCTACTTCAATCCCTTTCTTTACACCACGGAATAAAATACCTAATACAAGAACCCAAACTATAATCAAAGGTATTAATACTCCAGGAACTAACCCACCGACTTGACCTGGCACCTCTGCTAGATTTAAATAATCTCCAAATAAAAATCCTTCTGTATCTTCTCCCCAAGATAAATTAAAAGAAAAGATAGAATATGAAATTGCCCAGGCAATAATGACAGAGTAATATGTCGATATAACAAAGGCAACTAAAACCGCCCACCAACCTACGAATTCTGCTTTCTTATTCATTCTGCTAAATGTCAATGGAGCTGAACCTCTATATTTATGCCCCATTGTAAATTCCATGATTAATATCGGTATACCAGCGGTTAATAATGCAAAAAGGTAAGGAATAAAAAACGCTCCTCCTCCACTTTCATAAGCCACCGAAGGAAATCTCCATATATTACCCAAACCAACTGCAGAACCCACTGCTGCTAAGATAAATCCTGCACGTGTTCCCCATTGTGACCGATTTTCCATTTACTTTCCCCCTCATATAAAAATAGTAATAGCCTGTTTCTTTATTAATATGTAGAAAAATATCAATTATTAATACTTTCAGACTATTATATTTGTATTATAACTTGTTCTTTTTATTTGTCAAACGGTTCTGATAATTTAATAGGCGTTTATTTACATTTAAAAAAATCACATGAGTAATAGTAATCCTATTACCTCATGTGATTTCAAATTTCTTTATTTCATTGTTGTTTTCTCTTTTCTTCGGTCAACGACGCTTTTCTTCAATACTATTACAATGATACTCATAAGTAAAATTGTCACCAATAAAGAAAGTAATGTAGAGTGAGTATATCCAACTAAGGTAAATCCTACTATAGCAGATACAGCAGCTATAATTGCATAAGGCAACTGTGTTAGCACATGGTCTATATGATTCGCTCCTGCACCTGTAGAGGAAAGTACGGTAGTATCTGAAATTGGAGAACAATGATCACCAAATACTGCTCCAGCAAGTACTGCTGCTAGTGCTGGCAATAATAAACTCTCATCTGTATTCACCATGATGTTAGCAGCAATTGGAAGCATAATACCAAAGGTTCCCCAAGATGTACCGGTTGCTAAAGCCATGATGGCAGATATTATAAATAATATAACTGGTAACAACGACACGTTAATTGAAGCATTTTCAACTAATCCAGCCAAGTAATCGCCTGTTCCAATACTTCCAATAATTGAACCAATCATCCAAGCCAATAAAAGAATGTTAATTGCAGGCATCATTGTTTTCGTACCTTCAATTAATATTTTTCCAAACTCAGAACGCGGTACCCTTTGAGAGAAATAGAATACAGCTGCAACTATTACGGACGAAAGACCACCTAATATTAATGATAAATTAACGTTTGTGTTTGCAAAGGCATCAATTAATCCATAACTTGATGCTTCAATTACACCAGTGGTATACATTGAGCCAATTGTAACAATAAATAACACAATAATTGGCACTAATAAGTGGTATACTTTCCCATCTTTATGTGGATCAAAAACATCACCTAAATCTCCGGCAACATTGTCTTGTTCAGGACTAAGAAGTTCACCATCTTTTTCAGCTCTTTTTTCATGTGTGTGCATTGGTCCTAGATCCAAATGGAAATACGCTACAATAAAGACGAGAATAATTGCTGATATTGCATAGAAATTCAATGGAATCATTTGGATAAATGCTTCAAATGGTTGATACTCTGTAATTTCATTAGCAGCGAATAACGTCCCTAATGTTCCGATAATATATGCTCCCCAACTAGAAATAGGGGCTAACACAGTAACTGGTGCAGAACTAGAATCAATAAAATAAGCAAGTTTTGCACGTGAAATTCGATGGCGGTCGGTTAGCGGTCTCGCAATTTGGCCAACTGCTAAACTATTAAAATAATCGTCAATAAAAATAATTATTCCAATAACAGCCGTCATTACCTGTGCACCCGTTCTTGTCTTCACTCGTTTCATCATCCAGTCACCAAATGCTCTACTTCCACCTGATGCTTGTAAAAATGCTGTTAATATCCCTAGAAGTATTAAAAAGCTAAGGAGGAATATATTTCCTATCTGCCATTCTCCATCAGCATAAAATATAGTGTAAAATACTTCCCAAATCTCAGTGATTGAGGATAAAATATTAAAATTGTGAATAAGCAATGCTCCTACAATAATTCCTGTACCTAATGATATTAGAACATTACGTGTAATAATCACTAGTAGTAGCATAATTACTGCAGGAATAAGTGAATAAATTGTACCTTCCATAGTTGTTACCTCCAAATAATTATTTGGTGATGGAGATAATACCCGAAATGCTCTTGATGTAAAGCAACGTTGCTATTTTTAAGCACAAAAAAAACAACGACAGAAAATAACCATCATTGTTTTACCAACTAACGTTATCCTCCATTTCGATCAGTAGTTCTCCATGCACTTAATTTTGCATGACAGTGCATCTTTTATTCAAAGATGTACCAGCAATAATAAGTCTGACCCTTATTATGCTTCGGCAAACAACCCTTCCACCAACTATCATCGTTGTCATCCTCTTGTCGATTACTAATGTTGTATGCTCCTCTACCTCACCGATCTGATAAGGCAATATTCAATTACTAGTAATATACTATATTATTCATCATTCTGCAAATCATCTTTTGGTATCGCTATATCTGGAGACCCATCTCCACCATAGAAATCAGGTACTTTCCCCATGATTGCACTACTATCTAGGTATAATTCTGTATGAACGGTCGTTACATCGGACGTAAAAGGAACAATAATTTGTACATCTGCCTCTACATTCACATATAGCGTAACCCACGATCCATTAATACCAAATTCTTCTGTTTCTCTTACTACATTTGTTCTCACATTACCAATAATTTGCATATTAATAGGGATTTTTGGACCAAGATTGGATAGCACCGAATTACCTGTCACTTGTCCAAGAGGAATTTCAATCAAAGTTGGATCAATAGCAGCTCTTCCCTCAGCACTTCCGTCATCATTCAAAGGATCTTCCACATTATTTTCAAAACTTAAAGGCTTTCCTTCATTTACATGAACAAAAAATTCTTCCACTCTATCCGTAGCCACACGGTTTATCTCACTCATAATGGTAGGGTTTTGATTGTATGTCACAAAATTCCCTTCATTATCATAAGTAATATCAATGATATCTTCAAAGCTATATTCACCTACAAAGGCTACTGCCGAATTGATTGCACGTGTGGCAAATTCTTCGGTTTTTCTCTTTGCAATGTCTCTCACTATAGGTTCAATCCTGTCATTAATAATCCAAAAACTAAAGGCCATGGATACTACAAATATGATAAGGGTCATTATTATTAAAAATTGACGTTGTGGAGGCCTTTTGTATGTTCTTCTACGGATGCGATATCTTCTTTTGAACCTCAACATTCATACCCCCTCTTCACAATGTATGCTTGTTCTTAGAGTGGGTAGAACTATGGATTATGTATTTTTGATAACTTCCGTAATAAGTGTATTCATCACTTTTCCTAAATTTAATTCATACGGATTATCGAGTATCTCTCCTTGTACTTCAGTCACACGAATAATTGGCCGATCGCATAAATATTTATTTTGTCTAACTACCTTTCCAGAAGTTCCATCGCTTAAATTTACCATTAAACCTTCCGGATACACAGAGATACTTTTTTTAAATGCCTCAATAATTTGTATATCAAATTCCCTGACTGCACCAGCATATAGAATTTCCAGCGCTTCATGCGGCAATAGAGCATCTCTATAAACACGGTTACTAGTTACAGCATCAAAGACATCTGCCACTGCTATGACCTTTGCGTAAGGAATAATATTTTTATCATACAGACCTAGAGGGTAACCAGAACCATCTAATCTTTCATGGTGTTGGTAGGCACATTGCGCAACGTTTTTAGGAAACCCAGGATAGCTGCTTAAGTAATCATACCCTAATTTTGTATGGCTTTTTATAATTTGAAACTCAGCTTCATCTAAATTAGAAGGTTTATTTAATATTTCCGATTCAATAAAAATTTTCCCCACATCATGTAATAACGCTCCGATACCTAATTCTTTTAATTGTTCGGAAGTATAATTTAATTGTTTTCCGATCGCAATCGAATATATAGCCACATTAAGAGAATGTTGTAAAATATAATCATTGGTGATCATTATATCCGAAAGTAATGTTAATGTGGTCTCATTACCTTCTACTTCATACAAAATCTGGTCTACAACTTCTCTTAGCTCTGTTTCTTTTGTTTGAAGTACGTAAGACTTACTTAACAGACCTGCTTGTTTTATTCCATTAAAAGTATCGTTAAGGGTATGTACTGCTTTTTGACGAAGCTGATCGGTTATCACTGGTTCGTAATACTGGTCATCGTCTATCTCACCTTCAATATATACATAGGTTATTCCTCGATCTAACAGTTTTTGGATAACACCTGAGGTCAACTTCATTCCTCTAGCCAATAAAATTACTCCTTGCTCATCATATAAAGATTGAGCTAATGTATCTTCAGACTGAATAAATTTCGTACTTACTAATTTCATAGATTTCTCCCGTAATCCGACATCTTTCAACATTCTATTAGTAATATAGTACCAAATAATCCTTCTTATGCCTATCTTAATTTCACTGATAATTTAAAAAGCTTTTCCTGTGAAAGAAAAGCTTTTTAACAGTTATGATATTTTTAACAAAGCCTCTTTCCCAGTCATACCTACTTCCCATCCATACTCTTTAGACGCATTCGTGATTTTTTCTAATGGTGCGTGAAGTAATTGATCAATGGTTCTAACTCCCATTGCACGACCAGCTACCACATTCCGTTCTTGTAGTTTAGGTATTTCATTAAAAATATCAACGTCGAGCGCCGCGCACATGATATATCCTACATCATTACTAATTGTTAATAATGTTGTCTTTGGCAATTCGACACTCACAGCAGTGAATATAATTCCATCTACCTCGAGAGGTTCTATTGTAATCATTTTTACATTTGCCCCCTTTATAAAATTCACTATAAGTGTATGCAAGGGGCATAGAAAGCGTCACAATCTAAAAGGAATATTGCTGTATCAAAGTTTCTGCAAGGAGATCTCTTAAAAATTCTGGAACAAAATATTGCTTCGTAGTTGATTTTGCAACCTCAGGCAGTAATCTCCCAAATGTAAATGTATCCGCAGTAGCTATATAATAAGTTTTGTCGGGATCAATCCGTTTTCCATTTTGTTCATAAACTGCTTTTACATACTCACCACCATTTCGATGAAAATCTGTCATAACATCTAAACCAGAGAATATCATTTTCCCTAGAATTTCACCGCGAAATCCAAACCCTTTTAGCTTTAATTCTGTAAAATCTGTAGATAAAGATGCTCGTATTACCTCGATAAGTTCATCGCCTTTTAAATCAACTAGAACAGGATTAATCGGGTGTGGACAAATACGATGGATGTCACCATACGTAACTGGGCCGGCAGGAAGGCTCTCTAACAATACTCCTGCATTTAACATGGCAAAATCAGCATTTGTCCATTTTCTTAATGTTGTTGTCAGACTTTGAATGATTGGTGTATTAGCAAACCAATTTACCTCAATCGGTTTATTTGCTTTGATAACAACATTATCTAGATATTCCCTTGATTGATCAAATAGCGTTTGAATATATTGTTCGGTTTGTAAATCCGGAAGCGTATGAGTGAGATCTACCGCATAACCATTACGCTTCGTAATATGATTTGCTTCATGATCCCATTCCACAGTGACCTCCCCTACATAATAACAATGCTTGCCAGCTGCTGTAATTAATGTATGATTAACCAGCTCACCCGTTTCAAGTAAATGATGCGTATGTCCGCCCATTATGATATCGACAGAAGGATATCTTCTAGCAATTTCTTGGTCAACACTGATTCCTAAGTGAGACAACAATACTATAATGTCTGTTTGTTTTTCTAATTCATGTATATATTGATCTAACACGTCAAATTCATTATCAATATGCCAATCCAAAAGCTCATAAAACGCATTAAATGGAGCAGTAAGGCCTAAAAAGCCGACTTTAATGCCACTAGCTGATTCTTTTATTTCAGTGCGTTTTAACCAAGCTGGTAATGGACCATCCAAGCTTTCCAGATTAGAACAAACCACCGAAAAATTAGCATGATCATATAGATGATATAATTCATCATGCGATAAAGTGATCCCTTCATTGTTTCCTAGTGTTACGACATCGTAATTTAATTGATTAAGTAAGTCTATATTTGCTTTCCCTCGGCTTGCTTCCGTTATAGGATGAGAGCGATCCACATGATCTCCTATATCCACCGTCCAATAAGTATCACTATTTGCTTTATGTATTTCCTGTTTATGAAGTAAATAACTTGCTACTTTCGGCCATTGTAAAAAATGACTATGTAGATCATTTGTAAAGTAAAACGTTAACTGTTCTTTTGACATTTACATTCTCCTAACCAATGCCTTGCATGATCATTCGTATACCAACTAAAATCAGCATAACTTTTAATAGTAATTCCAGTACATTATTTGATAAAAGATGATTTACCTTAGCTCCAAGTTTACCACCTATCCAAGCTCCAGGTATAAAGAAAAGCACATACTCCCAAACAACATTTCCTAAATATATATGTGTGATGGAGCCCATGAAACTGACAAATATAATCATGAACATGGAAGTTGCTGCGGCTAGATGTGCTGGGAATCCAAATAATAACATCATTACCGGCACCATTATTGCTCCTCCACCTATCCCAAATAAACCTGACAACATTCCTACAAATAAAGCAATGCTAATTGCAGATATGAAAGATAATTTATATATGTAAACTTCTCCTTTTAATTCGAAACTTCTTGCCCCCGGTTCAAGAATGTCTACATTACGTCTAAGTTTAGAAGCTTTTTTTCTTAGGCTCATGATAAATGATATAACGATGATTAAAAGACCAAAATAAAGATAAAACCCATCCATATTTACATATTGATTTAACCATGCACCGATCATACTACCAGGAATACTACCAGCTAAAAAGATACTGCCTGCATAAAAATCAACTTGCTTTTGCTTTGCATAAGAAAGCACCGATGAGATCCCAGTAAAAACCATTACGACCAGAGACATCGCGACTACTGATTGTGGGCTGACCCATTCAAAACCAATAACGTATTGGCTGGAGAGTAATAGTAATGGGATAAGAATAATTCCACCACCTAGCCCTACTAGTGAACCAATAAAAGCAGCTAGAACAGCAATTATAAAACAAATTAATGCTACAACCATTCTATCAACTCCTTCATTTTTCTTTATCATATCATAGGTATACTTATTTAATGTAATAGAGCGAATTAAAATAGTAAAAAACTATTATTAATATAAACATACTAAGAATAGTGGTTAAGATCATCCACGGATGATTTTGCCCACTATTCTTAGTATGTTGGAGGTGTTCTAGTTATCTAGTTACATGAATGGTTATGCTTTATCACTATCTCAAGATACTATTCATTTATATTAATTAAATTGGCAGCATTTAGATACCCTGCTCCTTGAACATTAGGGGATTGTCCTAAATCTTGGCATGCTTCCATTAATTTTTCCTTTACTTGATTAGGAGTTAAGCTTGAATCACTTTGAAGTAATTGAGCAACTATACCTGCGCAAATTGGAGTCGCCATGGAAGTACCAGATAAAGAGATATAATTGCTTCCAACACGAGCTGATTTATTTGTTTTATCAATGAAAGAACCTGGTGCTCTTAAGGATACGATATCAACGCCTGGCGTTAATAAATTTGGTTTTGTTAAACCATCAATGGTAGGTCCCCTACTAGAAAATTCAGCCACTGAATCGTCAGAACGTTCAGCGGTATTATTATCATCTGCAGCACCAACAGTTATTACTTTAGGACTTATTCCAGGACTGCCTACTGTCTTATCTCCAGGACCAGAATTACCAGCAGCAACACATACAACCATACCATTATCCCAAGCCGTTTCTACAGCATTAACAACAGGATCACCTTCAGCAGGCTCTGTAGCGTCTGAACCAAGTGATAGGGATAGTATATTTATATTATATTTAGACTGATTTTGAATACACCAATCAATACCTTCTATAACCGTAGATAATGACCCTGAACCAGTTTTATTTAACACTTTTACACCGACTAAATTTGCGTCTGGCGCTGGCCCCTGATATTGCCCATCCGACAATGCACCATTACCAGCAGCATCTCCAGCACAGTGTGTACCATGTCCATTATCATCATAAGGTTCTGTTTGCCCTTTTACGAAATCAGCAAACCCAATAATACGACCTTCTAAATCCTCATGCGGATGTATTCCTGTATCGATAACCGCAATAGTAGACCCTTGTCCTGTCAGCCCACTCTCCTTTAATACATCAGCATTTATTGATGAAGAAGCAGTATCTAGTAATGAAAAAACCTTTCTATCATAATAGATTTTCTCAATTAGGCTGCAATTTTCAATTAATTGCTCAATTTTTTCTGCAGAAAATTTAGCTGAGCAACAGGAAATAGAATGAAATTCACGAAGCGATTTACATTTTGTATTTTTCACTTCATGTAATCCATTAGCAAAATTGTCTGATTTGAATTTAATAACAACAGGTAATTTTTTTGTTTTCTTTTTAATTCGTTCTATCGGACTTTGTAAAAAACAAGGAATATAACGAAACGGTTTATAGAAATTCACCATTTCTTGTCTGATCCCTTTGTCCATCTTCTTACCATTACGACGAACCAAATTAATCATTGAAAAATTTAACATATAATTTCTCCCTCTCATTGATTTACGATAATGTACGCAAATTTTGTAAAAAGAGAGTAGTGAAATAGTATAAAAAATAGAAAAAGAGGTAGAAATCTATTGTCCAATTTTATTTTCTTTGAAATATATTTTTTCAGAAAATCGTTATCGAAGGGATACAGTAGCTGACTAATATAGAAGAATTTATATGAACATCACAACTGATTGCGTTCATTATTTGTTTACAGCTGATGAAGAACAGAAATAGATTTATAGACAGTTGACTTAAGATGGTGATGCTTTAAAATGAATATACATAAAATATAAAGGTGGTTACAATAAAAATGTTACTTTGGATAACTATTTTATTTATTCTAATTGGATTTTGTGTACTTATTTCGATGAAGAAGCCTATGGAAAATAAATTAGCCTTTATAAAATCAAATACAGAAGACCCAAATGTTACAAAAGATACTTATTCTATTGTCTGGTGGGTCGTAGGAGCGACTTCTTGGGGAATAGTAAGTATTATTCTAATCACATTAACATTTCAAGAGTTTTTTGGATAATCACCGTTTATCTTTTCATTACACTATTACCAAAAAAATAAATTAAATTCTAGGTAGACCTATTTACTACTTTTTACGATATCTCATGTTTATTTGGTATAGAGAGTTGCTCTATTCAATGCTATTTTGTTTTATAGAGCGTCAAGCAAGATTACAGAAAACTGGTAATTAATGACCAATACACTTATAACAGGAATTATAACATTAAAGATTATCGAACATTATTATTATCCAGCCAAATCAAAGAAGACGAACTAGAAAAGTTCGTCTTCTCCTTTTAGAGGAAATCTGAATCTGTATAACATCTACACGATTCTAGATCCTCTTATTTAATTCTTTCTGATCCCCATAGAAAAGGATGACTTATTAAACTTAACCAATAGAACCTTCCATTTCGAACTTGATTAAACGGTTCATTTCTACCGCATATTCCATTGGAAGTTCTTTTGTAAATGGCTCGATGAAGCCCATTACAATCATTTCTGTTGCTTCTTCTTCTGATAAACCACGGCTCATTAGATAGAAGAGCTGTTCTTCCGATACTTTAGATACTTTTGCTTCGTGCTCTAAAGAAATGTTGTCATTTAAGATTTCGTTATATGGAATAGTGTCTGAAGTAGACTCATTATCCATAATAAGCGTATCACACTCAATATTTGCACGAGCGCCGTCCGCTTTACGTCCAAAGTGTACTAAACCACGATAAGATACTTTACCGCCTTGTTTAGAGATTGATTTGGAAACGATCGTAGATGATGTGTTTGGCGCTAAGTGATGCATTTTCGCACCAGCATCTTGTAATTGTCCTTTACCAGCAAGTGCGATAGAAAGTGTATTTCCTCGTGCACCTTCACCTTTTAGTAAGATTGCTGGATATTTCATTGTTAATTTAGAACCAATGTTACCATCAATCCATTCCATTGTTGCATTTGCATCACAAGTTGCACGCTTCGTAACTAGGTTATAAACATTGTTTGCCCAGTTTTGAATTGTTGTGTAACGGCAATATGCATCTTTTTTAACAATAATCTCAACTACCGCACTGTGTAGAGAGTTTGTTGTATACACTGGAGCTGTACAACCTTCTACATAGTGTACAGAAGCTCCTTCATCAACAATTATTAGTGTACGCTCAAACTGTCCCATATTTTCAGAGTTAATACGGAAGTATGCTTGAAGTGGAGTTGTTGCTTCTACTCCTTTTGGCACATAGATGAAAGATCCACCGGACCATACTGCAGAATTCAATGCTGAGAATTTATTATCAGAGTAAGGAATTACTTTACCAAAATACTCTTTAAATAATTCTTCATTTTCTTTTAATGCAGTGTCTGTATCTTTAAAGATGATACCTAGATCTTGAAGGTCTTCTTTCAAGCTGTGGTATACAACTTCAGATTCATACTGAGCAGATACACCAGCAAGATACTTCTGTTCTGCTTCTGGAATTCCTAATTTATCAAAAGTTTGCTTGATTTCCTCAGGTACTTCATCCCACGTTCTACCTTGTTTTTCGGATGGTTTTACATAATAGACGATTTCGTCAAAATCTAAACCAGAAAGGTCTCCACCCCATTGTGGCATTGGACGGTTATAGAAATGCTCAAGAGATTTCAAGCGATACTCTAACATCCACTCCGGTTCTTCCTTCATTTTTGAAATTTCTTCTACTACTCGTGGCGTTAATCCTTTTTCCGTACGAAAAATAGATACGTCTTTATCATGAAATCCATATTTATACTCATCGATTTCTGGCATATTTTTAGCCATATAGATAACCTCCTCCTAGCAGAAAAAACATCTCTGCTTTATTGATCATGTACGCCTTTTTCCATTGCCTTCCAGGCTAAGGTCGCACACTTTATTCTTGCAGGGAATTTAGAAACACCTTGTAATGCTTCAATATCTCCCATTTCTTCAGTATCTACATCATTTCCCAGCATCATATCGGAAAATGTTTGTGACATTTCTAATGCTTCCTCTATCTTCTTCCCTTTAATCGCTTGTGTCATCATAGAAGCCGATGACATACTGATTGAACAACCTTCTCCTTCATACTTCGCGTCTTGAACAATTCCATCTTCAACATGTAACTGAAGTTGAATTCGGTCACCACAAGTCGGGTTATTCATATCTACTGTAACAGAGTCTCCTTCAAGACTACCACGATTTCTAGGATTCTTATAATGATCCATTATTACTTGTCGGTAAAGTGTATCGAGGTTATTCAAAGACATTCCCAAAATACTCCTTTGTTTTTAACAGTCCTTCTACCAATCGATCTACATCTTCTTTTGAATTATAAAGGTAGAAACTTGCTCTAGCCGTCGCTGAAACATTCAACCACTTCATTAATGGTTGAGCACAATGATGGCCAGCACGTACTGCGATTCCTTCTGCATCTAGTACAGTAGCAGTATCGTGTGGATGTACATCATCTAGATTAAATGTTACTAGCCCAGCCCTTTGTTCAGGTCCATATATGGAAATTCCATCAATTGTACGCATTTGCTTTAAAGCGTGTGCTGCCAATTCATTTTCATGATTGACAATTTCTTGATATCCTATATTTTCTAGGAAATCAATTGCAGCACCGAGTCCAATTGCTCCAGCAATTATTGGTGTCCCGCCTTCGAATTTCCAAGGAAGTTCTTTCCATGTAGAGTCATAAAGATTTACAAAATCAATCATTTCTCCGCCAAATTCAATAGGCTCCATGTTTTCTAATAAATGCTGCTTTCCATATAATACTCCGATTCCAGTAGGACCACACATTTTATGACCAGAGAATGCATAAAAGTCACAATCTAGATCTTCAACATCCACTTTCATATGAGGTGCACCTTGCGCACCATCGACTACCATAATTGCATCATGTTGATGCGCAATAGCAGCAATTTCTTTAATAGGATTAATTGAACCTAGCACATTAGAAACATGTGCCATGGCAACAATTTTTGTCTGATCTGTAATCGTCTTCTTCGCATCTTCAATTGTAATAGTACCATCCTCTTGAAGAGGTAAGTACACCAACGATGCTCCTGTTGCTTTAGCAACTTGTTGCCAAGGAATTAGATTACTATGGTGCTCCATTTGGGTGATAACTATTTCATCACCAGGACCAACATTCATTCTAGCATAGCTTGATGCTACGATATTAATGGAAGTAGTAGTCCCTCTTGTAAAAATAATCTCTTTTGTACTGTTCGCATTAATAAATGATCGAACCTTTTCTCTTGATCCCTCATATTGATCTGTTGCTCTTGTACCAAGAGTATGAACACCACGGTGTACATTGGAATTATTCTCTCTGTAGTACGCATTTACCGCTTCAATAACCGAAAGCGGTTTTTGAGATGTTGCAGAGGAATCCAAGTATACAAGTGGATGTCCATTTACTTCTTGATTTAAAATCGGAAATTGTTGTTTAATGGCATTTACATCCATTAATAAACTTTCCTTTCAATTACTTGCGTTAATTGTTTACGAACAGATTCAATCGGGATCTGTGATACTACTGGTGCAAGGAAACCATGAATAACAAGACGCTCTGCTTCTTCTTGTTTAAGTCCACGACTCATCAAATAGAACATTTGAATTGGATCCACACGGCCTACAGAAGCTGCATGCCCAGCAGTTACATCATCTTCATCTATAAGAAGAATTGGATTTGCATCTCCGCGTGCTTTTTCACTTAACATAAGGACTCTAGATTCTTGTTCTGAATTAGACTTCGTACCACCATGTTCAATTTTACCAATTGCATTAAAGATAGTGGAAGCTGCACCTTTCATTACTCCGCGCTGAAGGATATAAGCATCTGTTTGTTTACCATATTGGCGGATACTTGATGTGAAGTTTTGCGTTTGTTTTCCACGTCCTACAGAAACTGCTTTTGCTTCAGAAGTTGCGTTATCTCCTAATAGATACGTAATGTTTTCTGAAACGGTATTACCATCATTCATTTGACCAAGTGCCCAATTTATTTGAGCGTCACGATGTCCAACTCCGCGACGATTTACATACGTAGTAGTACCTGCAGCAAAATTATCTACAGCTCCATATGCAACCTGTGCATTATCATGTGCAAATACTTCAGTAATAATATTTGCAACAGAAGCTTGCTCGTCATTGTGAGATAAATAGTTCTCTACATAAGTTACAGAGCTACCTTCTTCAGCAACTACTAACACATGATTAAATAAAGCATTGTCTGCATCTTCTTGCCAAAAGACCGCCTGTAACGGCTCTTCAATTTGTACATTTTTTGGAACGTATACGAAAATACCACCATTTACTAATGCTGCATGTAGTGCGGTTAATTTATTTTGATCAACTGCAACAGCATCTTTCATATAATACTTTTCTACAAGATCACTATAATCACGCATTGCAGTAAAGATATCTGTAAAAATAACACCTTTTGATGCTAAGTCATCTTGTAATGTACTATAAGCAACAGATTGATTTCGTTGAATAAGCAAGTTATTAGGCTTGTTTTCGTTATCGAAATAATCTTTTAGTTCTTCCGGTAATTCAGATAGAGAAGAAATTGTTTTTTCTTCTTTATATTCATGTTTGAACTCTGTAAAGTTCCAATTTGTGATTTTTGTTTTATCCGGCTTTGGCATATCTAATGAGTCAACCATACCTAAAGCGCTTGAACGTAATTTCGTCATCCATTCTGGCTCATTACGATCTTCTGAAAATTGGTTTATATAATCTTGATTGAATGGAAGTTTTGTTTCTACAGTCATGCTATCCCTCCTTACATTACGCATTTTGTTCAATGGTTTCGTCTTCAATACCTAATTCTTCTTTAATCCACTCATAACCTTCTGCCTCAAGACGTTTTGCAAGCTCTGGTCCACCAGATTTCACGACACGACCTTGCATCATTACGTGCACAAAATCAGGAGTAATATAGTTAAGCAGACGTTGATAGTGAGTAATAATTAGGCAACCAAATTCGTCTGAACGCATTTTGTTAATTCCTTTTGAAACTACTTTCAATGCGTCGATATCTAATCCAGAGTCAATTTCATCAAGAATTGCAATCTCTGGTTTCAATTGCATTAATTGCAGGATTTCATTACGCTTCTTCTCCCCACCTGAGAAACCTTCGTTTAAGTAACGTGTAGCCATACTTTGATCGATATCAAGGTAATCTAAATCTTTATCTAATTCTTTAATAAATTTCATAAGTGGGATTTCATCGCCCTCTTCACGTTTTGCATTGATCGCTGAACGTAAGAAGTCAGAAGTTGTAACACCACTAATTTCACTTGGGTACTGCATAGCCAAGAACATTCCAGCACGAGCACGCTCGTCAACTTCCATTTCTAATACATCTTCACCGTCAAGAGTGATGCTTCCTTCCGTTATTTCATATTTTGGGTGACCCATAATTGCTGATGCTAATGTTGATTTACCAGTACCATTCGGCCCCATAATTGCGTGGAACTCTCCACCTTTTATTGTAAGGTTTACCCCTTTTAAGATCTCTTTATCCTCTATGCTAACATGAAGATTCTTGATTTCTAAAACTGATCCTGACATAAAACATACCTCCAAGTACTTTATTTTCATCAAATGAATTTATATCCATTCTCAATTTATTCTCATTATAATCTTAAAGCATTTCAAATTAATTATCAACTCTTTTAAGCTATACTGTAACTAGCCATTACGGGTTATTTCTAACTCGTTTGCTAGCTATTAATAAAGAAGAAAAGATAAAAATTTTACTGAATCATTAAGAAGGACATATAGTTGTATTTTAACATATTATCAAATGTAACTGTAATAAGGACAATGGCGTTAGAAATAGATTAGCCTTAGTAGATTTAAATTCCTTAACTTATTATAATTATAAAAAAGGCTGATGTCGTAACGACATCAGCCTTTTTTTGATCTATTTCGGTATTTGTGAATTTATTTCAGATGCCACTGATTTGGCTTCATGATATTCCTTGTCTCTCAGTTTTTCAACATGAATTTGTTTTTCTAAACTTCTTCCATATTCCTCATAATTCAATCCTCTAGATTGTCCAAGACCTTTTTCCATTTCCGAAGTAAAGGTTAAATCCATTCCACTGGTAATAATAAATCATCCTTTCTTATTCGTTAACAATAAAAATGTTAACACAGTGACTATTCCCGAACAAAATGGATTTAAACCTTGATTTCTCATTAAATCTTCATTTTTTTAAGAATAAAGTACTTTAACTGAGTTTTCTATTCAATTCTTACATTTTACTCTTTAATACTTAGTTTGTTGGAGTTGGAACCACCGCTCCATCGTAGTTCTCCGTGATAAACGTTTGAATTTCCTCTGACTGTAGCACTTCAACTAATGCTTTTAAGGCTTCATTATCCTTATCTTCCGATCTAACTGCAATTACATTAACATAATCTGATTCCTCATCTTCAACAACCAATGCATCTTGCGTTGGATTTAATCCAGTATCAATAGCATAGTTCGTATTAATAACAACTAATGCATCTTCTTCACTGTGATACAATTCAGGTAAGAAACCTGGTTCTGTCTCAGGCGAGAATTGAAGGTTCTTCGGATTTTCAACAATATCATCTATCGTTGCTGCAGATTTTTCCACACTTTCATCTAATTTAATTAAACCTTCTTTTTCAAATAAAGAAAGGACACGACCATGTTCAGCAACAGAGTTACTTAAAATAACTTCAGTACCTTCTGAAATTTCTTCAACACTAGTTATATTTTGGGAATACACACCCATTGGTTCCACATGTATACCACCAATGGATTCAATTTCATAGCCAGTATCAGCAATTGTTTGTTCTAGAAAAGGGATATGTTGAAAATAGTTTGCATCAATACGTTCATCAGCCAAATCATCATTAGGTAAAATATAATCTTGGTACTCTTCGATGTTTAATGTAATACCTTGTTCTTCTAATAATGGTTTCGCTTCTTCTAAAACTTCTGCATGCGGTACACTGGACGCGCCAACAGTTATTTCTGTTGTTTCGTTAGAAGACCCATCCCCTGATGAACCTTCATCACTTGTTCCACAAGCTGCTAATAATCCCACAAATGAAATAGCTAACAAAAATAATAATTTCTTCATCTCTGTATTCTCTCCTTATTAAACATATTATTTATTTCATCAAGTAGTAAAATCAATTGCATAATTAGTTATTTGGTATAAAACTTGAATATTACATTTATATCCTTACTTTTTAATGTTTTCAATTATGAAATTGACTCAAAAGTAACTTGAGTATTTTTTAACGCTTATCGAGTTTCCTTGTAATAGAGTCCCCGATGAATTGGAATATAAATACGATAAGAACGATAATAATTGTGCACCATAACACAACATCAAAGTCTCGACGCTGGAATCCGAAATAATAAGCATAGTTTCCTAATCCACCTGCTCCGATTGCTCCTGCCATAGCGGTGTATCCTATCAAAGCAATTGTGGTAACAGTTAATCCAGACACAAGTGCCGGTTTTGATTCAGGTAATAAAACTTTGAAAATAATCGTTCTCGTTTTCGCTCCCATTGCTTTTGCGGCTTCCACTACACCTTTATCCACTTCATTTAGTGCAATTTCTACTAGTCGTGCATAGAAAGGAGCAGATCCAATTATTAGCGCAGGTAAAGCAGCATTAGGACCACGAATTGTTCCCATCAGAAAATCGGTAAACGGAAATAGCAATAAAATTAATATAATAAACGGTATGGCTCTGAAGATGTTTACAAAGGCTGCAACAATACTATTCACGGTACGGTTTTCCCAAATATTACCTTTCGATGTAAGGAATAATAGTAACCCAAGTAAAATCCCAAAAATAGCTGTCCCTACCATTGAAATCATTGTCATATAAAACGTCTCATATGTTGCTTCAATTAAATCCTCTATTTTAATCCCTTCAAACAAACTACTTAGCATGTTGAATTACCTCCAATTCAACAGACTCTTGACTTTCAATAAAGCTTTTAGCTCGCTCAATTTCGCTTTCATTACCTGTTACTTGAACTACTAATGCTCCATAGCTGCCTGCTTGTGTCTGTGTAATATTTCCCTGGATAATATTTAAATCTACAGAGAATTGTTTAGCTATTTGACTGATTAGGGTTTGATTTGTTGTTTCACCCAAGAAATGAACCCGATATAAAACTCCATCTGGATAATTTTCTATAATTGTTGATATATCACTATCCTCATTAGAACTCATAACTTGTTCAACAAACTTTCTAGTTACTAATTGCTTCGGATTTGTAAATACATCAAGGACTTGTCCTTCTTCCACTACTTTTCCTTGCTCCATAACAGCTACACGATTACAAATTTTACGGATAACATGCATTTCATGCGTAATTAAGATTATCGTTAAATTTAATTTTTCATTAATGTCTTGCAGTAAAGATAAAATTTGATTCGTCGTTTCTGGATCCAGAGCAGAGGTAGCTTCGTCACACAATAATACTTTAGGTGAATTTGCTAGGGCTCTAGCAATACCAACACGTTGTTTTTGTCCACCACTCAGTTGGGAAGGATAAGATTTCTCTCTCCCCTCAAGTCCAACTAAACCAATCAACTCTTTTACTCTCCGTGCTTTTTCTTGCTTATCAACACCAGCAATTTCTAGTGGAAACCCAATGTTGTCCTCAACAGTGCGTGACCATAATAAATTAAAGTGCTGAAAAATCATACCTATATCTTGTCGTGCAACTCGAAGATCATTTTTATTTAACTCTGTTATAACCTGATCTCCAATTGTTACTTTTCCAGATGTAGGTTCCTCTAGTCGATTTATCAAACGTACAAACGTACTTTTTCCGGCTCCGCTATACCCGATCACGCCATAAATATCGCCATTTTCAATATTGAGGGTCAATGAGTCTACAGCTTTGATGTCTTTTTTATTTAATGAAAATACTTTACTTAACCCTTCGATGGATATCAATCTTTATTCCTCCTCTTACTCTCCAGCAACCATTTCGTATAGTTTCCCCATAATTCGTCAAAATAAAAACGCCTTTCTGTAAGAGAACAGAAAGACGTACGTATTTATCGTATATCGTCTGACGTTCTCTCATCTTTCATTTTCTGCAGGAATTGGCACCTTTCATTTAATTATGAAGGTTGCCGCGGTTTCAAAGGGCCAGTCCCTCCACCGCTCTAGATAAGAGATATCATATTGTTAATGGTTATTTTTTATTAATTCAGTGTACCTATCTTAGCATGCGCCTATAGGACTGTCAATTAATTTTTTTACGTCACATTTGAGAATAATTCTGGTTGATATTGTATTAAATAATCATAGATATTCGCAGTTGAATAAAATGTATATATCCTTTCGACAATTTCACCATTTTCAACAAATAATAAGCACGGTACACTTTCAATTTGGTTGTCGTGCATATATTCAGGGTGAACAGCTGCGTTCATTTCGTAGAAAATGTCTTGTCGGTGAAGCCGCTCTATATTCTCCAACATCGCTCTTGCAACCGAACATGTTCCACAGAATGGTGTGTAAATATAAATCACACCTCGTTCCATTTGTTTATTCCATTCCTTCATACATATCACCTTATCAATCTTTTCTTTAAAGTAAATAAGTCGGATTAACCGTAAACCGCGCTCCAATTAATGCATTTGCTAAAACCTTCATAGGTGTAGCTGCAACTTCTCGATACTCACTGCTCACATAAATATGCTCTGCATGAGGTAACTCTCTAGCTAATTGTTTTCTTAATTTCATACCAGAAGGATCCTCGTCTACTAAGATATAGACATCCTTCTCATCTAATTCATACGTTTCTAGTAGTTCATCGAGTTTTTCAACGCCTAAAGTTCCATTTGTACAGACGATTATAACCTTATCATCAATAATTTTTTCAATTTGCCGCTTATCTGACAAACCTTCTACAATAATTACTTTATTAGATTCATTTATCATCATCGCATAGCACTCCTTATGCAAGCAAGAAACATGCTTATTAATCACGATTTGATTTGTATTATAAGGATGACTTCCATTTGAAAGAGCCATCAATACTAGTATTTACATAGGCTCTACAATGAATGTGGTGGTGCTTCTTGTCCTGTCAATGTTTTAAAGATGTAAAAAATGCACCGTTCTCTCTCTTTTGATACCCTAAAGTTGCGACACAAAAGGCAAAGGAGAGAGAACGAATGCAAAACCATTTTATCATAGAAATGTTAGGGATAAAAGATACTAATGTGAAGGTGTGGGATATATCTCAGGGTTCGGATGCTTTGATTGTTGAACTTTATACCGAAAAACGTCAGCAGAAATGTCCGTTCTGTCGATGTAAAACGAAACGGGTTCATAGTTATCGAATTCAACCGATTCAAGGTCCCGTATTACCTAACCAACAGGTAAAACTTTTCCTTCGGAAACGCAGATATTTGTGTAAGGATTGTGGTAAGACCTTTTACGAACGACTTCAAATGATTGATCGCTATCAACGTTGTACCACCTCTCTGCAAGCAGAAGCTTTGATGTATACATCTTCCAGCTCATTTAAAACAGCTGCGAGATGGACTGGGCTGACGGACACTCGCCTTTTGCGACTGTTTGATCGTCGAAACATAAAGACAAACCGAGTACTGCCGAGAGCGATAGCCATAGATGAATTTAAAGGGGACGCCGGAGGAGAACGGTTTCAAACGGTCATTGTCGATGTGGAAAATAAACATATTATTGATATTTTAGAAGATCGAAAAGTGGATACCATTAAAAAGTATCTGCGATCCCGCGATACAGGTCAGGTGGAAATTGTCGTTATGGATATGTCGAAGTGGTTCAAGAAAGCAGTCTGTGATGTGCTTAATCATCCTCTTATTATCGCCGATCGTTTCCATTTCATGCGTCAAGTATATTGGGCTTTGGATGAAGTGAGACGGCAGGTGCAGGCAGATGTCGATAAACCCATCCGTCTTCAAATGAAGAGAAGTAAGAAGTTATTGTGGAAGTCGCATTTTAATCTGGACGAAGATCAAGAAGAAAAAGTTGAAAAGCTTCTAGAGATTGATACCCGTTTAAGAGAGGCCTACCAATTGAAGGTCATGATGGAGAAATGGTTTAAGGAAAGTGATCATCAAACGGCAAGTAAAAACCTAGATCATTGTTTAGCATCCTTAAAGAGGTCAGGGATTGAAGCCTTTCATCGTCTAAGAAAAACTTTTATAAATTGGAGACAAGAGATTTTACAAGCCTTTGTATATCCTTATAACAACGGATATATCGAAGGTGTGAACAACACGATTAAAGTAATAAAACGCAATTCTTATGGAATCAAAGGCTTCGAGAGATTAAAGAAGAAAATCCTGTGGCAACAAGAAATGAAAAAGGTGATGGGTTGATTCAACCCACCACCACATTTGACATAGAACCTTTACATATAATCATTATATGATAAAACAAAGGCTGACTATACACAATTAACGTGTAAAAGTCAGCCTAAAAATTAGTCTTGTATAAATGCCTCGTAATTCTCTGCGGATAATAGCTCTTCAAGTTCCTTTTCATCAGATGGTTCAATCACTATCATCCAAGCTTTTTCATATGGAGATTCATTAACATACTCTGGGCTATCTTCCAAGTCATCGTTGATTTCGACTACTTTTCCACTTACGGGTGCATAGAGCTCAGATACTGTCTTTACAGATTCTACACTACCAAAAGGATCATCGACTTTTAATTCTTCACCAATTTCAGGAAGTTCAACAAACACAATGTCTCCTAATTCATCTTGAGCAAAGTCTGTAATCCCAATGCGTAATTTTCCATCTTCTTGTTTTACCCATTCATGCTCCTTAGAATACAATAAATCTTGTGGCAAACTCATAAAAAATCCCTCCAAATTATCATTGCAATTTAACTATACAATTTATACTATCATTTTTCTAGTTAAAATTTACTTCCAGACCTTCTCAAAAGAATCTTCTTTAAAACCAACAGTTATATTTTCCCCATCCGTAACGATTGGGCGTTTAATTAACATACCATCTGAACTTAATAGATCTGCTATTTCCTTCTCAGATAATTGATTGACTTTGTCTTTAATATTAAGTTCTCGATACTTTTTTCCACTTGTATTAAAGAATTTTTTTGCAGGAAGCTCACTGATGTTTATCCAATTTTGAATCTGATCTGAAGACGGAGTCTCATTCACAATATGTATTGCGTCATAGTCTATTTGATGATCATCAAACCATTTTTTTGCTTTTTTACATGTCCCACAATTCGGATACCAATAAAATTTTAAAGCCATCATATTCCTCCTACATGATTTCTTATCGTGGACATTTTACCACATTTGACTCCGTTGTACATCTTGTAAGTGAATCAGTTCCATAATAAGATACTTCGCTAATTTGATTTCCATCGCAGACCCTAGGCCCGGCTTCAGCTAAATTAAAAAACAAGTTGCTGTTGAATTAGCTAATATCGGTACGACAAATCGGGCTAAACATACCATAAACAGCTTTTAATCCACTAAAAAATTTGTATATTATAAAAACACAACAAATAGCCTAGAATGAATTCTGCTCATATATGTTACACTAGTACTATAATAGACCGGCTTCACATGAGGGTGCTAGGTACACACATTTCCTTTAAAGGTATTTCCTTTGAAGGGGGGTGGTGCCTATGGATATGGAAGGCGTATTGACGCTTATGATTTCTTTTGGAACACTGATTGCGTTTATTATGTCCGAAATCAACCAAAAAAAATAACCCCTCATGTGCTTTAGCCCGGCGCTGAGGGATTATTGCCTTCGGTGTGCCTTCCCCACTTTGGGGTTGGTCTATTGAAAGTCATCTCATGTTTTTGCATGAGATGACTTTTTCATTATCGTATTACTCTCTAACTATAATATACCATATTTTAATTATTATGATAAGTGAAAATCAAATTACAACTTTACTGATCTTCTTTTGTTGGACCCATAACACCAGGGACAGATAAGCCAGCTTGTCTTAAAAGTACAGTCATTTGACCACGATGATGTGTTTGATGATCAATCATCTTTCTTAGTATTGCACCACGAGGGATAGGTGTTCCAAAACTATCCACTTTTTCGTTTAATGATTCATCAGTAAGTTGTTGTTCTACTTGCTCTTTAACAATTTGAGCCATGTCATTATACGCTTCTGCTATATCTTGCGCTTTCGTAGGAACTCGATCTGGATCATGTGACAGATCAATATCTAGGCCAGCTAGTTTCCCAAAAAAAGCTGGACTGTTTACCAAGTGCCAACCTAACCAACCAAGTGTGCTGTGACCTTCTACGATTGCTTGATCAAGCTTATCATCGGTTAAATTATTGATTACATTGGCTGTGCCATCTGCAGAATCATTCCATTCACTCAAAAAATCAGTTACTGTGCGATACATATAAAAATTCCCTCCCGTTCATCTTCATAACTGTATGCTACCACATTTAGTATTTTAATATCCAATCATCTACTTTAAGTGACATCCCGCCCCCGACATCGTACAATAGTGACATACATAGATACAGGAGGAAGAAAATACAGAATGAGAACAATACAGAAACAATGTGCTGCGCTTGCCAATAGTAATATATTTTTAAATATTATTATTGTACTTATTATATTAAATGCAATTTTGGTCGGGTTAGAGACCTATCCATTTTTTGCCCAATTTTCTACTTTTATTATTTGGGCAGATTGGACTTTGCTAACGATTTTCACTATCGAAATTATTATACGTTTAATTGGAAGTCATTCTTTGAAAAGTTTCTTCATTGAACCGTGGAATGTATTTGATTTTATTATTGTTTTAAGCAGCATCATTCTAGCTGGTTCAAGTTACGTTATGGTACTACGAATATTACGGGTTCTACGCGTACTGCGAGCGATATCAATTATTCCTTCTTTACGAAAAATGGTCAATGCCTTGCTATTAACAATACCTTCAATGGGTACGATTATGCTTTTACTGGGGTTATTTTTCTATGTATATGGAGTTATTGGAACCATGTTATTTCAATCTGTTTCTCCAGAGTATTTTGGTTCGCTTCATCGTACGTTATTAACCCTCTTCCAAGTGATTACATTAGAATCATGGGCAAGTGGAGTAATGTATCCCATCCTCGAGAAAGATCCAACGTCATGGTGGTATTTTGTTACCTTTATTTTAATCGGGGCATTTGTCATTATTAATTTATTTGTAGGTGTTGTTGTGAATAATGTAGAAGAAGCAAGTCGTGAAGAGTCTCCTTCACCAACTAATCTTAAATTAGAAAAAATGGAACAAGATATGGAAGAGATTAAAAAATTACTAAAACAACAGCATAAAGATTAATTATGTAAGAGGTTAGGACATTACAAACAGTTTTAGTCAAAAGACGGATAAAAGCTAGAATAAGCGTAAGAAATAAACGGAGATATCTTGAAAATCATAAATCGATTTTCTGCATGCGATGTGATGCTGTCGGGGTCTTCCTTGTCCTGTGGTAGGGATGGCCTAATTGAGCCCCCGATGCATGAGCAACCTGGGGCTCATCAGCCACTGCTGGATAAGCGCAGTATCTTCTAAACATGTGTTCATAGAACAATCATTTAGTTTTATCTTTTGCGTGAATACTTTTGTCGTCCCAACCTCTTTAACTTTGAATTAAATTACATATTTCTCTTCTTCAATAATTAGAGCTGCTATTTCACGTTTTTTCTTTACAACATTAACTGGTGTATGACGCGTTAATTTACGTAATGATGAAAGCATCATTCGTAGTGTATCGCCATCCTCTACCGTTACAAGAATATCTTTCGCTTCTGCTTCAATACGATTAAATGCTTCTTGTGCATAAACTTCTGTATATAATAACTTTTGTTTCGATTTTTCTTCCCCAACTTTAGATATTGCCTTTTCTGTACGTAAAATGGCAGATTCCATATTAAAAACTTCTGCAACCATATTAGCAAGATTAACAAGGATTTCTTGTTCATTTTCTAATTTTTGGCCGTATTTTTGCGCTGCCAATCCAGCTCCAAGTAAAACCATTTTCTTCGCATTTTTTAGTAAATATTTCTCTTGTTCTAGTGCTTCTGTTCCTACTTCTTCAGGCATCATCATCATTAATTCTTCTTGAAGGCCTTGTGCTTTTTGTAATAATGGCAACTCACCTTTTATCGCTTTCTTTATTAGTGTGCCAGGGACTAACAGACGGTTAATTTCATTTGTACCTTCAAATATACGGTTAATACGAGAATCACGATACGCACGTTCTACTTCATATTCTTGCATAAATCCATAACCGCCATGCATTTGTACAGCTTCATCAACCACATAATCTAATAGTTCAGTAGCCATATATTTTGTCATAGAGCATTCAATTTGATATTCAGCAATGGAACGAGCAACTTCTCTCCCGTCTTTTAATTGTTCATCTGTCAATGCTCCCATACGTTGTTCAAATAATCCAACTGTACGATAAACTGAACTTTCGTTTGCATAAATACCTGCTGCCATTGTAGCAAGTTTCTCTTTTGTTAGATTAAAGCTTGAAATAGGAGTGTTAAATTGTTTTCTTTCATTTGTATACTTTGCAGCTAATTCAATGGCGCGCTTGGATCCGCCAACGCCACCTACCGCAAGTTTATAACGACCAACATTTAAGATATTAAATGCGATAACATGACCTCTTCCTTTTTCTCCTAATAAGTTTTCTATCGGAACTTCAGCGTCTTCCAATACTAGCGTACGAGTAGAGGAACTCTTAATTCCCATTTTCTTTTCTTCTGGTCCAGTAGATACGCCTGGAAATTCTCTTTCTACAATAAATGCTGTAAAATGTTCTCCGTCAATTTTTGCATAAACTATGAATACATCAGCAAATGCAGAGTTTGTAATCCATTGTTTTTCACCATTAAGAATATAATGTGTACCTGCGTCATTTAATTTTGCAGTTGTTTTTGCTCCTAATGCGTCTGAACCAGAGCTAGGTTCCGTTAATGCATATGCTGCCAACAGCTCTCCTGTTGCAAGTTTCGGTAAATAATTTTCTTTTTGTTCATCATTACCGAAAAACACAATAGGCAAAGAACCTATTCCAACATGTGCCCCGTGTGTTACAGAGAACCCACCTGCACGAGAAAACTTCTCTGTAATTAAAGAAGAACTGATTTTATCTAAAGCCAGACCACCATATTGTTCAGGTACATCTGCTCCAAGTAATCCTAGATCGCCTGCTTTTTTCAATAAATCAACAGAATGCTCAAACTCATGGTTCTCCAGATTATCAATTTTCGGGACAACTTCTCCTAATACAAAATCTTCTGTAGTTTTCGCTATCATCTTGTGCTCATCTGTAAAATCTTCTGGAGTAATAATGTCTTCTCCTGTTATATCCTCTACTAAAAATGCTCCACCTTTAAATATTTTTTCTTTTGTTTCACTCATGTTTTTCTCCCTCTCCATAATTGGATTTTAAATTAAAGTAATTCAAATACCCCAGCAGCACCCATACCACCGCCAATACACATCGTAACAACACCAAACTGTTCATTTCTTCGTTTCATTTCATGCATTAATGATAATGTAAGCTTCGTTCCTGTACAGCCCAAAGGATGACCCAAGGCAATTGCTCCACCATTTACATTCACTTTATCCATATTTAAATCTAAAGCTTGAATTACACGTAAAGATTGGGAAGCAAAAGCTTCGTTTAATTCAAACAACCCAATATCAGATAATTCTAGTCCAGCTATTTTCAAGGCTTTTGGAATGGCTTCCACTGGTCCTACTCCCATAATTTCAGGTTCTACACCAGCAACTGCAAAAGATCGAAACTTCAATAGTGGAGTTAGACCCTCCGCTTCTGCTTTTCCTCTTTCCATTAATAGTACTGAAGCAGCTCCATCACTCATTTGTGAAGCATTCCCTGCAGTTACAGATCCCTTCACATGAAAAGCAGGTCGTAATTTACTTAAAATTTCAGAAGTTGTTCCTGCACGTACCCCTTCATCCTGATCAAAAATGAAACTTTTCTCTTCTACTTTATTATTCTGACCAACAAGTCGTTGACTTACTTCAACAGGAACAATTTCATCGTCAAACTTGCCTTCTTCCAGTGCTTTGGCTGCTCGTTGATGACTTTGTACTGCAAAAGCATCTTGATCCTCTCTCGAAATGTTAAATCGATTTGCTACTTCTTCTGCTGTGTGCCCCATACCCATGTAATAACCTGGAGCACTTTCTACAAGTTTAGGATTCGGCTTAAGTACATGCCCTCCCATAGGCAACATACTCATTGACTCTGCTCCACCAGCAATAATCGCATCACTTGCACCAACCATAATTCTTTCAGCACCGTAAGCAATACTTTGTAACCCTGAAGAGCAATAGCGATTTATTGTAATTCCGGGAACATCATTTTTCAGTCCTGCAAGTCCCGCCACATTTCTTGCCATGTTCATTCCTTGTTCTGCTTCCGGAGTTGCACATCCGATAATGACATCATCTATATTCCCATCGTAATTTCCAGCGCGCTTTAATGTTTCTTTTATTGTTAATGCAGCTAAATCATCTGGACGAACATTTGCTAGTGAACCTTTATTTGCTTTTCCTACTGGTGTTCTCGCACCAGCAACAATAACTGCTTCCTTCACGTTTTTATCCCCCTTTATCGCTTAGTTACGCAATGGTTTCCCTTTGACCAACATGTGTTGCATACGCTGTTGTGTCAATGGTTCAGCTATTAAACTTAAAAATGCCTCACGTTCTAAATCAAGCATTACTTGCTCATCGATTTCCGTACCTTCTTTAATTCTTCCCCCTGATAATACATAAGCCAATTTTTCTGCAATTTTCACATCATGTGCAGAAGCATATCCACTAAATTGCAATGACTTTGCTCCCATTAACATGGCAGCGTAACCAGCATCACCGACAACCGGAATTTTCTCACGTTGAGGTTTCTTATATCCTCCATCATATAAACGGATAACTCTTTGTTTCGCATCATATAAAACATGGTCTGGGTTAGCACTTATTCTATCGTTACTATTTAAGAACCCATTTTGAATGCCTTCTGCAGCAGAAGTAGAAACTTTAGCCGTTGCTACTTTTTCAAAAACATTATTTGCAACCTTAGTTAAATCAAAGTCTATTCCTTTAGGCATATGACGAAGTTCTTTTAAGTAAAGTTCTTTCGTTCCACCACCTCCAGGAATTAATCCGACTCCAAATTCTACTAGTCCGATATAGGTCTCTGGAGAAGCTTGGATAGCTGCTGCAGGTAAAGATACTTCTGCACCACCGCCAAGCGTCATATTAAAAGGTGCTACAACTACAGGACGATCGGAATACTTAATATTCATCGTCATATTTTGGAACTGACGGATTACCATATCTAGTTCAAAGAAATTATCATCCTGTGCTTCCATTAACATCATCGCTAGGTTAGCTCCAACACAGAAGTTCTTACCTTGATTCCCTATTACAAGACCTTTATAATTCTTATTCACTTCTTCAACCGCAAAATTAACCATTTGAATAATGTCTAATCCGATCGCATTACTTTGAGAGTGGAACTCTAAAAGTGCAACACCATCACCCATATCAATTAAACTAGCACCAGTATTTTTTTTAATGACACCTTTTTGTTCTTTTAATGTGCGAATGTTAACTTCTTTATTATTAATGGCCTGTTGTTTATACTCGCCATTATCATAGTAAAGATTATTTCCATTATCCTTTTGATAAAAAGTTTCAAAGCCTTCATCCAACATATTCTTCACCCAAGTTGGAATAGCTTCTCCTTCTGATTTCATCCGTTCTACAGAATCTCGAACTCCAATCGCATCCCACGATTCAAATGGACCTAATTCCCAGCCAAAACCCCATTTCATTGCTTGGTCAATCGATACAATATCATCAGCGATTTCTCCGAGTAACTCTGCAGAATATAACAAGCTTGGTTTTAGTACTGACCAAACTAAGTCACCAGCACGATCTCCCTTCGCATCTACAAGCGCTTTCAATTTTCGTTTAGAACCTTTTTGTTGCTTTGCCATTTCAACCGCAGCAGAATTTATTTTCTTTCTTTCTTGAAATTCCAATGTATCTGGATTAATCTCATAAATTTTTCCGTCTTTTTGCTTCTCATAAAATCCTTTACGTTTCTTTGCTCCAATCCAACCTTTTTCAATCATTTGATTCACAAAATCTGGTATCTCAAATACAGCTTTTTCCTCTGCATGATCTACCTGATCGTAGACATTTTTCGCAACATGGTGAAATGTATCAAGTCCTACAACATCCAACGTCCGAAATGTCGCACTCTTCGGCCTTCCAATAATTGGCCCTGTAACAGAATCGACTTCACCTACGCTATAACCACCCTTTTGCATTTCACGCACAGTTACTAATAACCCGTATGTTCCAATACGATTAGCAATAAAATTAGGTGTATCTTTTGCTTCCACAACACCTTTTCCTAACACATCTTCACCAAATTGTTTCATAAAGGATAGAACACTAGGATCAGTATGTTTTGTCGGTATAACTTCCAATAATTTTAAATATCTTGGCGGATTAAAGAAATGTGTCCCCAGGAAGTGTTTTTTCATATCTTCAGAACAATCTTCAATCATCGCTTCCACTGAGATTCCTGATGTATTGGAACTAACAATCGTACCCTCTTTTCGATATTTATCGACGTTTGCAAACACTTTTTTCTTTATATCAAGATTCTCAACTACTACTTCGATTATCCAGTCCACTTCAGCTAACTTCTCAATATCATCTTCTAAGTTACCAACATGAATTAGATTTAAACTCTGCTTCGTTGTAATTGGTGAGGGCTTTTGCTTCAATAATTTCTTTTTACTTTGTTCTGCAATCCTATTTCTTACTATTTGATCTTCTAAAGTTAATCCCTTCGTCTTTTCTTCATCTGTTAAATCCTTTGGCACAACATCTAGCATTGTTACTGGTATTCCGTTATTTGCTAAATGAGCTGCAATACCTGACCCCATCACACCAGATCCTAATACTGCTGCACTTTTTATAGAATATGTCACAAATTTCTCCCCCAATCCTATTTGAATGAATGCTCATTCATTTTTGTGTAAAAAAATAAAAGACATACAAATATCCTTCTATATAAATAACTATAAATCAATATCTGATATTTCGCAATAAATTTAATTAATTTATTGTAAGGGTTTTCTTCAAAAATTACACTAATTCGTAACGATTCCTATTTACATTTCATAATCATTACGCTATTATAATTAAGTACATTTATTTAAGAGTTTTATAGGTGAGTCAATTTTATCGCTAAGCTTCTTTTAGAAAGATTATACAAAATAATATGATTAACCTAGAACAGAAGACCACTTTAACTCGTAGCTATTTAGATTTCGTTGGTTTCCATTACAATCAAAGGAAAGTCATTTATATAATCTGAACTTTACTATTTATATTCTACTAATTATTCGTTTTTCAAATAAAACTATATTTAATTAAAGGAGGATTTTTATGAAGTCCCCTGTCGTATCAATGCGTAACCTTAATTTCCGTTACGACACAAGAATCGTTTTAGACAATATAAATTTTGAAATCCCACAAGGTGCGTTTATGGGTTTAGTTGGACCAAATGGTGGAGGTAAAACTACTTTAATTCGACTAATATTGGGCCTTACCAAAGCTGATAATGGAACAGTTGAGGTCTTTGGACAACCGATTCAAAAATTGAAAGATAAGAATAAAATTGGATTTGTATCTCAAAAAGCAAACTCATTTAATAAGGGATTTCCAGCAACTGTTTTTGAAGTTGTATTATCAGGTCTTACGTCGCAGATTGGCTATTTTCGCTTTCCATCAAAAAAACATAAACAAAAAGTTTATCACGCAATAGCTCAAGTAGACATGACCGAATACGCCCATGAAAATATCGGTAATCTTTCCGGTGGCCAGCAACAAAGAATATTTATTGCTCGTGCACTTGTTAGTGATCCAGAGCTCCTTATTCTTGATGAGCCTACAGTAGGGATAGACTATGAGCATGTTCGTAGATTCTATGAATTATTGCATGATCTACATCAACAACACAATAAAACATTACTTTTGGTAACACATGATACAGGTACAATGACAGAATATGCTACCGATATAGTTTGTTTAAATAAAACATTACACTTCCATGGTAATCCGGAAGAATATGCTTCACTTACAGAAAAGGACTTCTCCAATTTTTATGGACATCCCGTTAATCTAGTAAGTCATCAGCATTCATAATTGGAGGGGTGGAATATGCTAATCGATTTTTTACAATATCCTTTCTTAAGATATACATTTTTAACTGGTATTTTAATAGGTTTAATTGCTCCTTTACTTGGAACATTTATTGTAGTTCGTAGATTGTCCTTAATAGCCGATGCGTTATCTCATGTAACACTTGCAGGAATAGCCTTTGGTCTTATGGCGGAAAAAAAATTCGGATTAATGCTTTCTCCTATATATAGCGGGATGGCCTTTTCCGTAGCAGGTTCTGTATTAATTGAAAAACTTCGTACTGTTTATAAGGCATACCAAGAAATTGCTATTCCGATTATCTTGTCAGCGGGAGTTGGATTAAGTGTTATTTTTATATCCATAGCTGACGGGTTTAATAACGATCTGTTTAATTATTTATTTGGATCTGTATCTGCTGTTAGCCAAAATGATTTTACATCAATATTAATCATCTCGATTATTGTTGTATCTATCATAATATTATTTTACAAAGAATTGTTTTCATTATCTTTCGATGAAGAACAATCAATAATATCTGGACTGCACGCAAAATGGATTCATTTACTTTTTATTGTCTTAACAGCATTAGTTATTGCTGCATCCATTCGCATTGTTGGGGTTTTGCTCGTATCTGCTCTAATGACGTTACCAGTAGCTGCTAGCATGCGTTTAGCAAAAGGTTTTAAACAAATGATAATGTACTCAATTATTTTTGGCGAATTATCTGTTATACTTGGTATAGTTTCAGGATACTATTTAGATATCCCTCCAGGTGGTACAATAGTAATGATAGCTATTATTATATTATTAGTAGCTATCGGAGTTAAAAAGCTTCAATCTAAGTAAACGGGGGCTATAACATGAATCTTCAAGAAGCAATGATCGTTTTAAAAGATAAAGGTTATAAAGCAACTGGTAAACGAAAAGACATCTTAGAGTTTTTTGAAGATGTTGATGGTTATCGTTCTGCAAAAGATCTCATAACTCATTTAGAAAAAAGTTTTGATAGTGTAAGTTTTGATACTATTTACCGCAATCTCCATTTATATCATTCTCTTGGTATATTGGAGTCAACAGACTTAAATGGTGAAAAACATTTCCGAATGAATTGTACGCATCACCACCACCATCATTTTATATGTAATGAATGTGGTAAAACAAAAGAGATTGAAATTTGCCCAATGGATTCCGCAGAAAAATCATTGACGAATTATGTCATTGAAGATCATAAATTTGAAATATATGGACTTTGCCCACTTTGTAAAGGTGCTTAATTTGCTAAAATTCTGCATATAATATTTCCTATTCTTATATTTCCATGTATACTACGTGTAGATACTATTTTTGGGAGAAGTGAATAATGGATAAAAAGAAAATGGGAATATCACTACTTATAATAACTAGTATTGCTTTTGTTTTATTTGTAGTATTGATGCAGAATCAATTTAATAATCCAGAATTTGAAAACCATACACACTCTACATCCGTTGAGGCAAAACAAACAGACGAGCATGATAATAAATCTGATGAAAATGTAGATCATAATGACGAAGAAGATAAAGAGAAAGAAGAATCTAACGATGAAAGCAATAATGAGTCAGAACAAGCAGAAACTGTAGAGGAAGAACGAATCGTTAATGCAGACTTATTAAATGTTCGAAGCGGTCCAAGTACCGACCATCAAATTTCTGGAACATTAGCTACTGGTGATATCGTAAACGTGTACGATGATGGTAACGAGTGGGTCGAAATTGAGTATGAAGATGTTACAGGGTATGTTAATCGCGATTTTCTAGATCCTATTGATAATTAAAATGTAAAACGACCAGCTATCCCTTTAGCTGGTCGTTTTTTATTTAGCCACTGATTAAATTCTAATCTCTATGCTAAAACCTCTTCCATTACTTTACTTTCTTCATGTTCTAACATATTTTTGAGAATAATATCGTCAACTTCTTTATTCATTTGACTTGATAATTCTTTAGATGCAGGTGCTTCCCCTACTATAAATATTTTTTTCCAATTTCTATCTTTCGCTTGTTTATCTAACTTTCCTGCGATACTTTTATACCAACGCTGTTGGTTAGCTTCGTATCTTGCTTCAAAGTGATCCTTTTGTAAATTTCCTGATCCAAGTCCTGTAGTTGAATTTCCTTGACGCGGTCCTTGCATCGTTCTCCAGGTTTCCTCTTCTACATCTAATTCATAACCCACAGTATCCTTAAGCATATTTAAGTTCGTGTCTAGTAGTTTAATATAATTTTGCTGAACTAAAATAATGCCTGTATGTGGGTATTTCTCTCCTAGAATTTTTAATTGATTTAATTCAGGGGTTTCTTGCCAATAAAATTCATCTTCTAATCGCATTTGCACACGTTCAGCAAACCAAACTGTTTCATCAGCTGTAGCAAATACAATAAGTCCCCTCATTAAACTCTTTTCATATTCTTTTAGATAATCTTCTACTTTCTGTTTTACTTCTCGAAAGTTCTCTAATTCTTCTTTGTTATCTCCTTCTTCAAGATATTGCTCAAAATTTCTCATTCCATTTTTAAGATGTATTTTCCATTCTCCGCCTTGCTGATCTGGATCACTTAAATCCGTATTTAAATACATTGTAAATATTTTGTTACTACCTTCTGTCTGCATATATTCAAGTTCTTTAATCTTTTTTTGAATGTCCAAGATAGGACACCTCCTAAAATGATTGTACTAGTTATGTAACCGTCATAAAGAAAAACTAAACTACATATTTTTAATCACTGCATCAAAGGTAAAACAAAAAAGCTTCGGAGTAGAAAAATTCTACACACGAAGCTTTAAATTCTTTTAGTACTAGCTGTTCAAAAAGGAGACTTTCTGCTAAAATCGCCCATGTCCTGTGGCTAAAGCAAAAATCACCACATCCTGTGGAAGCTCATTTTTTACCCTACTTTTCGAACAATCTTTAAGCTATTTTAGTTATTTTAACTCGTTTAATTTGGAAGCCATCTTTTTCAATAAGTGCAAATTCATGTCCTTCATATTCCATAACAGTTCCAACATCTGCTTCTAAATTATGAGTAAAGAACCATCCACCAATTGTATCTACTTCATCGTCTTCTAAATAGATACTTAACCTTTGATTTACTTCATCTAAACTTAGTCTACCTGAAACAAGAAATGTATTTTCGTCTACCGTTTCAAAATCCGGTGTTTCATCTTCATCAAACTCATCACGAATATCTCCAACAATTTCCTCTAAGATATCTTCTACTGTTACTAACCCTGCAGTACCGCCATATTCATCGTTAACGATTGCCATATGAATTCTTTCTTTCTGCATTTTTAGTAACAGTTGTTTTATTGGTGTAGCTTCGGAAACATGAATAATGGGTCGAATAAACTTTTCAATTGAATTTGGTCTGTCATTATCTAGTTGTCCAGTAAAGACTTCTTTTAGATTCACCAAACCAATAATATTATCCTTGTCTTCATCAGCAACAGGATACCTCGTAAATTGACCTTCACGAATAATTTCCAAATTTGCTTCGAAACTGTCTTCTTTTGAGAAATATACCATTTCCGTACGTGGTACCATTATTTCTCTTGCAACTCTTTCATCAAAATCAAAAATGTTATTCACGTACATCATTTCTGATTGATTAATTTCACCACTTTTGTAACTGTCTGCTAGAATAAGTCTTAATTCCTCTTCCGTATGGGTTTCTTCATGTCCACTCATAGGTTTAAGCCCTACTGCTTTGGTAAGCAATCTTGCTGAACCATTTAAGAACCAAATAAAAGGGAATAGTAATCGATAAAACCAAGTTAATGGTCTGGCAACGAATAATGTAACTCTTTCTGCTTTTTGAATAGCTAAAGTCTTCGGAGCGAGTTCCCCAACGACCACATGTAGAAACGTTGCAACAGCGAATGAAATTGCTATGGAAGCTGTTGTAACAACAGCACTACTTAAATTGAAATCTTCTAATACTGGGTGTAGCATCCGTTCAAAAGTCGGTTCTGCTAAACGCCCAATACCAAGGGCAGTAATCGTAATACCCAACTGACAAGCAGATAAGTACTCATCTAAATGTGTTACAACCCTTTTTGCATAAATAGCACTTTTCTTTCCTTGTTCTATATGTGGTTCTAGTTGTGTACTTCGAATTTTTACAATAGCAAATTCTGACATTACAAAAAAAGCGGTTAATGCGATTAATATTGCCACCGCAGTTAAATTAATAATCGTCGATATGTCCAATTAAGATCCCTGTACCAATGAATGGCACAAGGATTTCACCTCCTGATTTACTTTAAAATAATTCTGTAATAATACGCACGTTGGTGATTCAACCAAACAGGCAGAATGACAGCCTCAGTGCAATGTCTGATGTTGTTATTCACTTTTACCTTCCCATGGAATCACCCTCTCTCCTATTCAATATTATAATCTAAATAACTTCAACATGTCTAGAATATAGAAAGAAAATCAGAAAGCATATAACCGTTTCTTCAAATAAGATAACCCGAACATGGATCACTAGTATAAGAAAAGTGATTTATGTCCGGGTTCCTTAAAATCTCTAAAGTTAACCTATTTAGAACTTCTATCTTTTTTTATTATTTTTAGGAAGGAAATCATTAAAATAATTATTATTATTGTAAATGGCAATGCTGACGTTAACGCTGCCGTTTGCAGTGCTTCTAAGCCACCAGCTAATAATAGAACAATTGCAATAGCAGTAATTAACAGTCCCCACACAATCTTTGTAACAAGTGCTGGATTCAAACTTCCTTTTGAAGTCATACTACCCAAAATATAAGTAGCCGAGTCCGCTGAAGTTACTAGGAAAGTAAATATAAGAAAAATAGCTAATAAAGACATAATTGTACTTAATGGTAAGGTACCAAATGTCTCAAATAAGGCTACTGCTAAATCCTCATCTACTGCTTCTGCTATCATGGTACCATTATTTAAATCACTAAATAATGCGGTCCCGCCAAATACAGCTATCCATAGACAAGCAATTATGGGTGAAACTGCTGTGACACCAAATATAAATTGACGAATGGTTCTACCACGCGATACTCTAGCTACAAACGCCCCTACAAATGGAGACCAAGATATTGCCCAAGCCCAGTAGAATACCGTCCATTCTGTCACCCAAGATTCTCCAGTATATGGGGTCATTCTCAAACTATATTGTACAAAATTAGTAATGTAATCTCCAATCCCTAGTACAAAGGATTCTAAGATAAATACAGTTGGACCCATAATAAATACAAATAATAACAGAGCTAAACATAAAGTTAAATTTAAAGTACTAAGCCATTTCATACCTTTTTTCAAACCTGTTGCAGATGATATCAGGTAAACAAGCAACATAGCAACCGCGATTCCTATTTGTACCCATATTGAATTTGAAAGTCCAAATACCGAATTTAACCCACCATTCATTTGCATAATTCCAAATCCTAGTGAAGTAGCTACTCCCATCACAGTCGCAATTACAGCTAATGAATTTACCGTGTTAGCAGTGAAGCGGTTTTTTCCAACTACCGGCTCTATTGCTGTTGATATCAAACCATTTTTATCTTTACGGAACTGAAGATAAGCTATCACTAGACCAACTAACGCAAAAACCGCCCACTGACTAATTCCCCAGTTAAAGAAAGAATAACCCATAGCAACACGAGCAGCTTCTTCTGATTGTGCTTCTAGCCCAGGAAAAGGCGTACTAAAAAAGTGAGTCATCGGCTCTGCAACACCCCAGAAAACGAGGCTAGAACCAAATCCTGTTGAAAATAGCATTCCAACCCAAGCAAAAAAAGAATACTCGGGTTTTGAATCAGCAGGTCCAAGTTTTAATTTGCCATACTTACCGAAAGCCAACCAAATTAAAAAAAGGATGAATACAAAAACTGCAAGTAGGTAAAACCATGCAAAATTAATAGTAGTAAAGTTAAATAATTTATTAGCCACTGCCTCAAATCTGCCAGGGCTTATAGCTCCTATGACAACTAGTATTAATATGAATATAGACGAAACAAAAAATACTGGGTTTAAAAACTTATGTTTATTCATTAGTTAATCCTTTCTTTGTTTTTTTATGTATGATAGCGATAACTATATATTTCCGATTATTAAAAAACTTAAACCACATATTTACCTAATACTAATTTATTGGTAGAACTAAATCATACATTTATTTGCGTTGACAAGAAAAAAACCATAAGGGATTTTTCCCTTATGGTTTTTTCACTTCTTATCAATTAATTAACGCACACTACGTACATGTCCACTAAATTTATCTGCCCAGTAACCACTTGTCATGTTAGCTACTGCAAGTCCAGTTGAATTTTGTGCACCAATAAATTCTCCTCCACCTAGGTAGATACCTACGTGACCATTTGTTTTATACGTATCAAAGAATACGATATCTCCAGGCTGCATATTGCTAGCAGATACTTTCGATCCCGTGCTTGCTAAAGCAGAGGTGCTTGATGGTATTGAAATTCCACCTTGCGCGAATGCCCAAGAAACAAATCCAGAACAATCAAATCCGCTTGGTGTTTTCCCACCCCAAACATATGGTGTTCCTAAATGATTAAATCCAGCATTAATCGCTGTACTTACTCCACCAGATCCTGAAGTTCTTGTAACATTATTGTTATCTGATTCTGAATTCGAGCCAACACTAGCACTTGCTACTGCTGTATTTGGCGCAGGAGAAGTAGCAGTATTTAAACTTCTTTCAACATCCTTTTCAAGAGTAGCCAATCTAGAGTCTTCTACTTCTAATTCATCTTTCATTGCCACTAGGTTGTTTTCTTTTTCTTTCAAGTCGTCTTTCTTCACATCATTCTCTGATTTTTGTTCCTCAATTGTTGCAAGCATTCCTTTAATTTCTACTTCCATATCTTTTAAATCATCAAGTTTAGAAACTACTTCATCTTGTTTTGTTTCGACTTCTTGTTTATCTGCTTCTTGTTGTTCAATTAAAGAAGTATCTGAATCAGTAATTTTATTAACAGCTTGTACACGTGTAATGAAATCACCAAAGTCTTGAGCTCCAAAGATTACTTCAAGGTATGTAATTTCCCCACCACTTTGCTGTAAAGATATAGCTCGCTCTTTTAGAATTTCATAACGCTTTTCAATTGCTTCTTCTAACTCTGCAATATCTTCTTCTAGTTTCTCAACTTCAGCTTCTCGATCAGCAATCTTATCTTGTGTTTCATCCATTTTTTCTTCATTTTCTTTTAGCGCGTTATCTACACGCTCGATCTCTTTATTAAGTTCTTCTAACTCAATAAGCACATCTGCTATTTCACTTTCAGCATCAGATAAATCTGCTTTAATAGCATCTCTTTCTTCTTGAATTTGTGATTGTTGTGATTCTAAATCCTCAACTGTTTCTGCTTGTGCGACACCTGTGAATAAAGTACTGCTTAACCCAACTACAGTTGCTGTAGTTAATGTAAATATTACCTTTTTCAACATTTATTCCTCGCTTCCCTATTGTACTGCAATTCTATAAGACTATTTATGTATTAATGTGAGAAAGTCCTATGCAGTTTTATATATTTGAACACATTATGTATATTTTCTAGGTAATATGAAGTATAACATTGGAAAATGTCATGCATATTATAGGAATGTTACAGTTATATTTCAATTTCGACAAAAATTGCTACGACAGTCAAAAAAATCTGTTCCCTATCATTAGGGAACAGATTTTTTCATGTTTATTTGTAAAAACTTGTAAATTGTTCTGTTTCAGTGGAACCTATTAACGCCGCAGTAGAAGCCTTGCCACCAGAAATGACTTGCGCAACTTCGTCAAAATAACCTGTACCAACTTCTCTCTGATGCCTAGTTGCTGTATATCCGTCTTTTTCACTTGAAAATTCTGCTTGCTGTAATTCAGAATAAGCTGCCATACCATGACTTTTATACTTTTTAGCTAAATCGAACATACTGTGATTTAATGCATGAAAACCCGCTAATGTTACAAATTGGAATTTATAACCTAATTTACCTAGCTCTTTTTGGAACTCTGCTATTTCTTGATCTGAGAGTTTTTTCTTCCAATTAAATGATGGTGAACAATTATATGCGAGTAATTTATTTGGAAACTTTTCATGTATAGCTTCTGCAAATATTCTAGCTTCCTCCAAATTTGGCTCCGATGTTTCGCACCAAATTAAATCAGCATAAGGTGCATATGCTAGCCCTCTAGCTATTGCCTGATCGATTCCTGCCTTTGTTTTGTAGAACCCTTCTACAGTTCTTTCTCCAGTGATAAATAAATGATCGTATTCATCTACATCACTAGTTATCATATCTGCTGCGTTTGCATCTGTGCGTGCGATGATTATAGTTGGGGTACCCATTACATCTGCAGCAAATCGGGCTGCGATTAAATTTCGGACTGCATTCTGTGTTGGCAGCAACACTTTACCACCTAGATGACCGCACTTCTTTTCAGATGATAATTGATCTTCAAAATGGACAGCAGCAGCACCCGCTTCAATCATTGATTTCATTAATTCGAATACATTTAGTTGACCTCCAAAACCAGCTTCTGCATCAGCAACTATCGGAGCGAACCAATCAATATCATTCTCCCCTTCTGAAAAATGAATCTGATCCGATCGTTGTAGTGCTTGATTAATTCTTCTCACCACCTGAGGGACACTATTTGCAGGGTATAGACTTTGATCAGGATACATTTCTCCTGCCATATTTGCATCAGCAGCAACCTGCCACCCGCTTAAATATATTGCTTTAAGTCCCGCTTTCACTTGTTGAACTGCTTGATTTCCGGTCAGTGCTCCTAAAGCATTTACATAGTCTTCTTCATTAATCAGTTTCCATAATTTCGAGGCTCCTCGAGTTGCTAAAGTATGCGTTATATCAATAGAACCTCTGAGTCTTATTACATCTTCTGCTTTATACGGACGTTCAATCCCCACCCAACGAATATCATCTTGCCACTCTTTAGTTAAATTCTCTACTCTTTCATTTTTCATTATACAGTTCCTCCCTCATTTAATTGTTGATAAGCTGGTAAAGTTAAAAATTCTTCAAAGTCTTTTTGCTTGATTAAAGATAGAAATAACGTAGCAGCTTCGTATACATGTTCGATTTCTATCCCTTCAATACCTAAGCTTTCTTCAAATTGAACTAAAACTTCATCTACTATATCCTTAACAACCTCAAAAGTGACTTGCTGTTCATTATCCATCATTGCTTTATTTTGAATCCACTGCCATACCTGTGCTCTCGAGATTTCTGCTGTTGCTGCATCTTCCATTAGATTATTAATTGGAACTGCCCCTCTGCCTGCTAGCCAGGCTGCTACATAGTGAATTCCGACTTTTATATTTGTACGCAAACCTTCCATTGTTATTGGCCCAGTCGGTAACTTCAATAGATCATCTGCTGTAACGTGTATATCTTCCCTTTTTCTATTAATCTGGTTAGCAGCAGGCATGCCTTGATCAAAAACATCCTTTACTAGTTGAACCATACCTGGATGTGCTATCCACGTTCCATCGTGTCCATCATTTACTTCCCGTTCTTTATCTTTTTTTACTTTGTCAAATGCTTGACGATTTAATTCTTCATTGTTTTTCACGGGAATTTGAGCAGCCATCCCTCCAATAGCATGTGCATTTCTTCGATGACATGTCTGAATTGCTAATAATGAGTAGGAGCGCATAAAATGGGTTTCCATCGTTACTAAAGAGCGATCAGGTAATAACATAGCAGGGTTATGTTGATTCTTTTTTATGAAACTGAAAATATAATCCCATCTACCGCAATTCAATCCTGCTGAATGATGACGAAGCTCGTATAAAATCTCATCCATTTCAAATGCAGCTGTAATTGTTTCAATGAGTACAGTTGCTTTGATTGTTCCCTGAGGAATGCCAATTTCATTTTGGGCAAAGGTAAATACATCATTCCAAAGACGTGCCTCTAAATAACTTTCTATTTTTGGCAAATAAAAGTATGGTCCAGATCCGCTTTGTAATAACTCTTTTGCATTATGGAAAAAATACAATCCAAAATCTACTAAACTAGCAGACATAGGCTCATTTTCAACTGTAATGTGGTGCTCTTCTAAGTGCCATCCTCGAGGTCGAACAATGATTACAGCCGTTTTATCATTCAAACGATATTGTTTTCCTTTGTTATCCAAAAAATCAATGTCTTTTCGAATTGCATCTTTTAAATTTCGTTGTCCTTCCATCATATTCTCCCAAGTTGGAGAGCTAGCATCTTCGAAATCAGCCATAAAAGTATTGGCACCTGAATTCAAAGCATTAATGATCATTTTTCTATCCACAGGTCCGGTGATTTCGACTCTTCTATCCTTTAAATCTGTTGGTACTGGATCAATTTCCCAATCTGCTTCTCGTACTTGTCTGGTTAAGGAAAGAAAATGTAACTTTTCTCCTTCAGACATTCTTTTTTGTTTTTCTTTTCTTTCAATAAGTAGTTCTTTTCTTCTTTGATTAAAATGGTGGTGCAATCGCAACAAAAACTTTCTTGCTTCAGTGTTAAGAATATCTTCGTATTTTGCTTTTTTATGATCTGGAAGTATAGTGGCATCCTTCATAAAATCCTCCTCACTAACTGTTGTATAATAATTTAAATTTATATACTTTGTTATATAACAAAGTATATAAAAAAATTTACTCCGCTTTTTTAGACAAACAATAATCACATTCTAATGATGATTGCTTAGCATCCATGGGAATACCACAGTCAGGGCACATCACTTGTTTTTCAGTCATTTTAAATCCTCCTTTTATATAACAGTTTGATAATTATTTATTTTGTTATAATACAGTCTATAAAATTATTAACTGTTTTGCAACACTTTTTCGAAAAATAATTGAAATTTATTCAAAAAGGGTGGAAAATAGAAATATTACATATATTCATTTCATCTCTAACATGGAATATTATACGTATGAAATGGATTCACTTAGGTAAAGAATGGAGATTTTATAGTCGTGAAACTTCGATCATTTATTGGTAGCAGAGTAATTAAAACAGGTATAGCTGTTCTCTTAACCGCTTATATTTGCGAATGGATTGGATGGTCACCAGTATTTGCTGTTATCACTGCCATTGTCACGATTGAACCAACCGTTTCGGATTCAATTCGAAAAGGGTTGATACGGTTTCCTGCTTCTGCAATTGGAGCAGCATATGCAGTATTATTTATTGCTTTGTTTGGGAATTCACCAGTGACATATGCTTTATCAGCAGTTTTCACAATTACTACCTGCTTTCGTCTTAAATTACATGATGGATTACTCGTTGCTACAATTACTTCTGTTGCAATGGTAGATGTTATTCATAGTAATTATGTGATGGAATTTTTTATTAGACTATTTACTACAACAATCGGTCTTTCTGTATCTACATTAGTGAATATGTTTTTACTTCCACCTGATTATCAAAAAAACATTCAAACAAAAGTTTCATCCATTGCTCAAGAATTAGGTAAACAAATACAAGGTATATATTACTGCCTTTTACATGTAGATGAGATAAACAATGAAAGCAAGTATTTAGATAAATTATTAGAATTAGATAAATTAATAATTAGAGCTGAAATTTTAAGTAGGTACCAAACAAATGATTCAAAATATCATTTCACCGAAAACAATCAAGAAAAATTTAAAGATATAAAAACACAGTTACACTTTTTAAGGATCATGCATTACCATCTAACGAATGTTATTGATCACCCTAAAGAACAAATAAACATTGATGAGAAGGAAAAAAATGAACTATTGAATGTATCGTCCTATATTGCACAAGTATTAAAAAAAGAACTTGCCTATAATAGTGATGATATACAAGATAAAAGAACTCGATTGAATGAATTATTTTGGAAAGAAAAGCATAGAACACATAACCTTAGTAGCGATATGTTAAATAAACTTCCGTTCGAATTAGTAATGCTTTATGAATTAATTTCTATTTTGGAACTAACAGAAGATTATTTTTATACAGCAAATTTGCATAAAGAAAACGCCAACTGAAACTAGCGTTGACGTTTTCTTTTAAATAATATAATAGCGATTACTACTAGTATGATAATAATGGCGATATATACAAATCTTGAGTATACATGCATGAATCCTAATATTTGCTGCCAGTTTTCTCCTAAAGCAACACCAAAACTAATTAATATAACATTCCATAAAATTGTACCAAGAGTAGTTAAAAAAATAAAAATAGGGAAATTCATCCTTGTCATACCAGCTGGAATAGATATAAGGCTTCTTATTACCGGGACCATTCTACAGAAAAAAACAGTCCAATAGCCTCTACGTTGAAACCAATCATTGGCTCGCTGTACATCCGATAATTTCAAACGAATCCACTGTCCATATCGATCGATTAATCTCTCTAATCGAGGTATGTCTAAAAATGTTCCAATACAATAAAGTACCATAGAACCAATGACAGATCCAAGCGTAGCAGCTGTTATAACACCTAATATTGTTAGATTTGTATAAGTAGTTAAAAATCCCCCAAACGGTAATACAATTTCTGATGGAATAGGTGGAAATAGATTCTCTAAAGCCATCATTAAAAAAATCCCTAAGTAACCTAACTGTTCCATAATACCCGTAACCCAGTCATTCATCTTTCTGCTCCCCTTTATAGCTTGTCCATGTAATCCATTATATGTCTTCAAAAAATACGTATGCTATAGTTGATAATTACGTTTGCTTACATATTAAAGACAGATATTAGCTATTCGTTCATACGATTTCTTTCTATCCCGATAATTTGAGGTAATTGTAAGAATCATTAATTCGTCACATTGATATAACTGTTGTAGAGTTTGTAGTTGTTGTTTTACTTGGATCGGATTACCAATAATCATATTAGGAAACATACCATCCTCTTCGGACGATGAAGTTTTTTGATTCCACTCAGACGCTTCCTTAGCTAATTGTATAGCTTCTTCTTCAGTTTCACCGCATATGACGGAAACAGCAACAATTATAGGCTTTTTATTCTCTGTTACGTTTTGATACTTTCTAATGATTTTAGGACCATCACTATCTGTCATAAAGTGCCCGAACACATACGCAAGGTCTTTTTCTGCCGCCAGAACCGCGCTTTTTTCACTGGTACCTAATAGCCACGGGCGTGGAGGATCAATTGACTTGGGTGAAATATCAATTTTCGCATACAAATGATCCTCTGGAAAATCATCATGTAAAAAATGTAATAATTCATCAATTAATATAGGCAGATTCTTAACTTTACTTAAAAAATCCCCCGCAAGTGCAATAGAAGCTTCCGCCGAACCACCAGGCGCACGTCCAATTCCTAAATCAACTCTGCCAGGAAACATGGATGCTAACATGTGGTATCTCTCAGCAACTGGAAACGCTCGATAATTCGGTAATAATACTGCACCCGCACCAATTCGTATTGTTGACGTTTGACTTCCAATAATAGCTAACAAAATATCTGGAGATGGGCTTGCTAATTGTGCCATTCCATGATGCTCTGCAACCCAATAACGATGATATCCTTTGTCATCTGCTAGTTTAGCTAACTCAATTGTCTCCTCCAAAGCTTGCTTTGGGGTAGTACCTTCTAAAACAGGAGACTGATCTAATATACTAAGCTTCATCTGAATTTTCGTCCTCCCATATAAGATTATCCACCATTTTCTCAGCTGCTCTCCGATAGAAATTACTCATTCCTGTAAAACTTAGAATAAGCAGAACTTGCTGTAAGTAGTCTGATTCTGTCACTTCCTTCTCATTAAACTCACGTACTAAATCTTGTTGATTTGATATAAATTCATCAAATAATTCTACATTATTCTCCATTACTCGTAGATAACTCTCATAAAAACCTTCCAATTGAAGGTTATCTTCCGAAACTTGATGATTAATACCCTTTAACGATTTACCAACATCACTTATAGATAAAACACTTTTCATTTGATAAATCATCGCAATCAATAGTATATGATCTTTAGAGTACTTTTTATTTTTAATTGGGAATAACAGCTTTCCTTTAGCGTAATTATTTATCATTGTTTTTGTCAGTACTTTTTCATCATCATTGCGTTTTGATGAGCTAAACTTGCTTTCAAAAAGTTGAATAACTTGATCCATATATAAATCAATGTTTGGAATTTCTTCTGGTGATAATTGGTTAGATAATGTTAAATCCTCTAATTGCTTATAAATATCCATTATTATTCTCCTCGTTTTGATTTGATACATATTATACTTTCAAAACATGATTCTGTAAATGTTGACTATATCATGAAACACATGTATTATCGTTATATAGTTTTTAAAACTACATAACGAAATGAAGGTGTTTTTCATAATGAATAACTATATTAGAGAACCGATGAATGCTTTTACACATTTTATTGGAATTGTCTTATCAGTAATAGGACTAGTATTTCTTGTCGTAAAATCAGCACAAATTAGCGCGTCTGCTCAAACGATTACTGCTGTTACTATATTTGGAGTCAGTTTAATTCTCTTATATACAGCATCTACAGTTTATCATTCTGTCATCGCACAACCTTCAGTAATCGCATTTTTGCGTAAGTTGGATCATTCGATGATTTATGTTCTTATTGCAGGGACATATATTCCTTTTTGTTTGATAAGTCTTAAAGGAACAATTGGCTGGATCTTATTTGCAATTATTACTGTTCTTGCTTTGCTTGGAGTTTCTTTTAAACTTATATGGTTCCACTCCCCTAGATGGTTATCTACAATGCTATACGTAGTAATGGGTTGGATCGTTATCTTATTTAGTGGTTCTTTAGCTCCTGAACTTGGAATGGAAGGAATGTTCCTGTTGATTATAGGGGGGATTTTATATACAGTGGGGGCACTTATTTATTGGTTAAAACCAGGATTTTTACGTTTTCGATATTTCGGGTTCCATGAAATCTTTCATATTTTTATTTTACTAGGTAGCATTTCTCATTATCTATGTATCTATGTTTATGTATTAATATAAATTAGCTAAATTAACGAGGCGTCGGGTAACCTTTCTTTTACTTTTTATTTCAATGGGGGCTGATCAGCCTTTCACATACCATACTTGATTGTGAGCAGCACTATTCGATCTACACCCCCGTGAAATTATGCTTTAGATTTGTCTATACAATAAATTAGCTATTACGTTTTATTCTTCCCCACATTTTCATATATCGATAATTTTTGTTTGAATATAATGATAGATTAATTTTTCTGTATGAATTAACGAAGATTCATGCGTTCGTTCAAAAGCATGAGATGCATCAATTCCAGGACCAATTAATCCATGTATAATATCATTACCTGATTGGATAGCTGCTGATGCATCTGACTGGTAATAAGGATATATATCTAATTTATAACTAATATCATGTTGTTTCGCTATCTTCACAAGATGGTTGCGAAGCCCATAATGATAAGGCCCTGAAGAATCTTTCACACAAATAGAAACAGTATATTCATCTGTTAATTGTCCATCCCCGATTGCTCCCATATCAACTGCTAAATACTCCACAGTTTCAGGAGTTATATTTGAATTACCTCCATACCCTATTTCTTCATTATTTGAGAATAAAAAATGGGTTGTATGAGGTAGTTTTATATTTTCTGCTTCGATTTGTTTTATCACTTGCAATAATATACCAACACTCGCTTTATCATCTAGGTGTCTAGACTTAATAAATCCATTATCTGTTATCTCTACTCTCGGCTCGAACGATATAAAGTCTCCTACTTCTATCCCGAGCGCTCGAGTGTCATTAGCATTATGTACTTCTGCATCAATTCGTATTTCAATATTATCCTCACTTCTTTCTAATGAAGATGACTTATGATAAACATGAACTGCGGTTTGATGCATTAGAATTGTACCACTAATAGAATTGTTATTAGACATATGAATAGTACAATATTCTCCTTCAATATAATTAAAGGGAAATCCGCCTATTCGCTGAATTTTTAAACGTCCGTTATCTTTTACTTCCTTTACCATAGCTCCAAGCGTATCAACATGAGCTGTTAGAAAGCGATGTTTATTATCGTTTTCTCCTTTAACAGTCGCAATTAAACCTCCTTTACGATTTCGTTTTGTTTCAACTCCTAACTGCCTCAAGTAATTTTCAACAAACGATATCGCTTCAGTTGTATACCCCGTTGGACTTGGGATTTTCACTAATTGTTCAATTATTGTTTTTGTTGCTTGAGCATTTGGATAACTTTCCATATCAAATTCACTCCTTTAGTAATAATCATCTTCACTTATTTTAACTCAATACTCCTAAATATCATAGTTTTCACACAGTAGTATCGTCACGAAAGTGTCAATAGTTTAGTGGTATTAAAAGTTGTTTCTGCATGCATTATTTAGTAATCTGATAACGACATAAAAATTTTAGGAGGTTATTCTTATGAAAAAAATATCAATGCTATTGTTTGTAGCCATTTTATTCCTTTTTAGTGCAAACACAGTATTTGCACACACACATTTGGATTCTTCAGATCCAGAAGATGGTTCAACAATTACAGAGTCTATAGATACAATTCAGCTAAACTTCGATACTGTTATAGAGCAAAATGCTTCTTTACAAGTTGAGAATAGTGAAGGAGATACGTTTGAGAACAATGATATTTCTATAACTGAAGGTGAACTTGTTGCAACATTAGAAGAGGAACTACCTAATGGTTCTTATACAGTGACTTGGGATATTATTGGTGTAGACGGACATGCGATGCAGGACTCGATCTCTTTTGAAGTTGATGCTGAAGAATTAGAAGAAGCTTCAGAAGAAGATAATACGGAAGAAACAAATACTACTGAAGAGGATGAATCAATGACTGAAGATAATCAATCCGAATCAGAAGACTCTACTACTACAAATGAAACAAATGAAGAAACTGCTTCAGATTCTAGTTCTAACACCATGATTATCGCAATTCTTCTTGTAGCAATTATCGCGATTATTGGAATTGTATTAATTAGAAAGAAAAAATAAGTTATGTACTTCTTCACAATATGGAGTGAGACGTTACTTTATTTATGTTTCTCTTTTCTGGCAGGAGCATTTATTCTAAGATGGATTCCCTCAAAATCTAAACCGACTATTAGTATTTCTATCTCATTACAATTATTTGCAGTATTGGGTATTGCATTATTGTCTTTTGTTCCTTTGATACAATTAATCACACATGTCGCTGGGATGGAAGGGATTGGATCTGCAGTTGAATCGATTCTACTCACTTTCCGAATCGGAAATGCTTGGCTCTTTACGTTTATTATTTGTATCGTTACTGCATTCTATATAACAATCTTTGGAAATGAATATCGGTTGAAATTCATTATAGGGGAGCTATTCCTTCTTTTTCTTCTTACCATTGGAATTGCCTGGTCCAGTCATGCTGGGAGTATTGAAGGAACTTATGGTATAGCAATTCACGCTATGCATGTATTAGCAGTTTCTGTTTGGTCCGGGATATTGTTAATCGTAAGTTGGCTCTCATCGAATTCATCGAATTGGTTAGGCTTTCTAAAGTGGTTTCATCCAACTGCAATTGGTTGCTTTCTATTAATTACTGTCAGTGGCATATTATTAATGAACGTAACTACAGCAGGGACAGATTATACAGATACCTTTTTAGTTTCCTATGGGCAAAGCTTGTTACTTAAGCATTTATTTATAATTCCGCTAATCTTATATGCATTAATTAATGGTTTTTGGATGAAAAAAAGGATAAAAAAGGATCCTACATTTAAACCTAAGCCATGGGTACGTGTGGAATTCATGATTATTACTTTCATTTTCATTATAACTGGTGCGCTTAATGAACAATCACCGCCAATGAACCTAGACAATCTTATAGAACATGGTGGATATGCACCATTGTTAAGTATGTTTTATGATGGTTCGTTAGAAGGTAGTAAAGTTGCTCTGATTGCTACAGATTCTGGTCTTTTCTTAGGAGCAATAGCATTTTTATGTCTTCTTGGAAGTTTATACATTTTTAAAATAAAAAAAAATGCAGCACTTTCGTTTTTAGTATCCGTTATCTTTATCATAATGGCTTATTTTGCCATTATACAAAGTATCTCGATTCGTTAAGTAAAATGCTAATGCTAAACAAAAGCGTAATACACCTTTAAAATCGTAGCGAGTGCGCCCCCGGTTTCTCTCTGAAGGTTTGAGATCCATCTTCTATTTTAGTTAGAGAAATCACAGTGGATAATAGTGTTCACCCGAAACAAAAGCGCAAGCGCCCGTTTATCACCGTATGTACTGCGCCCCTGGTTTTCAAGGGGTGGTTCGACTGGTCGAACTTCTTTATTTCTTTGAGATAAAGGAAACACGATAAGCGTATGCGAATCGATGTTGACTTTCACCGCAAGGGCATAAGTGCGACTATGCCTCACAAAGGACATTCGGCAGTCTTCTTCATCGTAAGGAGGTTTCCGTAAGGACAATAGGTGATGGGCGCTGGAGCTGGACGTGGCTAAATAACTTAGTTGTTTTATCCACAGCCCAAAAATTTTATAATTTCCTAGACCGCAAAAAAGAGATTGGACTTCTGTCCAATCTCTTTTTTATACGTTATCTATCTTACAGTTACTTTTACCGTTTTTACTCCCCAGTTACGAGCAGCAGTTTTATCGGAAATAAACACATCAATCTTCTTCCCTTTAATAGCACTACCGGTATCAGCAGCTATAGCTACTCCGTACCCTTCGACTTCAACAATGCTACCGAGTGGTATAACTTCAGGATCAACTGCAATCACTTTGATATCTGGATTTTCATTCAAATCAATACCATTATATGAAGTCTTGCCTGAACACCCTTCACAGTCTGCTGTATAGGCAGTTGCTGTTACTGTAAATGTCTTATTATCATTATTGGCTTCTGGCTTTTCTGGTTTTACTGGTTTATTTTCTTCTTCATCCTTTGAAGTAGAAGAATTTAACACTTCGCTTTCAGGAGCTTCTTGCTTTGATGCCTGTGCTTTCTTTTCAGCTTCTTTGGCAGCAATTGCTTTAGCTTTTGCTTCCTCTTCTTTTTGAATATCCGTTTTGATATTGCTTTCTAGAGAAGCTAATTTACTGTCAGACATTTCTAGTTCTTCTACCATTGCTTGAAGACTATTTCTCTTACTTTCTAGTTCGGATTGTTGATTTTTTTGAACTACAAGCTTTTTTTCTACATCCGCCTTCATTTGATCTTGTTCATCTTTTAATTCATTTAAATCATTTAACTTTACGACAATTTGTTGCTTGTTATCTTCTAACTTTTGCATATCTAACTCTTGTTGCTCAATTAAAGCTGCATCAGAATCTGTAATTTTATTTACAGCACTGACACGATTAACAAAATCATGAAAGCTTTGAGAACCAAAAATCACTTCTAAGTACGTAATATCTCCACCTGTTTGTTGAACAGATACTAAACGATCCTTTAATATATCAAATCGTTCTTCAATTTTTTCCTCTAGATCTTTGATTTCTTCCTCTAAATCAGATATGTTATTCATTGTTTCATTCATTTTTTGTTCTGTTTCATCTATAAGTGCTTCTTTCTCTTCCAATTCAACTTGAAGACTATCAATTTTAGTAGATAGAGTATTTAATTCTTCTACCGTGTCCATAACCTTTTGTTCTGAGTCAGACAATTCTTCTTGAATCTTATTTCGTTCATCTTTCACTTCATTTAAATCCTCTTTTGAATTTGCATAGACTGGACTATGAAAGATAGAAACTACGAAAGTAAGTATAACCACAATTGATAGCAATCTGAGTGATTTATTCATTATTAAGCTCCCCCTTTGCTTTCTTGGTCTATCTCGAAAAATTGAGTGTACAAATTATTTATGTATATCTAAATTTTTCATGTTTATCCTTAAATTAGAACATATGCAGTGTAACATCTAGAGATTTCAATGGTATTATCATAGTATTACATTTATGTATCATGTATGGAATAATTAAAAAATAGAGAATATATCAACATAATATTGTTCATAAAAAAACGAACTATTTCTTGAATAAAAATTTCCAAGAAATAGTTCATTTATGGTTTGAGCTAAATTCTGTTAAAAAGGTAGCCATTATGAAATTCACTTCGTTATGAAACTTGATAAAGATAGATTTCCCATGGTGAATCCTCGTGTTCAAATCGGTTTTCAAGTTCTAAATTAATTTCATCAGCGTTATTAATCGGTACTGCTGAGAGGATATAATCTCCTCCTAAGTTCTTTAACGCTTCTGTATTAATATCAAGTTGTTGAATAGGCTCATTTCTATCCTTTGTAAACATATAATTCTCTCCATGTTCTGCTACATACATATACAATCTACCTCCCCATGTATCGAAGTAATTCTTTAGGGAAGGGCTTTTATCTAATTCATCAGCTATAACTTCTCGGAAATTATGCTTATATTCTAAAGGGAAGCTATTGTTATATGTATCCAACGTGTAAAATCCATTGTATTGTGCAATTGTTGGATGCATGCCGATGCTAACGACACGATAACTAGATGGATCCTCACCGATATATTGTTTAATTTCTGTAAATAATTCCTCAGAATAAAACTCGTTAAATGTTGGAGTTCCAACTTCACCATATTTTATATCCTCGGTTAACACAAACAAATAAAGACTTTGGGCAATTAATACGAGTATAACGAGATATTTACCTAACTTTGCATATTTCCAAATAATCACTAATGCAATCGCAAATGCAATATACCAAATAGTCGGATCTAGAAAATGTATTCTTGCAAAGTTAAATGTATTAACAATGGATATCTCATCTTTTATTAAACGCCAGCCTTCCCAATACCAGAATGCATACCAGAAGGAAAGTATTAAATTACTTAGAAATAGTGTGATTAGAAGTTTGGGTTGAACCTTCTTAAATATGGCTAAGAATAGCGCAAAAAGAATTATTGGAACAATAATATATGCTTGATGCGCTTCATCGTGGGTATGTCCATATAAGAAATTCTCCCATGCTAATTCATAACTTCGCTCAAACGAATTATATCCTAAATCAAGTTCTTCTCGATGCGATGTAAAATTAGAGTCAAAAAACATCGACGTTATTAATAAGTAGTTTTTCACAAGATACATTGATGTCATTAAGCATAGTGCTTTAAAAAAACTCCAATTCCATTCCTTTTGTCGAATATAATCAACTAACCATAAAACACCCATTAATCCGACGAAAAATACAAAACTTAAAATAAAGTTCGAAAAGAATGGAATAATCACTAAAAATACCCAAACATGTTTCGGTGCTTCGGATTTATATTTTCGAATCGTCAAAAATACATATAAAGCTAATGGAATGCCGGCAATAGATAAAGCTCCTGATGGCCAATACGGTAACATCGCAAATGCAAGTGATACACCAACGGTAATCCAAGGAGTCGTATCTTTTGCTAATACAAATCTTGTTAATAATAGATACATCCCAAAATATGCTGCTAATCGCATTATTGTTTGGCTTATCGTATAGGCGGTTATTGGTTCAAATAATACATAAAGCCAAACGACAGCATCAAATGGTGACGGTAAAGCGCTGCGAGGCAATCCATCTATTGCGTATGGTAACATCACATCTTGTAGTGTAAATATTTTTCCGCTTTCGGCTAGAACTTTATACCATACAACGTTTGAATCCATATTGTCATGTATTCGTAGATGCGTGTTTTCTCCATTTATAAAATATGGTGATAGGTACGCAAGAATAATTAATACACCAAGCCACAGCCATTTATGTTGAATAATATTGCTGAATTGTTTGTATGACATATGCGACATCCCTTTTTGTTATTCCGTAATAAAGTGGTAAGCGTAGAATCCTGTTACTATGAGATGTTGTATACATGTCTTCTCCTGAGAAGGATCCATAATATCTACCAGCTTCAGATTGGTGTAATGGAACATAATGGGTTACAGCCATAATTTCTTGTTCCTTTAAGTATTTAATAAGTTCATTTCTGTCTTCTTCTGTTTTTGTTTTAATGTAAAACATATGTGCATTATGCTTATATCCATTTGGTATGGTTGGTAAATCTAAAATTCCTTTTTCTTCTAATGGCTTTAATCCTTTTTGATACAAATACCAAGTAGCAAGACGATCTTGGTTAATGACTTCTGCTTGATCCAATTGAACAGATAAATAGGCTGCATTTAATTCACTCGTTAAATAAGAAGATCCGATATCTCGCCATGTATATTTGTCTACTTCCCCGCGAACAAATTTAGAACGGTCTGTGCCTTTTTCCTGTATGATCTCTGCACGTTCGATAAAAGCATCGTCATTTATTATAAGAGCTCCGCCTTCTCCACATGTATAATTTTTTGTTTCATGAAAACTAAATGTCCCAAGATGACCAATAGTTCCTAATGGACGTCCATTATACTGACTCTTTAATCCTTGTGCCGCATCTTCAATTACCCATAATTGATGTTCGTTTGCCAAGTTCATGATAGGAATCATATCACAAGCCACACCCCCATAGTGAACCACTACGATTGCTTTAGTTCGATGATTAATTGCTGCTTCAATAGCCTTCGGATCAATATTCATTGTCGTTGGTTCCACATCTACAAACCGAATATGTGCTCCTCGCAATGCAAATGCATTAGCGGTAGACACAAATGTATAGGATGGCATAATAACTTCGTCTCCTTCTGACACATCTGTCAAAATGGCAGACATTTCCAAAGCGGCCGTACAGGACGGAGTTAATATTGCTTTTTTTGCGTCTAACTGATTCTCCAACCATGTCGTACAATATCGACTAAAACGGCCATTCCCAGATAACTTTTGCTCTTTAATTGCTTCAGCGATTGCTTCTTCTTCTTGACCTAAATGACAAGGTATATTAAATGGTATCAACTGATCACCTCATTACTATAATTCCTAGTATAATTAATCCAAATCCAACTATTTTCTGTGTACTGATTGGTTCTCCAAAGAATATTGCCGATAGTATAAAAACAAGTACAAATGATAGACTCATAAAAGGATATGCATAACTGATATCAAATTTCGTCATGGCCGCCATCCAACTCAATGCTGCAAGAAAAGCTGCTACAAACCCAGATAAAATCCAAGGATTCCATATCATCTGCACTAAAAATAAAAATTTATCCATCAAACCAGCGGGAAGTTCTCCTTGTTTATCCATCGTCCATTTAATAATTAATTGACCATACACAGTGAAAACAATGGTTCCAATAATATATGCATATGCCATAGTTATTCCCTTTCTCCGAGCGTTCCATTTAATTTGTGATATATATCGGTAGCTGGTCCGAGACGAAATCCTAAACCAAGAAATACATTTAAGGAAGCTGGATTACTAGGGGATATGGATGTCTTCAGTTCCGAATAGCCGGTTCTCTTAAATTGTTCGTTGACACACGCTCCAGCAAATGCAGTAGCCATTCCTTTTCCTCGGTAATCTTCGTGCATAGCTAACAACAATATTTGATTATCTTTATAAGCAAAGAAGCCAGCAATTTTCCCGTTTTGTTTGTATGCTAAAATTAAATCTTGATCAATTAAATCTTGAACCCAATTTCGATATCTTTGATCTGCCATGTTATTTGGTATATTAGGATCACGATGGTATCTGCCACCTTGAAACGCTTCTTCTGCAATATTAAGAATCTCGTCTTTATCAAAGTCCTCTGTAAATGAAACCTCTTCTGCTCTTTCAGATAGGAAACGTTCCTTTTTACAAAATGGTGCAATCAAAGTATCAGCATAATAGAATCCATATTCATGTAATAGCTTTGTATCTTCAAACGATCCTACTTTTACTGTAAAATGTCCTTCTACCTGATCCGTTTCTCTTAAAGCTGCTTCACTATATTCTGTTAGTTGATATGTTTCAAATGGGAAATTACGTCGATCCCATGGCGTAGGCTCTAAGTATGTTTTTATCATCTAATCAACCCCATCTTCTTGTTTTTCTCCTATTACATTTCGAACGGTATAAATCGGTCTGTTCTTTGTTTCATTAAAAATTTTGCCTAAATACAAACCTATAATTCCAAATTGGAAAAATATTAAACCACCAATAAAGAAAATAGATACCATTACACTCGTCCACCCCTGTACATGTTCGTCTAAAAAGAAATATCTACCAAATAAATAGACTGCATACACAAAGGAGACCAACGACATCAAAAACCCAAAACTAATCGAAATTCGGAGTGGTTTATTCGATTGGGAAACAATCGCATCAGTAGCTAATGAAACTAGTTTTTTCAGGTTATAAGATGATTCTCCTTCTTTTCGTTGATCATGTTGCACTGGTATCTTCGTTTGCTTGAATCCCAACCATTTGATAAACATCGGGTAATATCTATTTTGCTCTCTCATTTTTCGATAACTGCTTGCAACTTTCGAAGAGATAATACTGTAATTAGCAATAGATGCATCACTCTCTTGCCCAGCGAAATAATCATATATTTTATAAAAAAGTTTGGAAGAAAGACGCTTGATTGATTTATCTTGACGTTTTACACGCTGTGCGAAAACCACGTCATATCCTTCCATTGCCTTTTCAAATAATAACTTGATTTCTTCTGGCCGATCTTGAAGATCACAATCCATGACCACAACCCAATCTCCTTGAGCATAGTCCAATCCTGCAGTTATCGCATGATGTTGCCCAAAATTTTTAGCTAAATCAATACCTTTAATTTTATTGTCCTGTTCATGCAATCTTGCAATTACTTCCCACGCTTGATCTGGACTTGCGTCGTTGACGAGTATTATTTCATATTGAGCTGGAATGGACAGTACCGTCTCTTTAATACGACTACATAATTCTACAAGGCAGGTTTTGCAACCATAAACAGGTACTACAACTGAAATTACTGGTTCATTTTTGTAGGAGATTCCCATTTTCTTATATACCACTCAATAGTTTGTTTCAGTCCATTCTCTAATGTTTGTTTTGGTTCCCATTGTAATTCATTTCTTAATTTACGATCGTCAATTGCATACCGTAAATCGTGTCCTCTACGATCTTCGACAAATGTAATCAAATCTTGAAACTTCTCCAATTCATACTTGGATAATAAATCAGGACGTAAATCATTTAGAATATCACAAATCTGATTTGTCATTTCAAGGTTAGTTCTTTCGTTTCTACCACCGACGTTATATGTCTCCTGAGATTTCCCAAAATGATATACCGTATCAATTGCCCGGCAATGATCTTCTACATATAACCAATCTCGAACATTTTTTCCGTCACCATAAATCGGAATTTCCTTGCCGCTTAACGCTTTTTCAATAATTGTAGGTAACAACTTCTCTTGATGCTGTCTAGGTCCATAGTTATTCGAACTTGAAGATAAAATAACATTCATACCATACGTATACCCAAAACTTTTCACCATCAGGTTTGCACCAGCCTTTGACGCACTATATGGGTTTCTAGGATCATAAGGAGTTTCTTCAGTAAACATTCCTTCTTCTCCAAGTGAACCATATACTTCGTCAGTTGATATATGATGAAAACGCCTGCCTTCTAGTTCCCCTTTTTCTTCCCAATCATTACGTGCAGCTTGTAGTAAGTTCAGCGTGCCGACAACATTCGTATCTACAAAAGAACGCGCATCTTCAATAGACCTATCCACATGTGATTCGGCTGCAAAATGAATGACTCCGTGGATATCAAAATTTTGAAATACATGCTGTACAACCTGTTCATCTGCAATATCACCTTCTACAAAATGATAGTTAGAGTTTGAATCTATTCCTTTAAGATTCTGAAGAGATCCAGCATAAGTTAATTTATCTATATTAACAATCGGAACTTCCGGATATACATCCATAAAGTAATGGATAAAATTTGATCCAATAAATCCAGCTCCACCTGTTATTAAAATTGCTGACTTATTCATTTTCAACCAGTCCTAACATTGGATGATGATCGATCGAATCCCAGTATTGCTGATGATGCTTTCTATCGGCAATTTCCATAAGATATTGACCGTAATCATTTTTTTCCATCGTTTTTCCTCTTTCATATAATGCTTCTTTGGAAATATAACCCATATAAAACGCAATTTCTTCTAAACATGCGATTTTAAATCCCTGTCGTTGTTGAGTTGTTTTTATGAATTCCGCTGCATCGAATAGTGCTTCTTGTGTGCCGGCATCCATCCATGCAAACCCTCTACCTAACAACTCGACATCTAATTGATTGCACTTTAGGTACTCTTTGTTAATATCCGTAATTTCTAATTCTCCTCTGTCAGAGGGCTCTAAATTCTTCGCAATATTAACTGCTCGATAATCATACATATATAAACCTGTTACAGCAAAATCAGATTTGGGATCTTCAGGCTTTTCTTCAATAGAAATTGCTTTTTGATTATGGTCAAATTCAACAACGCCAAATCGCTCCGGATCTTTGACACGGTAACCAAACACCGTTGCATGCTGATGATCTTTAATTGCTTTTCTTAATAACGTAGTAAACCCTTGACCATAAAATATATTATCGGCAAGCATCAAAGTGACATCCTCTGTGCCAATAAAATCTTCAGCAATAATAAGTGCTTCTGGAATTCCTTTTGGTTCTTCCTGCACTCGATAAGTAATACTAATTCCTAATTGCGATCCATCACCAAGTAGCCTTTCAAATCGAGAAATATCCTCTGGCGTACTGATAATCATAATTTCTTTTAAACCACCTAGCATTAATACTGATAGTGGATAATAAATCATCGGCTTGTCATAAACCGGAAGTAAGTGCTTATTTAAGCTATCCGTACTTGGAGACAGTCGTGTTCCGCTTCCACCTGCGAGTAAAATCCCCTTCATTAGTAACACACCTTCCTAATCTTATTAGCGTTTAAAGCCTGTTTTATTGCTATCTTGAAATAAAATTTCCTGTTCATTTGTTCATTCCCTTTAAATATAGTTTTATAAACTTACATTCTTATTTCAAATATATTTCATCTTGATTATTTCGTTTTAACATTTTGGCTTTATACAATAATAAAATCATAGACATATCCACGGTTTTTATACTTGAATATAACAAAAAAGCATGAAGGTAGTCATCTACCTTCATGCTATCTATGACAATTATTCTCCTGTTTTAGCAAACACTTTTATGCGGTCGCCAATTTTATCACGAACCTGCTGAAATACAGTCCACTTTTCTTCTTCAGTACCTTGTGCTTTTGCAGGATCCTCAAATCCCCAATGGTCTCTTTTTACATGTGGAGGAGTCATTGGACATTTATCCTTCGCATCCCCACATAAAGTAACAACAAAGTCTGCTTTATTTAAGATATCCTTATCAATTTGATCTGAAGTTTGATTTGTAATATCGATATCTACTTCTCTCATTGCTTTTATGGCATTTGGATTAAGTCCATGTGCTTCAATTCCTGCACTATACACATCCCATTCTTCACCTAGGATTTTCTTTCCCCATCCTTCTGCCATTTGACTGCGACATGAATTTCCAGTACATAAGAAATATATAATTTTTTTAGACATATTAAAAACTCCTTTAATTTATAATCATTAACCACATAAACAATCCTGCAAGAGTCATAAATAAGACAGGTATTGTTATTACAATTCCGGTTTTAAAGTAAGTACCCCACGATATTTTAACTCCTTTTTGAGTTAGGACGTGAAGCCATAATAATGTTGCTAAAGATCCAATTGGTGTAATCTTTGGCCCTAAGTCTGCACCAACAACATTAGCATAGATTAAAGCCTCGCGTACCATCTGACTTGTAGAAGTTTCGGCAATTGCAAGAGCATCAATCATCACTGTTGGCATATTATTCATTATGGAAGATAAAAATGCAGCAATGAAGCCCATTCCCATGGTTGCTGCAAACATTCCTTGATCTGCAACAACTTGTATAATATCAGCCAAAATATCCGTTAGTCCAACATTACGCAATCCATAAACTACCACATACATACCGATGGAGAAAAAGACAATATTCCATGGAGCGCCTTTTACAACCGTCATCGTATTAACAGCCTTACTATTCTTCGCAACAATTAAAAATATAATAGCAATCACACCAGCTATAAAGGATACTGGAATACCAACAAACTCACTAACTAAATATCCGACTAATAACAAACCTAATACAAACCACGATAAGCGAAACATACGATGATCTTTAATCGCCTCATGCGGTTCTTTTAATTTGGAATAATCGTATGTTCTTGGAATTCTTTTTCGAAAATAAACGAAAAGCACAATTATACTAGATCCAAGTGCAACAATTGTTGGAACAATCATATGTGTCGCATATTCCACAAATCCAATTCCAAAGAAGTCCGCTGAAACAATATTTACTAAGTTACTTACGATTAAAGGAAGTGAAGTTGTATCTGCAATAAATCCACTTGCAATGATAAATGGGAAAACTATTTTTTCATCAAAGTCTAAGGATCGTACCATTGCTAATACAATTGGTGTTAAGATTAGTGCTGCCCCATCATTGGCAAAAAATGCGGCAACAATTGACCCAAGCACACAAACATAAATAAACATTAGAATTCCATTGCCTTTTGCAAGACGTGACATATGAAGCGCAGACCATTCGAAAAACCCAATTTCATCCAATATTAATGATATAAGAATGATTGCAATAAATGTAAGAGTTGCATTCCAAACAATTCCCGTTACATCCCAGACATCACTAATGCTGACAACACCAAAAAGTAAAGCAACAATTGCTCCCCCACATGCTGACCAGCCGATATTTAAATTCTTTGGTTGCCATATCACTAATATGAGCGTAAGTAAAAATATACTTGATGTAATAAACACTGATGACAATCTAAATACCTCCCTAACATTCCATAGGTTTTTCTTTTAACAATATACTTTTTACTTTTGTATCTTCTGGATTAATAGTATTGAGAATCTGTTGAACCAATGAATAATAAGGTGATTGATCGTTTATTGTAAAATATCTCCACTGGCCTTTTCTCGTTTCCGTAATTAAATCCATTCGTTTTAATTTACGTATGTGCTGGCTAATTGCCGGTTGAGTCATTTCAAACATTTCAACAAATTCACATACGCAATATGTTTTACTTTGTAAAAAGTATGCCATTAAAAGACGAGTAGGATCACTCATTATCCTCAGTAACTCTGTTAATTCTTGAGATTCGTATCTAGTTTGACTTTGAACCATAGTTACCGCCTCCTTGAGATATTATATAAGCATTTGCTTATATAAGTCAATGCTTATGTTTGGTGACTTTCGCGGATTTTAATGTTTTGCTGGTTTATCTTGTACGTTTAGATTTAGACCACTATAATGAGTGCCTTTTTTATTGCTCCTAAAGATTTTTGGTCACTCATCTAGCAGTTGATAGTTAAACGATTAAGACACATATAGTACCTACATTCTATATAGACACTTATATCCATCAACATAAAAAAGCCATCACCCAATCGGGAGATGACTTCAACGTACAATATTAGAATTTAAAGTGAGATAACGAAAAATGTTATCATGACTTTTTATGTAATTTCACACCAATATATTATGTATTGGTGGAGACGGAGGGAGTCGAACCCTCGTCCAAGGATATCGCCACTCAGGCTTCTACACGCGTAGTTGGTATATTATCATTCGCTCTCATGTTGGCCTACCAACAGGCTTTCATGGAGCTAGCCTGATTAGATTCATCTACAAATCCCCAGGCGGAGGATCGTAGCATAGCCCGCTTAATTTGAGACCCTTCAATCTGCCACACGGGCGATGCCAGGAAGGATCGTTTTAGGCTACTTACGCAGCTGCTAAAACAGGTTGATTAGTTTCTTTGCCAGTTATATTTAGGCATAACGTTTTACGAGCCGTAACCTCGACGTGCAACCTGAGCTCAATCTATCCCTGTCGAATCCGTAACGTCCCCGTAAAAGAGAAACGCTCGGGAATGAGCTCATTTCTGTTATTTAATTCTATAACTTATTATAACAAAGCCACGCTAAAAATCAAGTGCTGGCAACATTTAACAACATCTTAACGCATATGATCTTTAATGGCACGATCTACATCTCTTTTCATTTGCTTCTGTTTTAAATCTTCTCGCTTATCATATTTCTTCTTCCCTTTTCCAAGACCGATTAATACTTTGGCAAATCCATTTTTTAAATAAATCTTTAACGGCACTAAAGCATATCCTTGTTGTTGGGTTAAACCAATTAATTTATCGATTTCCTTACGATGTAGTAATAATTTACGAGATCGCGTTGGATCATGATTATAACGATTTCCCTGCTCGTATTCTGCTATGTGTAAATTAATTAATTGCACTTCACCTTTTCGATCTATACGCGCATGGGAATCTTTAATGTTTACCCTACCATTACGAATTGATTTGATCTCAGTTCCATGAAGAACGATACCAGCTTCGTACGTATCCTCTATGAAATAATCATGGGAAGCTTTTTTATTTTGTGCAATTACTTTTCCATTTCCTTTTGGCATAACCGTTCCTCCTACTAATATGTGTTCAAAATCAAATAAAAAGGATGTGAGTTCGACACAGATGTTATGAGATGAAGAAAAACTCTCTATATCGAAGCACCAATCATTTTATTAGTCATTTGAACAACGATAGACCTTTATTTTATCAAAAAAATAAGTGTATTCCAACTGGAACACACCCATCATGCTAATAATAATAGACTGACTGCCATAAGTGCCATACCTGAAATCACACCATACATTGACATATGTGCTTCATCATACTTTCGAGCTGCAGGTAATAATTCATCCAACGATATAAATACCATTATACCAGCAACCATTGCAAATATAATTCCAAACATCAAATCATTTAAGAAAGGCATTAAGATAAGTATTGCAACTATCGCACCTAAAGGTTCGGCTAAACCAGATAAGAATGAATATTTAAAAGCTTTTTTTCGATCACCAGTTGCATAATAAATTGGAACAGAAACGGCAATTCCTTCAGGGATATTATGAATCGCTACTGCAATCGCAATCGCTAAACCAATAGAAGGATCATGTAATGTCGATACAAAAGTTGCAATCCCCTCTGGAAAATTATGAATGGCAAGCGCGAGAGCTGTAAAAAGGCCCATTTTCATTAAATCCGGATCTCGTAAAGGTTGATGTGGCTTCTTCATATCTTCTACTTTTTTCACTTCATGAGGATTTGTATATTTAGGAATAAATCGATCAATAAATCCAATTAATAACATTCCACCGAAAAAGGCTATAACTGTAAGCCAATATCCTTGTGTATCGCCTAGATATGCAGTTAGCGCATCTTTTGCTTTAAAAAAGATATCAACCATCGATACATAAATCATTACTCCCGCAGAAAGCCCTAAAGCAAAAGATAAAAATTTCGTGTTGGTGGTCTTTGCCATGAAAGCAATCAAACTCCCAACACCTGTTGCTAATCCTGCAAATAAGGTAAGCAGGAATGCCAATAACATGTTATCCATCTATACTCCCCCACATAGTTGTTCCAACTGTTTTGAATATAATTTTTTCATTCATTATATATTGAAAAAATTAATTAGTCATTATATAGTCTTCTTCACTTATATGTCATATGCCTATTTTATGTTACTCAGATAAGCTTATCCAAAAAACTACATGAATGATTTTGATCATTCATGTAGTTTTTAGTTTATCTTTTCTTTTTATTCTTTGGCTTTGTTTTTTTAGAAGACTGCACTACCTTTTTCGGTACTCGCTGTCTCTTTTTCTTTTTTGGAGTTGCTTTACCAGAAGAAACCAATTCAAAATCAACGGTATACTCATCTGTATTCACATGGACCACTTTAACATCTACTTCATCACCGACACGATAAATGTTTGCGGTACGCTCACCAATCAGCGCTTGACTACGTTCATCGAAGTGATAATAATCATCTGTTAGATAGCTGACATGAATAAGTCCTTCTACCGTGTTCTCCAATTCAACAAACATACCAAAATTGGTAACTGAACTAATTAATCCTGTAAACTCTTCGCCAATTTTGTCTTTCATATATTCTGCTTTTTTCATTTCATCTGTATCACGTTCCGCATCAACTGCTCTTCTCTCCCGCTCTGAAGTATGTCTAGCGATTTCAGGCATGCGGGATTTCCAATGTTTCAACGTTTTACTGTCCATTTTCTTCTCAATCAAGTACGTTCGGATTAAACGATGTACAATTAAATCTGGATAACGTCTAATTGGAGAAGTGAAATGGGTATAGAAATCGGTCGCTAAACCAAAGTGTCCAATACTTTGAGGATCATATTTCGCTTGCTGCATAGAGCGTAGCATTAATTTCGATACAATCATCTCTTCTGGTTCCCCACGAATGGAATCAATAACTTTCTGTAACTCTTGAGGGTGGATATCTCCTGCTGTACCTTTCACAGAAATACCTAGGCCTGCTAAAAAGTCAAAGAATTTTTCTAATTTTCCTTCGTCAGGTTCTTCGTGAATACGATGGATAAATGGTACATCCATCCAATGGAAATGCTCTGCAATCGTTTCATTTGCAGCAAGCATAAATTCTTCAATAAGTCGTTCAGCAACAGAACGCTCTCTTATTGCGACATCAGTTGGTCTTCCCATGTCATCCACTAGAACTTGTGCTTCTTTGAAATCAAAATCAATCGCACCGCGACCAAATCGTTTTTCTCTTAAGATGGAAGCTAAATTCTCCATTTCTTCAAACATCGGAACAAGTGGTTCATACTTGTCTCGCAGTTCTTCATCTTGATCTACCAAGATTTTATTCACATCACTATATGTCATACGTTCAGTAGAATGAATAACACTTTGAAAGATTTCATGTTCAACTACCTGACCTTGATGATTAATTTCCATTTCACAACCAAGTGTTAATCGATCAACTTTTGGATTTAATGAACAAATTCCATTAGATAATCGATGAGGTATCATCGGGATAACTCGGTCAACTAAGTAGACACTTGTTCCTCTTTCAAGAGCTTCGCGATCAATAGGAGATTCCTCTTTTACATAATGACTTACATCGGCAATGTATACACCTAATTTATAATTTCCGTTAGATAATTTCTTAACGGTTACTGCGTCATCTAAGTCCTTTGCATCTGCACCATCAATCGTTACAATAGTTTCGTTACGAAGATCTCTTCTACCATTTATCTCGTCTGGATGAATCTCTTCTGGGGTCTGTTGAGCCTGTTCTAATACATCCTCTGGGAAATCAACTTGAATTCCATGTTTATGAATAATGGATAAAATATCAATACCCGGATCATTTTTATGGCCTAGAATATGGATAATTTCGCCTTCAGCACTATTTCGGCCCTCAGGATACTTGGAGATGCGGGCTATTACCTTATGCCCTTGTACAGCTCCGTGCGTATTTGCCTTAGGGATAAAGATATCACTTGGTATCCGCTTATCATCAGCGATTACGAACCCAAACGAACGATTATCTTCATACGTACCAACTACTTGAATAACAGCTCTTTCTAAGATACGTATGACTTTCCCTTCTGGTCTCGCACCATCAGAATAAGGTTTTTCTAATCGAACCAATACTTTATCGCCATTCATTGCTGACCCCATATCATTTGCATGGATATATACATCTTTTGAATTTTCATCCTCAGCAATTAAAAATGCAAATCCCTTTGCATGCATTTGTATATTTCCTTTTACCAAATTCATTTTATCCGGTAGTCCAAATCGATTTTTTCTTGTTCGAACCAATTCCCCTTCAAGTTCTAATTCATTTAACGCCTTGACAAGATCTTTAAAATCATCTGCATTTTCAAGTTGGAATGCTTCTTCTAATTCCTGTACAGATAATGGTTTTGTTCCAGATTCTTTAAAATAATTTATTATTTTCTCTTTCATACTTTCACCTTCTTTCATAATATTCTTTTCCTGTTTGTTACCAATCTAAACTTTCTAGAAATTGATAAATATCCTCATGAAGCTGATCTTTTTCTTTGTCCATCGTAATAACATGACCAGACTCTTCATACCATTTCATATCTTTTTTGGAAGCTTCTACATTTTCATAAATATAATTGGCACTGTCGGTATTAATCATCTTGTCATTCTTAGCTTGTACCACAAATGTCGGAGTATAGATCATATCGATATTTGTCTTTACTTCATTAATCGTTGTAGCTACACCCTTAAATAAGTCTTTAGATTGATCCATTAATTGATTTACTTCTTCTTCGATAACTTCTTTATCTTTTTTCTCCAGCTGTTTAAATTCTGTGGAAAATTGACGGAACCCCTTTGTCAATTCCTGTTCATTATCAAAAAACATAGGAGAACACATCGTTACAATACCTTTGATATTTTTGGAATAAGCTAATTTAAGTCCTAACACACCACCTAAAGAAAGGCCAGCAACTGCAATTTCTTCATAACCCAAATCTTGCAAGTGATTATATGCAGCTTCCACATCTGCCCACCATTGTTCAGGGTTACTTTTAATTAATTCTTCAGGAGGTTGTCCATGTCCTCTATAAATTGGTGCATGTGAAGTATACCCTTTTTTCTCCAAAAATCTACCTAGCATACGTACGTCTGCAGAATGACCGGTAAATCCATGTAGTAATAATACAGCTTTATCTCCTGCTTCAAATGTAAATGGCTCTGGTAATTTTATTTTCATTTCTCTATCTCCTTTTATCGTCTCTATTTACTTTACCCGTTCTTCAAGGATATACAACGTAAAAATAAAAAATCCTTACCACATAAGTGATAAGGAATCGCTTCTTTATTGTAAAACGTAGGCTGCTAAAAAAGCTAATACAAAGAATAGAACACCTGTTACAATAGTAGAACGATGTAATACTAAATCAATGCCTCTTGCTTTTTGCTTACCAAATAATTGTTCTGCTCCTCCGGAAACGGCTCCTGACAATCCAGCACTTTTTCCAGATTGTAATAAAACAAGTGTAATCATCACAATAACATCAATAACAAGCAATATATTTATCACAGTAATCATGTGTCCCCGACACCTCCTGTATCCGACAATACCTAACATATACTTTATCATATATTGGATTTATTTAGCAAGATGATTTTACAATATTGTTTTTAAAATAGTGATGATGTTCAAAGAATAAATTATTTTGCAATTATATTGATAGAACACTAAAATAAGTATATACAAATGAAAATAGGAGGAAATACATGGAACAATCCTATTATTTAACCATGCAAGACGGTACAAAACTATACGTTAAGCAATGGAATCCCACTATAAAACCAGTTGGAATTATCCAAATTGCACACGGGATGGCTGAACACATCTCCCGCTATCAATATTTTGCAGAATATTTTATTGATAAAGGGTTTGTTGTATTAGGCAATGATCATCGCGGTCATGGAAAAACAGGTGAAAAACATGTTCAAGGTTTTTTTGCAGACGCAGATGGAAATGCAATCGTAGTCCAAGATTTGTATGAAGTAATGCAGGTAACAATGAATCAATATCCTTCTCTTCCTTATTTTTTTGTTGGACATAGTATGGGTTCATTTTTAATGCGAAATTTTATTCAGAAATATAGTAATTGCATAGATGGATTAATATTAACCGGAACAGGTCATTATCCAAGATTAACAAGCTTCTCCGGACGAACTATCGCCTCTTTGCTCCCACCACATGAAAAATCTAATTTAATGAATTATTTAGCTTTCGGTAATAGTAATAGAAGGATCCCATCGCCAGCACATAAATATAGTTGGTTAACTAGAGATCTTGAACAAGCAGAAGCTTATGAGAATGATCCCCAATCAGGTTTTATACCAACTGCTCGATTCTTTTACGATCTACTTGATAGTATTAATACCATGCTAGACCCAAAGTTAAATCGTAATATTCGTAAGGATCTTCCGCTTTTATTATTGAGTGGGGATAAAGACCCTATTGGACAGCATGGAAAAGGTATTTGGAAAACGGCGAACTTATACAGTAAATTTGGGGTGGATAATATTACCATTAGCGTCTTTGATGACGGGCGTCATGAACTATTAAATGATATTTGTAAGCATGAAGCGTTTACATTAATAAATAGTTGGTTAAAAGCATATCTATAGGGATTCTATTAGTTGCACCATATAGGAAAAATGATTTAAACTATACAAGAATACAAAATTCTACATAACCTTGATGAAAGGATGTTCAGCATGGCAAAGAAAATCGAAGGAATTGCAGCTTCTTCTGGCATTGCAATTGCTAAGGCATACGAACTAAAAACTCCAGAACTATCATTCGAAAGAAGTAACATAGATGATCCAACTAGTGAAATTAATCGTCTTGACAAAGCTTTGGAGATTTCTAAACAAGAATTAGAAAAAATCAAAGCGCATACACTAAAAGAAATCGGCGAAGAGCACGCGGAAATATTCTCTGCTCATTTATTAGTTTTAAGTGATCCTGAATTGATAGGTCCAATGAAAGACAAAATTAATGAAGAAAAAATAAATGCTGAAGCTGCTTTAGATGAAGTAGCAACAATGTTTATTGAAATGTTTAAAGCAATGGATAATGAATACATGAGAGAACGCGCAGCCGATATACAGGATGTTACCAAGCGTGTGATGTCCCACCTATTAGGTGTAACATTCCCGGACCCTGCACTTATCGATGAGCAAGTAGTCGTTATTGCAGAAGATTTAACTCCATCTGATACTGCTCAATTGAATCGTGAATTTGTAAAAGGATTTGCAACTGATATCGGAGGTAGAACTTCTCATTCAGCAATCATGGCACGCTCTCTAGAGATACCTGCTGTGGTGGGTACAAAAAATATTACTTCATCTGTACAAAAAGATGATGTGATTATTGTAGATGGACTAGATGGCAATATCATTATTAATCCATCAGAAGAGGAAATACAAGCATATAAACAAAAACAAGCAGATTTCGCCAAAAAACAAGAAGAATGGGCAAAATTAAAAGATGAACCTAGCTTCACTAAGGATGGCGAACAGGTCGAACTTGCTGCTAATATTGGTACTCCTGAGGATGTTGAAGGAGTATTAAACAATGGTGGAGAAGGTGTAGGATTATATCGAACAGAATTTTTATATATGGGTAAGTCTGAACTTCCTTCTGAAGACGAGCAATTCGACGCATACAAAACAGTTCTAGAGAAAATGAAGGGTAAACCCGTTGTAGTCCGTACTTTAGACGTAGGTGGGGACAAGGAAATAAGCTATTTAGATCTTCCAAAAGAGCTAAATCCATTTTTAGGTTATCGTGCAATACGTTTTTGCTTAGAAAATGAACATGTATTCCGTCCACAATTACGTGCATTACTTCGTGCTAGTGCTTACGGAAACTTAAAAATTATGTTTCCAATGATCGCTACGATTGAAGAATTTCGTCAAGCTAAAGCGCTATTAATGGAAGAAAAAGATTCCTTAAAGAATGATGGAATCGAAGTTTCAGATGATATTGAGATTGGAATTATGGTAGAGATCCCTTCTACAGCTGTTATTGCTAAACAATTTGCAAAAGAAGTTGATTTCTTTAGTATTGGTACGAATGACTTGATTCAGTATACAATGGCTGCAGATCGTATGAATGAGCAAGTTTCTTATCTATATCAACCATATAACCCAGCCATTTTAAACTTAATTAATACAGTTATCGAAGCAGCACATGCTGAAGATAAGTGGGTAGGCATGTGTGGAGAAATGGCAGGAGATTCAATTGCAATTCCTTTATTAGTAGGTCTTGGATTGGACGAGTTTAGTATGAGTGCAACTTCTATACTTCCTGCACGTACCCAATTACTAAGCTTGAATAAAAAAGAATTAGTGAAAGCAAAAGAACAATTCTTAGCAATGAGCACTTCAGAAGAAGTAGTAGCATTTGTTAAGGAAATAACGGAATAAAAGATTAACACTGATAGGTTCTCATCATACAAGTGAGAACCTATTTTTCTTTTTTATATAACGACCGATCAAATTGACCATTCGACATATTTGTCATAAAATCGAAAAAGAATTGCTGATAATCCATTTGAAAAGCTATTTGATGGTGATTCGTCTCCGTAATAGTATAATATCCATCTTCATAGGAGCGTATATCGGCAATACTTTGTCCCCTCTCCTCACCTAACAATGACTGGACAATCGTAATCGGTCTACTAAAAAATTGAAACATATCTTTATTTTTTATTGCCATTAATACTAATACATCATGCATGGGACTTCCTATAATTGATGGGTCTCTTTTTTTATAAAAATCATAGTAATAATCAATCATTGGCTTTACAATAGAAATTTGTCCGACCTGATCAATATAATTTACCATTTCAGGAGTAACTATTGCTTGATTTGATACATTAAGTGGTAAAATCTTCAGGTTAGAAGCAAAGCGCATCACTAATTGTGCGGCTACTGGATCCCCGTGAAAATTAGCTTCAGCTACAGCTGTAATATTTCCAGGAACCCAAAATGCTCCCCCCATAATATAAATTCCTTTTACTTTTCCCATTAAATCTTCATATAATATAAATAATGTTGCTAAATCGGTTAGTCTGCCAATATTAGCTATGTATATATCTTCATTTTTTTCAATTATATCGATTATCTGTAAAAAGTTTTCAACAACCTCCGCATCATTTATAGGAGGAATAATCGGGCCCATACCGTACTCACCATGAATATCCGATACTTCTTTTGGTATTTCCCCCGTCATTGGACGTTGTGCCCCCAATATTAATGGTACCTGTAGATTTTTATAATTTAATAGATCTTGTATGTAACTAATTGTATTTGTGGCTTTCTCACGACTTATATTTCCATATGATGCGACTACTGCAATAACTTCTATTTCTTCATCTAATGCGGCATAAATGAGCGTAATAATATCATCAATACCTATATCACCAAATAACAATACTTTCTTTACCATAATTACCCCCTTTGTTTAGCTTATGCTTATAAGTAGCAAACTTTCATAAATTAGATATGAAGTATATAAAAAAACTACAATCAGAGTAATAACTCCAATTGTAGTTTTTGACTATATCATTGACATTATAATTATTTGTTAGCTAAGTTGTAGAATGAAGCTAATCCACCATACTCACCCATACCAGCTAATTCATCTTCAATGCGAAGTAGTTGGTTATATTTAGCTACACGGTCCGTACGAGATGGTGCACCTGTTTTGATTTGTCCAGCATTTGTTGCTACTGCAATATCTGCAATCGTAACATCTTCTGTTTCACCAGAACGGTGAGAGATAACAGCTGTATAACCAGCGCGTTTTGCCATTTCAATTGCTTCAAATGTTTCTGTTAGAGTTCCGATTTGGTTTACTTTGATTAAGATAGAGTTACCAATACCTTGATCGATACCTTTAGAAAGTTTATTCGTGTTGGTTACGAACAAGTCATCTCCAACTAATTGAACTTTATCACCAAGACGATCAGTTAGGATTTTGAAACCATCCCAATCATTTTCATCCAATCCATCTTCAATAGAGATAATTGGGTATTTAGAAATCATTTCTTCATACCAGTCAACCATTTCCTCAGATGAACGAACAACTCCCTCACCTTTTAGGTTATATTTACCATCACTGTAGATTTCAGAAGCAGCTACGTCCATTGCAAGTTTAACTTCTTCACCCGGCTTATAACCAGCAGCTTCAATTGCTTCTACGATAGTTTGTAGTGCTTCTTCATTAGAGCCTAGGTTTGGCGCAAAACCACCTTCATCACCTACTGCAGTGTTATAGCCTTTTGAAGTTAGTACTTTTTTCAACGCATGGAAAATTTCAGCACCAGTGCGCAATGCTTCTTTAAATGTTGGAGCACCAACAGGCATAATCATAAATTCTTGAATATCTACGTTGTTATCCGCATGCTCTCCACCATTTAATATGTTCATCATTGGTGTTGGAAGTGTTTTTGCATTGAACCCACCTAAATAGTTGTATAGAGGTACTTCTAAATAGTTTGCTGCTGCATGTGCTGCTGCCATGGATACTCCAAGGATTGCATTCGCACCTAGTTTACCTTTGTTTTCCGTTCCATCTAGGTCGATCATTAAAGCATCAATAATGTTTTGACGCGTAACATCAATACCAATAAGTTCAGGCGCAATTAGATCATTTACATTTTCAACTGCTTTTTGAACTCCTTTACCTAAATAACGATCTTTGTCACCATCACGAAGTTCTACTGCTTCATACTCACCAGTTGATGCACCACTTGGTACGATTGCTGAACCAAATGCTCCTGACTCTGTGAAAATTTCAACTTCAATGGTTGGGTTACCTCTTGAATCTAAGACTTCTCTAGCATAAACATCTGTAATATATGGCATATTATTCTCTCCTTATTGTTTTATTATTTTTTTATAAGACTATTGCCAGTCATTTCTTTTGGTTTTTCAACATTTAATAAATCAAGCAGTGTTGGTGATAAATCTGCTAAAATTCCACCATCACGTAACTCAATATCATCTTTGGTTACAATAACAGGTACAGGGTTAGTTGTGTGAGCTGTCATTGGTTTATCTTCCAAAGTCATAACTTCATCAGAGTTGCCGTGATCTGCAGTTATTATGGCATGACCACCTAATTCAGTAATTTTATCAATTACCTTACCTAAACATTCATCCACTGCTTCAATAGCATCAATAGTTGGTTGTAATTTCCCTGAATGTCCAACCATATCTGGATTAGCAAAATTCAAGATAATCGCATTCTGCTCCCCTTTATCTAATTCCTTTAACAGTGCATCAGTAACTTCATATACACTCATTTCAGGTTTCAGATCATAGGTTGCTACTTTGGGTGAGTCAATTAAAATCCTTTTTTCACCAGGGAATTCTTTTTCGCGTCCACCACTCATAAAGAAAGTAACGTGTGGATATTTCTCCGTTTCTGCAATACGTAATTGATTCAAATTATTTTGTGCTAGAACTTCTCCAACAGTATTATCTAGATTGACTGGTTGATACGCAACATATCCATCTACTGTTTCACTAAAGTTTGTCAGCATTACAAAGTCTAGTTTTTTTGGAGCTTTATCGCCTCGCTCAAAGTCACGAAAATCCTCATTCGCAAATGTTCTAGAGATTTGTATCGCACGATCAGGACGGAAATTATAGAAGATAATAGAATCTTCATCCTTAATCGTAGCCACTGGTTCATCATTGTCATCTGTAATTACAGAAGGAATTACAAACTCATCATAAATTTCATTTGCATAGTTATCATCTACAACTTCTTGTGCACTTTTATATGATGGACCTTCACCGTATACCATTGCGTCATAACATTTCTTTACACGGTCCCAACGTTTGTCACGATCCATGGAATAGTAACGACCAGATATAGTAGCGAATTGACCAACACCAAGTTCATCCATCACATCTTGTGTTTCTTTGATATATTTGCTCGCTGTTTTCGGACCAACATCACGTCCGTCTAAGAAAGCATGTACAAATACATTTTCTAATTCATGTTTCTTCGCTAATCGAAGTAAAGCAAATAAATGATTAATATGACTATGCACACCACCGTCAGATAATAAACCAAATAAGTGAAGCGCTTTGTCATGTTTCTTTGCATGTTCTACAGATTTAATGAACGCATCAACCTCATAGAAATCACCTTCGTCAATAGACACATTTACACGAGTAAGGCTTTGATACACAATACGACCAGCACCAATATTCAAATGACCAACTTCGGAATTCCCCATTTGCCCATCTGGTAATCCAACAGCCTTTCCAGAAGCCTCTAATTGATTATGAGCATATTGATTCCAAAAACGATCAAAATTAGGGGTGTTTGCTTGTTTGACTGCATTTCCTTTTACTTCATCACGAATAGCGAATCCATCAAGAATAATTAATGCAGCTAATTTATTCTGACTCATTTTGTACCTGCCTCCACTAGTTGTAGGAATGATTCAGGATCGAGACTTGCCCCACCAACTAATGCTCCGTCAATATCAGATTGAGCTAATAACTCATCCACATTGGCAGGTTTTACACTACCGCCATATTGAATAATTACTTTTTCAGCCACATCTGCTGACGTAACTTCAGCTACCACTTTGCGAATTTCAGTGCAAACTTCATTTGCTTGTTCACTTGTAGCTGTTTTTCCTGTACCGATTGCCCATACTGGTTCATAGGCAATAATAGTTTCAGCAACTTGTTCATTGGTAAGACCAGCAACTGCTTGCTTTACTTGTTCGCCAACAATGTTCATCGTTTCGTTTGCTTCACGTTGATCCAGTGTTTCTCCTACACAAACAATCGGAGTTAAATCATGAGCAAATGCTGCTTTCGTTTTCTTATTTACTAATTCGTTCGTTTCAGCAAATAGCTCTCTTCTTTCTGAGTGTCCAAGTACAACATGTGTTACACCTAGATCTTTCAACATCACAGGGCTAACCTCTCCAGTAAAAGCACCAGAATCTTCAAAATGCATGTTTTGCGCTGCTACTTTTACTTCTGATCCCTTCGCTTGCTCAACTAATTTTGACAGGAAAGGGAATGGAGCACACACAATTGCTTCTACGTCATTTCCTTTCGGAGCTTTTGGTACTACAGAATTCATAAATTCTCCTGCTTCAGATAGTACTTTATTCATTTTCCAGTTACCAGCTATCACTTTTTTACGCATCGAATCACCTCTGTTAGTTATTTATTATTATTTATCATTTAGAGCAGCTAGTCCAGGAAGAACTTTTCCTTCCATGAATTCTAATGATGCTCCTCCACCTGTAGATACATGATCCATTTCTTCTGCAAGGCCGAACTTTTCAACAGCTGCCGCAGAATCGCCACCACCTATTATAGAGTAGCCTTCTGTAGATGCTAATGCTTCTGCTACAGCTTTTGTACCACCTGCGAATGCATTTAATTCAAATACTCCCATTGGTCCATTCCATATAACAAGTTTTGAATCTTTCACGATACTACTATATTTTTCTCTTGTCTTCGTGCCTATATCTAACGCTTCCCAGTCAGAAGGAATTTTATCTATATCTACAATTTTGGTATTAGCCTCTTCTGAGAAATCATCGGCCACAATAGCGTCGACTGGCAATACAAAGTTAACACCTTTTTCTTTCGCTTTGTTCATAAATTCTTTAGCCAAATCAATTTTATCTTCTTCTAGAAGTGATTTTCCAATCTCATGACCTTGTGCTTTGATGAACGTGTAAGCTAGACCGCCACCAATAATCAAATTATCTACTTTATCTAACAGATTATCGATCACACTAATTTTATCTTTTACTTTCGCTCCACCAACAATTGCTGTAAACGGTCGTTCCGGATTTTCTAGAGCGTTGCCTAGTGCTTCAATTTCTTTCTCCATTAATTTACCTGCAGCTGCTGGTAATTTCTCTGCTACGCCAGTTGTAGATGCATGTGCACGATGAGCAGCACCAAAAGCATCATTGACATAAAGGTCAGCCATGTTAGCGAATGCTTCCACTAATTCAGGATCATTTTTTTCTTCTCCAGCTTCAAAGCGAACGTTCTCTATTAAAAGAACTCCACCGTTTTCTAGCTCACTGATAGCCTGATCAACTTCTTCACCATAAACTTGATCTGTTTTCAATACTTCTTTACCTAATAGATCACTAAGTCTATCAGCAACAGGGTCTAAACGTAGTTCTTCTACAACTGTTCCTTTAGGTCGTCCTAGATGACTAGCTAAAATCACTTTTGCACCTTGTGCTGTTAATTGTTCAATTGTCGGTAGTGCGGCGCGAATACGTGTATCATCTGTAATCTCACCATCTTTTAAAGGAACATTAAAGTCTACGCGTGTAAATACTCGCTTTCCTTCAACTTGTAGATCGTTAATTGTTTTTTTGTTCAAGATAATCCCTCCTAATACTGGATTATGTAATACATAATCATTCATAACCAAGCAATATTATACCACGTAGCAGTCAATATAAAACAATACTGATTAAAACGGAAAATGGAGGAGGAAACCATTCCCTCCTCCAATATCCTTTCGTCCGGAGGAAACAATATGTTTCTTCGAACGAATAATTCTATTAAAGTCCTTTATTGTTCATAAAGATTGCTAAGTCGATACAACGAGCGGAATAACCCATTTCGTTGTCATACCAAGAAACAACTTTAACCATGTTATCTTCCATTACGATTGTAGACAATGCATCGAAGATAGAAGAATGGTTGTTACCTACGATATCAGAAGATACAAGTGGTTCTTCTGAATACTCTAAGATACCTTTTAATGGGCCTTCAGCTGCTTCTTTCATTGCATTATTAACGTCCTCGATAGTAACGTTTTTATCTAATTCAGCAACTAAGTCTGTTAATGAACCATCTGGAGTTGGAACACGTACTGCATTACCATTTAATTTACCGTTAAGTTCAGGTAATACAAGTCCAACTGCTTTTGCAGCTCCTGTTGAAGTAGGAATGATATTTTCTGCTGCTGCACGAGCACGGCGATAATCTTTGTGTGGTAAGTCTAAGATTTGCTGATCGTTTGTATAAGAGTGGATAGTAGTCATTAAACCACGCTTAATACCAAAGTTATCATTTAATACTTTTGCAAATGGTGCTAAACAGTTTGTCGTACAAGAAGCATTAGAGATTACATTGTGCTCACTTGGATCATATTGATCATCATTAACACCCATAACAATTGTTAAATCTTCACCTTTTGCTGGTGCAGAGATGATTACTTTTTTAGCTCCTGCTTGAATATGCTTCTCAGCATCTTCTTTGTTTGTGAATCGACCAGTAGATTCAATTACAATATCAACACCAAGATCTCCCCATCCAAGTTCAGCAGGGTCACGCTCTGATAATACTTTAATTTCTTTACCATCGATTACAAGGTTAGAACCATTTACAGTTACCTCTTCTTGTAATTTTCCGTGTACTGAATCATATTTTAATAAGTGTGCAAGCATGTTAGCATCTGTTAAATCATTAATAGCAACAACTTCCACTTCATTATTTTTTAGAGATTGACGAAATACATTACGTCCGATTCTACCAAAACCATTAATACCTATTTTTACTGCCATGTATAATTCCTCCTAGAATTTTTATTAAATTATATATAAAGAGGCTATCCTCTTAATATCTCTTCTGCTGCACCCTGATCAGTGATCAGAATATTGCTTTTCGCTTGCTTAAAATAAGAGACGATTGCTTTGGCTTTTGAACTACCGCCAGCTACTGTTATGACCTGTTTCTTGTCATCAATATCTTGGAGTTGTATTCCTACTGTTTTAACTTTATAGATTACATTTCCAAATTCGTCAAAATAATAGCCGAATGCTTCACCTACTGCGTTCTTCTTTTTCAACAACTGCATTACTTCATCAGAAGAACGGCGTCGTTCAGCCATCTTCAATGCATCTCCAACTCCATGAAGAACAATATTTGAAGACTTTATAACTTCTAAAGCTTCTACTATATGGGGCTCTTTCATGATTGTTTCATACGTTGAATCACTGATTGGATCAGGCACATATAACATGCGATAATCCCCATCTGTTTTACGAGCCATCTCGGATACAATCCTCGAAGCTTGATTCTCCACTTTTTCTCCTATACCTCCACGAGCTGGAACAAAAAGTACCTGCTTATCTTTGGTTAGAGGAGTCATCGCATCTGCTACAGCAGCGATTGTACTGCCTCCAGTTACAGCAATCGTATTAGTAGAAGTAAGTTTTTTACGTAGATACGATACTGTAGCTTTACCCATTTCTGTTTTAATGGAAGTACGTTGATCACTATCACCAGGAACCACAATAACGGAATCTACTGATAATATTTCCTTTATTCTTTTTTCTAAAACATGGAGTCCACTTATTTCACCGATCATTGCTGCTAGTTGCTCCAATACTACTTTGCCCTCTTTGGTAATAAACATTCCTTTTGTTGTAATTTCTACCAAACCTTGGGCATGTAAAAGATCTATTTCACTACGTACATGTCTTTCTGTTAAATTCGTATTCTCTGCTAAACTACGCCTACCTATAGGCTGTAATGACTCTACACTTTTGAGCAATGAATAACGTTCCTTCATAACATGTACCAGCTCTGGAACAAGCTTTTTCTGTAAGTCAATGATGGAATCCATCTGCTAGCACTCCCTTCACCGGGTCTAAATACGTCCCGTATGGTTACATTATGTCCCGATGACAATTTCATTATATCACAATCTATTTTGAATTCAATCGAAAAGCTTTGTTTATTATTTCCTAAAAACATATAACTTAAAATACCTTTATTAGAAAAGCTATTTCCCTCATATAATCCGTGAACTATAATGTAAACATTCATTATATATGGGAGAGTCTTTCTTCCACTATTAGATGTTCGTATTAGGTAAAGACCTTTCACCAGCTCCACCGAATATTATTGAAATGATCGTTATAACCAATTATGCGAACAAAAAAACTCTTACCTAAATAGCAAGTACATTTCGTCTTGCCGTTTAAATAAGAGCTTATGTATTGAATGTTTTTATTTGAATCGTACGTAATTACCAAATTCTACTGATGGAGTCATAGTAACAATCTGAATATCAGAGATTCATCCTTTTCAAACTAGTTCATGCCAGCACCTTTAAAACAATAGAAATTAAACGGAGCAACACTCTGCTTTATTACTCTTTATGTAGTTGACTTGTTTAATAACCGATCAATATCTTCTATATTTAGTTGGTGGCCAAATAATTCCTTTCCATTATATTTAATCACTGGAATCATTAATTGATATTTTTCAAGTAGTTCATCGGAAGCGTATATATCTTTTTTAATAATTGGGATATCTTGTTTATTCATCATGATCAATAACTCTTCGGCTTCCACACATAGTGGACAATTTTCTTTTGTATAAAAATATATATTTTCATTCTTCATTATCTTGAGCCCCTTTTCGTTTAACAGAAGAAGCAATTTGCAATTCTTCACGGTATTTCACAATAGTTCTACGTGCAATTTTAATTTGATAACGTTCTTCCATCAACTGTTTAATTTTTTGATCTGACAGTGGTTTACTTTTATCTTCGAGATCTACTAATTCTTTAAGTAATTGTTTAATAACTATGGAAGCAACTCCTGCTCCTTTTTGCACTTCACGTTGTAGAAAATACTTTAATGGTAAAACTCCATGAGCTGTTTGAACATACTTCTGACGAATGGCACGACTAATTGTTGATATGTGAAGGTCCAACTGTGCGGAAAGCTCACTCAATGTTAGCGGTTTTAACATTTTGGGACCTCTTTCAAAAAACGGCAGTTGCTTCTCTACTATTATTCGTATTATTTTCTCTAAAGTAGAGCTTCGATAATCTATTGCCTGTTGTAGCATATCCACCTCTTTTTGTTTTTTCTTCACAAATGAAGCAGCCTCTCTGTCTAAATCATGCTTACTATAATCACTGTTTATTTGTATTGCAGGTGAGGACCAATTAAAAAAGGAAATTTTCCACTCTGTATCGTCTTTATATATAGATGCTTCAGGTATAATAAATTCCGTTTTAGTTGGTGATAATAGCTTTCCTGGTTTTGGATGGCATAATTTGATTGATTCAATTAATTTCTGTGCTGCTTCTTCGGTAATCCCATAATTTAATGCAATTTGATGTGAGTTTTCTTCTGCAAGTAATGTAATACCTTCGTTCATTAACGACGATATATAAGGAGCATCAATATTCATTTGATTCAACTGTAGCTGAATACATTCTGTAAGATTCCGAGCTCCAATACCAGCCGGCTCCAATGATTGAATATATGACAGTGCTCGTTCCACTGTAGTTAATTCTACTTCACAGTAATATGCCCAGTCTTCCATTGTTATTTCTAAATAACCATCCTCATTTAATGAGTCAATCCCAAAAACAATTACTGGTAATAAAGATTTATCTTCCAATTCTAGAACATACAAATTTGACTTTAACTGATCATATAATGACTGTTCAGCTGTATTCATTTCATCAATAGAATAATCGGTTGTCCGAAATTGGGAGATGAGTTCCTTATCTATTGGTTGTACTTCTTCAATGAGCGGGTTCTCTTCAGCAACTTGTTTCATATAATCATAAAGTTCCATCCCAGTTAATTGTAATATTTCAATAGATTGATATAAGGATTGATTCATTTTCCACTGCAATGATTGATTGATTACAAGTTTTTGCTTCAACTCATCTCACCCCTTTTTTCTACTTTTATTTTGCCATTACTTATCATTTCTGTCACCTTCACGAACAGTTCAACAAAACTTGTCCTTTACATAACCTTCTTATTGAAAAGGCTTTCATTCTATTTTACACCTGTTTCATAAAAAAACCAATCTACTCCTGATCGTTTATATCATAGAGTAAATTGGTTTAGAAAATACTATATCTATTAACAGTAAAAATAGTTTTAATTTCTAACTAGTTCCCGCGATATCCTGTGTTCGCCCTAACCTTAACTTCTGCATATCTACCAGGATCCAATTCTTTTGAAAGAATCGTACCCAGGAAGCCACCTAAGAACCCGACAGGAACTGATATTAATGCTGGATTTGTTAATGGAAATAAAGGATCACCAACAAAAATTGCACTTCCGTCTAAAGCGAATACATTCGGGCTCATAGAAACTAAAATTATTGCAGTTAATAACCCTGATAACATCGCAGTAATTGCTCCCGATGTATTAAAACGTTTCCAATATATGGTGTATAGTATTACTGGTAAGTTTGCACTGGCTGCCACACAGAAGGCTAAAGATACGAGAAATGCCACGTTAAGTGATTGTGCAAATAGTGAAAGTAATATCGAAAATACAGATACACCTAAAGATGCCCATTTTGCCGCTAACATTTGCTCCCTATCTGAAGCCTTTCCTTTTTTAATTATTTGACCGTAGATATCATGGGCAAATGCGGAAGCACCAGAGAGAACGAGGCCTGCTACAACTGCTAATATAGTAGCAAACGCAACTGCTGCAACAAATGACATTAATAAATCTCCACCTAATGCTTCTGCAAGCAGTGGTGCTGCCATATTTCCAGCAGGATTCGCTTCAAGTATATTGCTTTCTCCAACAAATGCTGCTGCACCAAACCCTAAAAATATCGTAAGAATATAAAATATCCCAACCACCCATGTGGCTGTTACTACTGATGAACGTGCTGTTCTTGCGTCTTTCACCGTAAAAAATCTCATTAAAATATGAGGTAAACCTGCCGTCCCTAAAACCAAAGCCAGCATCAATGATATCGTATCTAATGGAACAGTATATTTTAACCCTGGTTGAAGATAGGCATCACCGTGACTAGTTACGGTCTTCACCTCTGAGAACATCTGAAAAATATTAAAGTTAAATTTCATTAACACCAAGAATGCAATAATTACAGTTCCTAACATTAAAAGTACAGCTTTTATAATTTGAACCCAACTGGTTGCAGTCATACCACCAAACAATACATATATAGTCATCATGACTCCAACGAGTAAAACCGCCATCCAGTAATCAATACCAAATAATAATTGAATAAGTGCTCCTGCTCCTACTAACTGGGCAATCATATAGAAGATAACAATGGTAATCGTACTAATTGCTGCAACAGCCCTTACTTTTTTAGCATCAAATCTTGAATTAATCATATCTGCCAATGTGTACTTACCTAAATTACGTAAAGGCTCTGCGACTAAAAACATTACTACTAAATAAGCAATTAAAAAACCAATACTATAGAAAAAACCATCAAATCCATATAAAGCGATTGCACCTGCAATACCTAAGAAAGATGCAGCGGATAAATAATCTCCAGCAATAGCTAGTCCATTTTGCCAACCAGTTAAACCACCGCCAGCTGTGTAAAAATCTCCAGTTGATTGAGTCCGCTTTGCTGCAAAGTATGTAATCACCAAAGTAAGTGATACGATTGCTAGAAATAAAATGACAACTATTAAATTCATTAAATTACCTCTCCCCTTCTATTTCTTCTTCGATGATCTCATCAGCCTGTTTATCAAATTTTGCAGATCGTTTCACATAAACGATACAAAGCACCCATGTCATTACAAACTGGGCAAAAGCAAACAGCCAGGCCCAAGAAATATCACCTATAGCAGATTGGTTAAGTATCGTGCTATACGAAGTCATAATGGGTAAAGCAAAATAAAACACTAAGAAAAAAATAGTAAGTGGAATAATAAATTTCTTTCGTTGATTAATTAATTCCTTAAACTTTCTACTATTTTCGACCTTTTTAAAATCAGTATTTTTCTTGTAATCGCTTTCAACTTTTACTGGCAAGCATAATTCCTCCTTTGTAAAAATGGATATAAATGTAAGAAATTTCATTAAATACATAATAAAATAATTAAATCAAAAATTCAATCTATTAAATAAAAGTATTCTAAAATTAAGAATATAGTCTTTAACTTTAATAACGTTAATAGTCCAATATTAGGCATTTATTACCAAATAGCGTAGTTTTACTTAAACATTTTGAACATATTAAAATCCGAACTCTGTTCTTAGAACAAAGTTCGGAATACGTAGTTAGTTATATAATATTTAAAAACTAATCCCATTTCATTATTGCCGATACCATCATATTAAAGTTAGCATTGCAGTTCTTTTTACATGAAGCTGCTCACCTATTAAACTTTTTTAACCATGTTTTCCATTATACCTATTCCTTCAATTTCTAACTTAACTTTATCCTTATCTTTTACATATCCTGGAGGATCCATTGCAAATCCTACCCCATCAGGAGTACCTGTCATAATTATATCTCCTGGTTTCAAAGTAATTAGATTTGAAATAAATGACACGAGGTATGGCACAGAAAAAATTAAATGTTTGGTATTGGAGTATTGACGTTTTTCATTATTAACATAGGATGCGATAGTCAAATTACCAGGATCTACAATTTCATCTTTTGTTACAACCCACGGTCCAATTGGCGTCGTATGATCCAAGCTTTTACCTTGTAACCATTGAGGTGTACGCTTCTGTAAATCTCGAGCAGAAGTGTCATTTCCAATTGTATAGCCAGCTACATAATCCAATGCTTCTTCTTCGAATACATGGGAAGCTTCTCTCCCAATAACAATCGTTAATTCAACTTCATAATCCAATTTTTCAGTTAATGATGAATAATGTATCTCCTCTTCTGGGCCGATAATCGCATTATCAAATTTAGCAAATAGTACTGGAAATTCTGGGATTTCACTTTTCATTTCAGCGACATGCTCTGCATAATTCTTCCCGACACAAATAACTTTCCTAGCTGTACCTAATGGCATACCTAGTTGAATTTCATTCAAAGAATAAGTAAAATCACGATGATTACTACTTCCAAATAATTTGGTTGCCTCATCAATAAAATCTTGTCCTTTTTGATAAAATAACTCAGGTTGAAAAGGTAATTCTATCGTTGTATTTCCGGCTTGGATTGCATGTTGTGATGCAAGATGTACATCCACTACTTCTTCATTGTCCGTGATAAAACCCATACGAAAACTAGAGTCGGATTCTTTTTTTCGATAACTTACAAGTTTCATTCCCCATTCCCCCATTCTACTTCATAGTATAAATCAATGATTCCTATAAATCGACTTAACTTGCCGACTTTGTAGAAGATACAGTTTCCTGCTTTTTATATTGAATAGTCTTCCATCCAAATATAAGCATTACTATAATTATTCCAATAATATCTGTAAAACCCTCTGGTATAATCAATAGTAACGAGCCAATCCCTAGGATGAGACGAACCATCCACTGCAATTCCATTTTAAAAAATCCTTCTAAAGCTGCTCCAAAGCCAATTATCCCGATTATAGCCGTAACGGTAATTAAGGCTACATCAATTATTGGAGGAAATGGAAATTCTGTTGCATTTACTGCTAATCCTGATGGATCTATAAATAACATCGCAGGGTTGTATACAAACATATAAGGAATCAGGAACCCAGCTAAGGATAGCCGCAGTGCCGTAAAACCTGTACGCATAGGATCTCCGCCAGATATACCTGCTCCTGCAAATGCTGCTAATGCTACAGGTGGTGTGATATTTGCAAAGATACCAAAGTAAAAAACAAATAGATGCGCTACGAGCACCGGTACCCCATATTCAGCCAAAGCTGGGGCAGTCATTGTAGCAGTAATGATATACGCTGGAATAGATGGTAATCCCATTCCTAAAATAATCGAAGCGATCATCGTTAAGAAAAGAGTAAGAAATAAAGATCCTGCACCAAAGCTAGTAATTGCTGAGGTCATTACAGTACCGAAACTTGTTAAGTTCACAACACCAATAATAATACCTACTACTGCACAAGCAACCATTACAGCCAGTGACTGTCTCGCACCGTCTTCTAGTGCTTTGAAAATATCTTTGATTCCCATTCTACTTGTTTTTCGTAATGCTGCGATAACAATTGTTAAACCAATCGTATAAAGAGCAGCAAACCCAACAGGTACTCCCATATAAAGAAATATGATCAAACCTACAATTGGTAAGAGAAGATGTCCTCTTTCTTTTAATACTTCTTTTACTCTTGGTAAGTCTGCCTTTGGTATTCCTTTCAGATTTCTTCTTCCCGCTCGAAAATGTACTTGCATGATTACACCCAAGAAATATAGAACAGCTGGTATTAAGGCGGCAAGTGCAATTGTCCCATATGCAATCCCTGTCGTTTCTGCCATTATAAAGGCACTCGCCCCCATAATCGGTGGCAAAATTTGTCCACCAATCGATGCACTTGCCTCGACTGCTCCAGAAAAGTTTTTAGAGTATCCAATTCTTTTCATTAATGGAATTGTAAATGCTCCAGTTCCAACTACGTTAGCTACTGCCGCGCCATTTATACTACCCATAAAGCCACTAGAGATTACAGCTACTTTAGCTGGCCCGCCTTGCTTACTACCAGCTAGAGCCATTGCTAAATCATTGAATAGCTGTCCCATACCAGACTTCGCTAAAAAAGCACCAAATAGAATAAAAAGAAAGATAAACTGAACAGATGCACCAATCGCTGTTGAAAATAAACCCTCTGTTTTTAAATATAATTGTCCAAAAATATCTCCTAAATCAAAGGGCCTGGTCATTAACATATCAGGCACCCATATATTATGGCTAAAGAAAGGATATGCCAGAAAAATTAATGCAAGAATAGGAAGAATCCATCCTGTAACGCGCCTGGCAGCTTCTAGTACTAAGAGAACCGTCAGTATCGCAAACAGGATATCTGCCATATTAGGTATTCCACCACGTGTTGTCATCAAAGCATTATATTCCAACATTAAATACAGAGCCGAAGCAATACTTAATGTGAATAGTAACCAATCGTAATATGGTATTTTACCTCGATATTGTTTCTTGAAGCTAGGATAAATTAGAAATATTAATGCTATCCCAAATGACATATGGATAGATCGTTGTAATAATGCTGGAATAGGATTTACAGTAACATATAAATGATAAAGTGAATAAAGAATCGCAAGTAAAGTAACTAGTAAAGCAATTTTCTTATTGGTAATGTTGCGGACTCTGGATTCACTATCAAATTTCTCTAATATATCTTGTGTGGAATTACCTTGACCATCCTTTTTTGATTTCTGTTGTTTTTTGCTCATAACGTTTCCCCCTCCCATACTCTCCATCTAAATATATCTCTTACCGTTAAAACTACATTATTATAATTTTCTGTTAATTCGTATAGATGAACTTCCTTTTGATCCGTAGACAAAGTCGTTTGCACATTTTCAGACACTGCTATATTTATTTCTCTATAGCTTACATCCATTTTCATATGTATATAACCATCTGAAGAAGGTATAATTTCTCCTTGTGTAGGCACACCAGCACCAAAAGTCTTAAAATAAGTTTCTACTAGAGTTAATTTATTTTGTTTAATTTCATATTCTTCAACCCATTCTTCTTTTTCAACGGAATGAATCCACTTTAATTTAAATTCGTTATCATTAATATAATAACTGTCCCCATCAATTTTCACTTCTATCACAGTAACCTTGCTAAAGAGGAAAAATAGGAGTACAACCGTAATTGCACCCCCTACAATCCATTTATTTTTGTTCTTCATAATAACGCTCAGCACCAGGATGTAAAGGCGCAACATGTCCTTCTTGAGCGGCCTCTAATGAAATATCTGTTGCAGCTTGATGAGAATTCCCTAATGTCTCCAAACTTTCAAAGAACGTCTTGGTTAATTGATATACATCTTCTTCACTCATATCCGCATGAACTACTAAAGCATTCATAATCGCAGCTGTAGGTATTGGCTCCTCATTCCCATATGTATCTGCAGGAATATCTAACGCTACAAAATAAGAAGCATCTTGTGCAATCGACTCCACATCTTTAGGGTTTATTGTTACAAGACGAATATCTAATGTTTCCGATAATTCCATTAACGAAGCATTAGGTAGTCCGCTTGTTAAAAATGCAGCATCTAATTGGCCAGCACGTAATCCATCAGCAGCTTCTGCATAACCTAGATAATCTACTTCAATATCATCATAAGTAATACCATGACCATTTAGTAAAGTTCGTGCATTAACTTCAACACCAGAATTTTGGTCACCAACAGCAATTCGCTTCCCTTTTAAATCTTCAAACGTTTCAATTCCCGAATCAGCAGTTGTTACAATTTGAACGTAATTAGGATATAACGACGCAATTTGATTTACTTTCTCTACAGGTTGCTCAAAACTAACTTCTCCTGCAATTGCTTGGCTTACAACGTCACTCATTGTAAATGCCATTTCTATCTTATCTTGTTCCATTAAGTTAACATTTTCAACGGATGCCCCTGTTGTTTGTGTTCTAGAATTTATACCAAAAACACTACTATATTCTTCCGCTAATGTTGTCCCTATTATATTATAAGGACCAGATGAACCACCTGTAGCTATTGTAACTATGTTTGTCTCTAAACCTTCCCCAGCTTCACCTTCTGCGTCTTCGTTATCTTCTCCACACGCAGTAATAATAGGAATAAATAATAATACCAATAATATTGCCCAAATCTTTTTCATTTTCCTTCCCCCTTATTTCCTTCATTTTATTAAGCGTTTTCAATAAATATATTAGTTTAATTTTTCTGTAAAGTCAATATAGTGGCATTTTTAACAAAATAGGTTATACACTAGTGAATTGTATATATGTTGTCATTAAACGTTCAAAATAGAATGATAAATGTATGCTATACTCAATAATAGATTTATTGTTTGAACTAATTTTTTCGGAGGGAAATGTATAATGAAATTTAAAGCACTAATTTTTGTATCCGTTTTATTTTTCTTCCTGGCAGCATGTTCTCAGAATGAGGAAGATACGAATGGAAATAATGAGAATTTAGATGATGTTGTTAAAGAACTTAAAGTTGACTTTGATATCCCTGAACACGTAGAAACAGGAGAAACAATTGATTTAACTGCACATGTAACTTATGGCGATGCCCCTGTTGAAGACGCTGATGAAGTGATTTTTGAAGTGTGGACACAAGGGAATAGTGACCAAAGTGTTGAATTAGAGGGAAAACATCAGGAAAATGGTACTTATACTGCATCGTATACTTTTGAAGAAGAAAAAGTATACGAAATGTATGCACATACAACTGCAGAAGCGATACATAGTATGCCATTTAAGACAGTAATTGTAGGAAATGCAACTCCCTCAGAAGAAGACGAGCATGACGAAATGGATCACGAACATCATGAAGAAGGACATGAATCAGAAAACCATGATGATCATGAATAATAGAAATAAACATTAAAAATAGCTTTAATACTGAAGAAAATATATCTCTGATTCCCGTACTGAAAGCTAAATGAGATCTTAGAGGAAAAACTCTAAGATCTCATTTTCTGCTTATTTGAAGTAGCGCATATTTTTTTATTTACCAGTGTCTTAATAAATCCGTTCTTGCACTCCGACTCTAACTTCTAATGTTTCATCTTTGGATCCAATGCATCTCGTAAGCCATCTCCAATTAAATTAAAAGCTAAAACAACTAACATTATACATAAACCGGGTGCAATTAAAGTCCACGGTGCTAACTGAAGAAATGCTCTGCCATCAGCAAGCATTCTTCCCCATTCTGGAGTAGGATGTTGTGCACCCAAGCCAAGAAATCCTAAAGCGGCAGCTTCTATAATTGCAGTACCAAAACTCAACGTAGCTTGTACGATAATAGGAGCCGTACTATTCGGCAATATATGTTGAAAAATGATCCTTCCATTCTTCATTCCTTGAGCACGTGCCGCCATAATGTATTCTTCTTCTCGTAAACTAATTACTTTGGACCTTACTAATCTACCGAAAATGGGTATGTTAACAATGGCAATAGCTACTAATGCATTTTCTAAAGATGGTCCAAGTATAGCTACTATCGCAATAGCTAATAAAATACTAGGAAAAGCAAGTAAAATATCAAACATTCGAGATATGATCATATCCACCCATTTCCCGAAGAATCCTGCAATAATACCAAGTAATGTACCAAAGAGAAGTGCCCCTGTAACAGCATAAAATCCTACTTGCAGTGAAACAGAGGCCCCATAAATAATTCGAGTAGCTATATCTCGACCAATATGATCTGTACCGAGTAAATGTTCACTTGATGGGGACTGAAGTCTATTGGTAAGGTCTTGTTCTGCATAATCATAAGGTGTCAGTAAGGGACCTATAATTGCAATTACTAAAAATAAAAACAGGATAATAATACCAACTATAGCTAAACGACTTTTAAATAAACTAGAAAGCGTCTCCTTCCAAGGGCTAATTTCTTCTATATGATCTTGTTGTAATTGACTTACAAGAGATGGATCAGCAGTTTGCTGTTCTGCATGTGAATGTTTGCTCTTCATTATTTTCCATCCCCCTTAATAATTAATCCTTGGATCAATTTTCTTGTACAAAATATCTACAATTAGATTAATAATGACAAATAAAAATGCAATCACTAAAATTCCAGATTGAATTACAGGATAATCTCGGAAACTAATTGCTTCATATACATACCTTCCTATACCTGGCCAACTAAATATTGTTTCTGTTAATATTGCTCCACCTAATAGCACTCCAGTTTGTAGTCCAATAACAGTAATAACAGGTATAATTGCATTTTTTAATGCATGCTTATAAATGACTAAAAATTGACCTGATCCTTTTGCACGCACTGTTCTAATGTAGTCTGATTTCATTACCTCTAACATACTTGATCTTGTCATACGAGCAATAATCGCCATTGGTATAGTTCCTAATGCAATACTAGGTAATACTAAATGTTTTAAGATAGTTAATGTTCGTTCAAAATCAAGATGAATTAGAGAATCAAGAACATAGAAGTGAGTAATTACAGCTATTGGATCCCTTGGGTTCTGTCTACTATTTGCAGGCAACCATCCGAGTTCTTGTGCAAATACCCATTGCTCCATAAGCGCAAGCCAGAATACAGGCATTGACACCCCAATTAAAGCAAACAACATAGCAAGAAAATCAAACCAGGAGTTTTGCTTCCAAGCACTAATAATTCCTGCATTTACACCAATTACAATAGCAAAAAGCATTGCAAAAAGTGTCAATTCGAATGTAGCAGCTATATAAGGCCAAATTTCACTTGAAATATCTGCCTTTGTTCGTAACGAAGTCCCCAAATCGCCTTGTACCAAATCACCGAGATAGCGAGAATATTGTACAAGATACGGTTCATTTAACCCCATGGATTCTTCAAGGCTTTTTATGGATTGTTCCGTGGCTGTTTCTCCTAGTATAACCTTAGCTGGATTACCAGGAATTAAATGTACAATGGAAAATGTTATAATCGTCATTCCGAGTAGAACTGGTATGAGCATTAATAATCTACGACCTATGTAAGCTAGCATATCATCACCTCAGACTAATGGTTTTCACTTTATTCTATGTGTTAAAGGTCCATAGATAATCAAAAAGTATGGGTTATTTGCACACACAAACGATGATTATTTTGGGGTAAAGCCTATAAATCTACTTCTTACGTCAACAATTAAATAATATTTGTAGATTCATTGTTCGAATCGAAGTAGTTTATGGTTACATACTAAGAAAAAGTTAATGTGACAAAACTATAAAATAAAAAGAATAATTAAATGAGCGTAAGAATATACGGAGAATCCTTAAAATCAAAAATCGATTTTCTGCTTACGATCAATGCAATGCTGTCGAGATGTTCCTTGTTCTGTGGAAAGAAGGCATAGGTGAGACCCAGATGCTATGCATAAGCATCTGAAGGCTCACCATCCGCCGTTAGATAAGCACATTGTATTTCTGAACGGGTGTACAAAGTCACCCATTCGAATTTATCAATTGCTATACTTTTATCCCAACCTCTTACCTTTATTCTCCTAATTGTACTTCTGCTAAGGATTCACTTGTAGATGGGTGTGGAACATAATTTTGTACATTTGACGAGATAGCCATTACCGGCGTCGAGTGCACAAGTGTCACCATTGGTGAATCTTCAGATATTAATTCTTGAGCCTGCATATATAAATCTGCACGTTCATCTTGATCAACCGCACGTTTAGCCTGATTTAATAAATCATCTACTTCAGAGTTTTCATAGAACGTATTGTTACTACTTCCAATGTTAGAGCTATGCAATAAACTACTTAGGAAATAATCCGGATCACCATTTGTACCAGACCATCCTAAAATGTACATTTGGTGTTCTCCTTGTTCTGTTAACTCGAGGTATGGAGCCCATTCATGTGACGTAATTGTTAACTCAATACCAACTTCAGATAGGTTTTCTTGTACAATTTGAGCAACTGTTTCCGGATCTGGCATGTAAGGTCGAGCGGTTGGAGAAATCATTAATTCAATTTCAAGACCGTCTGCGTGTCCTGCTTCCTCTAACAATTCTCTCGCTCGATCAGGATTATATTCATATCCCTCTACTCCATCGTTATATCCTAGATAGCTTGGTGGCAGTGGGTTCTTTGCAGTAGTTGCATAACCCGCATATAATGCATCAGCGATTGCTTGTTTATTAATTGCATAATTAATTGCCTGTCTCACTTCTTTTTGATCAACTGGTTCTTTTTGGGTATGGAATCCTACATATCCAAAGTTATTCTCACCACGAGTTAATAATTCAATTCCTTCTTCCCCTTCGAGACCAGCAGCATCATCCGGATTTAAACCATCCATCATATCAATTTCACCTGATTGCAAAGCAATTAGTCGTGCTGAATTATCCGGTATTACTTGGAAAATAACCTGATCTAGTTTAGGAAGCCCTTCAACTCGATAATCTTCAAACTTATCTAATACAATGGAGTCATTCTTACTCCAATTATTAAATTTAAACGGCCCTGTACCCACTGGGTTTTCAGTAATATCTGGACCATATTCCTCTAAGGCAGCAGGAGAAGTTATTGCAAAATAAGACATCGCTAGATTCTGTAAAAAGAATCCTAGTGGTTCTTTTAATACGAATTCCACTTCATGTTCACTAACCGCATTGATTTCGTCTATAACATGTCCTTCATCACCTTCAAAACCGCCAAACATCGTACCGTAAATATTGTAAACAAATCCTTCATCCGTAAAGGCATACTCATGATTTGGATCTGCCCAGCGTTCAAAATTCGTTTTTACAGCTTCAGCATTAAAATCTGTCCCATCATGGAAAGTAACCCCTTCTTCTAAATAGAAAGTGTACGTAAGACCATCTTCTGATATATCCCAATCATGTGCTAAACCTGGTTTTATTTCGAACGATTCTTTATCAAAATCTAGTAAACTTTCGAGAATTTGTCTAGTTACTCTTGAGGATTCTCCATCAGTGGTACTCCCAGGATCTAAACTTTCAGAATCTCCACCTCGTGCAAAAACAAGTACTTGATCCTCAGAAGCGGAAGCATCAGAACCATTATCTTCTGTTCCTGCATCATCATTAGCATCTTCCGGATTTGCTCCACCATCGCCGGAACATGCAGCCATTATCAATAATACAAATGCAAGCATTAACAAAATCAGATATTTCTTTTTCATACTAGTTCCCCCTCTTTTTGTTTTGATAAATATTGCTGTTCATCACTATATAAATGACAAGCAACAACATGATTATCCTCAACTGGTAAAAACTGCGGTAACTCTTGTCTACATATGTCCATTGCCATCGGACATCTTGTATGAAATGGACATCCGCTTGGTGGATCCTGTGGACTTGGAACATCGCCTTCTAAAATAATTCTCTCTCGTTGAACATCTGGATCAGGATCAGGCACTGCTGATAACAATGCTTGCGTGTATGGATGTTTCGCATTATCGTATAACTGATCTTTAGGTGCAATTTCCACCATTTTTCCTAGATACATCACACCAACACGATCACTTATATGCTTTACTACACTTAAATCATGCGCTATGAATATGTATGTTAACTGGAATTCATCGCGAAGTTTTTCCATTAAATTTAACACTTGGGATTGTACGGAAACATCCAAAGCAGATACAGGTTCGTCACATATTATTAGTTTCGGATTATTAGCAAGTGCCCGCGCAATCCCAATACGTTGCCTCTGTCCACCGCTAAATTGATGGGGATAACGTGAGGCATGATAAGGACTAAGCCCCACAACCTCCAATAATTCTTTTATCCTTTTTCTTCTTTCTGCTTTTTTGGCATCCGTATGAATCATTAACGGTTCATTAATGATTTTCTCGACAGTATGTCTTGGATTTAAGGATGCATAGGGGTCTTGAAAAATAATTTGCATATCTTTCCTAAGCAATCTCATTTGCTCAGCGTTCAGTTTGGTAATATCTTTTCCTTGAAAGATTACTTCTCCTTCCGTCGGTTCGATTAACCGTAAAATTGCTTTGCCTGTAGTAGATTTACCGCAACCAGACTCACCGACTATTCCTAAAATCTCCCCAGGGTATACTTCAAAACTTACATCATCAACTGCTTTCACCTCTCCTACAGAGCGTCCCAAAACGCCACCTTTAACAGGAAAGTATTTCTTAAGGCTTCTAACCTCCAAGAGGGGTTGATTGTGTTGAGCCATTAGCTAGAACTCCCCCTTCTATTTCATCTTGAAGAAAACATCTACTTGTTCTGCCTTCACCTATATCATACAAATCTGGGTTTTCTTTAAAGCAACGCTCATATGCAAATTCACACCTAGGAGCAAACCTGCATCCAACTTGTTCAAGATTTGGTTTAGCAACTGTACCTGGTATAGAATAAAGTTGCTGTTCTTTTTCTCGTAAGTTTGGCAGAGAGCGTATAAGTCCTTTCGTATAAGGATGTCTCGGGTCTTTCAACACTTCACGCTTTGTTCCTTGTTCAACAACTTGTCCAGAATACATTACGACTACTCGATCACATATATCAGCTACTACACCTAAATCATGTGTAATTAATAAAATTGCTGTACCTTGCTCATCATTCAAATTCTTCATTAGGTCTAAAATTTGTGCTTGGATCGTTACATCCAACGCTGTTGTAGGTTCATCCGCTATTAATAACTCTGGATTACAAGCCATCGACATAGCAATCATAACTCTTTGTCTCATACCCCCAGAGAGTTGATGGGGATATTCATTAACGATGGATTCAGCTCTTGCTATACCTACTAATTTCAGCATATCTATTGATTTATCAATTGCTTCTTTCTTTTTCATCTTATGATGTAAACGAATCGCTTCACACATTTGATTACCAATCGTAAAAAGTGGATTTAAAGAAGTCATTGGCTCTTGGAATATCATTGATATTTCATTACCACGTATTTTTTTCATTTTTTTCTCTGTTGCCTGTGTTAAATCTTCTCCTTTAAACATGATCTCGCCTTCTACAATCTTTCCTGGAGGGTTAGGTATTAATTTCATAATTGATAGAGATGTTACACTTTTCCCTGAACCTGATTCTCCAACAATCCCAACTACCTCTCCTTTTTTTATTTGCAAACTCACTCGATCGACAGCGGGAACTATCTCCTTCTTTGTCGTAAAGTGAGTACTGAGATTCTTTAATTCAAGAATTACTTCAGACAAAGATTCTCCCCCCCTTTTTTCTATATTGAAAAGAGTTTCTTATAATATACTGAAAATTACCTAAAATTGCAACATAAATATTATTTAGTATGTTACTAATATTTTTACACTGTTTTCATTTTATTTGAAAATCTTATATACTGTATAAGTATTTTAAAGTTAACAGTTTGAGGTGTTCATAATGATTGAGGTATATACAGATGGAGCAACATTAGGGAATCCAGGCATTGGCGGAGCGGGAATCTATATAAAAGATGGCAAACAAAGCTATCAATATTCTATACCGCTTCCTTCTATGTCAAATCATGAAGCAGAATTCCATGCAATCATTCATGGACTACAAGTATGTAAGGAACATTTTCCTAACGAGATATTGTCATTTCGGACAGATTCTAAGGTAGCAGCAGACTTAATTGAAAAAGGCCATACTAAAAATATAGTGTTTCAATCCTTATTGCATACAATAAATCAAGTCTCATCAGAGTTTCCATTCTTCTTTATCAAATGGATTCCTGAAAAGAAGAATTATCATGCGGATAAACTTGCAAAAAAAGCCATTCAGCATCATCCTTAAAATTCGTGCAAACTTAGATTTATTCCATTATAATAACGTAAAGATTGTATGTAGGAGGAACAACATGGGGAAGTTTCCATTAAGAGAACAAAGTATAGTTTTAATAGGTTTTATGGGCGTTGGAAAAACGACGATTGGTAAGACGGTAGCAAAAAAATTATACCGTGATTTTATAGATATTGATGAAGAAATCGAAAAAAGATTCAAGATGCCAACTAAAGATATTTTTCGATTATATGGAGAAAAAACATTTCGCAATGCGGAAAAAGATATTATATCTGAAATATGCCAACAACGATTAAAAGTTGTTTCTTTAGGTGGAGGAGCATTTTTACAAAAGGAAATACAAGAAATTTGTTTAAACTCTAGTATTATATTTTATCTCGATTTGTCTTGGGATCGTTGGAAAGACCGTATCGAACTTTTAATGGAAAGTCGACCAGTACTTCAAGGCAAGACTATGAAGGAAATGAAACAATTATATGAAGACAGAAAGCCAATATATGAGCAACATCATTCTAGAGTAGATACAGATTATCATGAGATAGAAGAAGTTGCCGATTATATCGCCGAATCACTAAAATTAGCATGGGATATATATGAACCTACTTCATGAGAAAGCTTACCTATTCTGGTTAATTACTTTAGTTATAGCCATCATAGTACCAATATTTATATGGACTAAAACAAAGCAAGCATCAAAAGAAAAAGTCAACTTCATTTTTTTAATCCAATTTACCTTCGTTATGTTTATCGGTTTGATTACTGTCCTTATCATTTCTGAAGCATTTATATTTTCGATAATCCCATTTATTTTCTTAATCATAGGGATTATCATGATTTTTATTGCAGAAATAAGATGCAATAATTTTAACAATACTTCCTTTATATCAATAAACCTATAATCATTTGATTTTGCATAACTATATAAAAAAGACAAGGGAAAAAATCTATCCCTTGTCTTTTTTATGTTTAACTGACGCGCCCGGAGGGATTCGAACCCCCGGCAAACCTGGTACCGGAAACCAGTGCTCTATCCAACTGAGCTACGGGCGCATATTTAAATTTTTGAAGACACATCCACTATTATACAAGCGTTCGTACAGAGAAACAAGGATTTTTTAATGCTTTTATTAAAAAAGGAATACGTTTATAATTAATGAAATGGGGAATCATGGAAAAGGTAAATGATTCGTTAAACTTTTTGTTTGACCTTTATTGACCAATAAGCTATGATAAATGTATACACATTCCATGGAAGAACTATTTCAATTGGAAATTAAAGGAGGATGTATGATGAATTTAGTACCTACAGTTATTGAACAAACTAACCGTGGAGAGCGCGCATATGATATTTACTCTCGTTTACTTAAAGATCGTATTATCTTATTAGGAAGCGGAATTGATGATAATGTGTCCAATTCCATTGTAGCACAGCTACTTTTCTTAGAAGCTGAAGACCCAGATAAAGATATCTCCTTATACATTAATTCACCTGGTGGTTCGATCACAGCTGGGATGGCGATTTATGATACGATGAATTTCATTAAGCCAAACGTATCTACTATTTGTATCGGTATGGCAGCATCTATGGGTGCTTTCCTACTTACAGCTGGTGAAAAAGGCAAACGATTTGCTTTACCAAATAGTGAAATCATGATTCACCAACCTTTAGGTGGTACGCAAGGTCAAGCTACAGATATTGAAATTCATGCAAAACGTATTATTGATATTAAACGTCGTATGAATGAAATCATGGCTGAGAAAACAGGTCAACCTATTGAAGTTATTGAACGTGATACAGAACGTGATAATTTCATGACTGCTGATCAGTCTGTGGAATACGGCTTAATTGATAAAATTCTAGAACGTAAATAGTCATTAAAAATGTTGAGCTTACTCTAGCTCAACATTTTTTGTGTCTTTTAAGATTAATATCCTTCGCAACCTACCACGATTGTATCGTTGAAGAACAATAATAGGGAAATTAAAAAGGCAAGCATATAAAACCATTATCCACCCTGCCCAAATTGGGTTCCACAGAAAAAATAAAAAAGCAGGTGGTATACATAACCAATGGGTTAATTCCGCTCTTCGTGTTTCCATTTCGAATTTTTTTAAATACTCTATGGAAACTTCATTCAACTTCTTTTTTTTAAATCCCTTTTTAAATAAAGATGCACCATCTGGAATAATATATTTCCAGCGATGTACATGGAGCTTTCGTTTCCAGAAACCTCCTTGCATTTCCCAAGACCGTAATTTATAAAGTCTTCCTTTACTGTAAAAAGTCTTCTCTGGAAGTAATAATGTAAACAAAGAAACTCCTAAATGAATTAAAGTCCATGCCATAATATCAAGAACTAGTATGAGCCAATTACTTAATTCAACAATAGGCATTATGAGCGCTCCTATACATCAATATCTCTTCCCTTCCATTTCACCGATTTCTTCACTTTCGTCAAATAAAGAGAACGAATAAATACTATTGTAAAAAATAAAAATAACACTGGGTAGAAAAGGAAATGAGGGAAAAACGGAAAATTTCCAACTCTTCTTGCCAAAACATAACATTGAACTGCATAAATACTATATAATATAAAACTTATGATTATCCAATTACTATTACTAAGCATAGGAGAAATAATTAATAATAGTGATGCAACAAATGCCCCTGATATCCACATACTAATTAACGTCATTACTAAAGGATGCGTAGATTCGGAAGCAGTTGCGAAACTTTTAGTCCACCCTTCGACTAACTGTTTTATTCCATTTGGATACATTCGAAAATGAATGGTTTGCTTTCCTAGGTAACAATGTATGGGTAACCCTTTCTCCTCTATTGCTTTTGCAAGTCCAAAATTATCCATTACTGAGTCACAATACTTAAAATGTCCTCCAGAATTAAAATAATCCTCCTTAGAGCAAATAATAGTTGGCCCAAAAGCTCCAGCAGGTTTAAGTTTACTTTTAATAGGAGTAAATACGTTCATACCTGTGACTACAATGATATTAAAAACTACAGAAAAGCTTTCATACCACTTCTTCACAATATGATAAGGTTCAATGGAGAGGATTCCGCTGCTGCCTTTTTCTTCAAAATGATTAACGATTGTTTCCAATGAATCAGGCTTATATAATTCTGTGTCTGCATCTAAAAACAATAAATATTCGCCATTCGCTTGATTTGCACCTTTCCAACAAGCAGAAGATTTACCTACCCACCCTTTATTTAGTTCATTTTTTATTACTCTATAACCAAAACTTCTTACAATTTCTGCTGTATTGTCTGTTGATCCATCATCAACAACTAGAACTTCTAATTTTTTATATGTCTGTATGTTTATAGAATCTAGTAATCGACCGATTTGTCTCCCTTCATTTCTAGCAGGTATAATCACCGATAACATTTTCAGGTGATCGACTTCTCTATTTAAATACAATTTTTTATTTCTAAAAAACATACACCAACCACTAACAATACTAATTATGATTAGAGCAACGGATACATTTAGAATAATTGACATATTTACCATCTTTTCCCCCTTAACATTAACTAAATATCTGATGAATTTTTTCACTCACCTGCTGCCCGCTTAATACTACCATAGGCATACCACCACCTGGATTTACACTACCACCAACAAAAAACAAATTATCGTATTTACTACTTTGCTTTGGATGTTTGAAGCCTCGATTGATTTTTTTATTCGACAAAGTACCATAAATAGAACCCTTATAGGAATAATACGTACTTTGAATATCATTTGGCGTCCACATATCCTCCGTTACGATACTTTCTCTTAATCCATGCATCCCCATATTTTCTAGTTTTATTAGAACTTGTTCTCTAAACTGTTTATAATCATCGTCTGAGAATGGTTTATCCTGAATATACGGTATATGAGGTAGGATTTTAATATTTTCATACCCCGGTCCCGGCACTTGATTTGGATCTGTCTTATTTGTATTCACTAAATAAATAGTAGGGTCATCCGGTAATTGATGCTTGTGAAATACTTGATTCATCTGCTCTTTTAAATTATGTGAAAAGAAAAAGTTATGATGCGACAATTGAGGGTAGGAATTCTTAACCCCTAAATGTAATACTAATCCAGAACTAGAAGGTTCATATTTTTTTGTTAATTTTTTAATGTAAGAGGATTTCTCCATTAATAATTTCTCATATGTTGGAATTACCTCCATATTAGAAATAAATATATCTCCTTTAATTTCAGAATCATCTGCTAATGTTGCGGCGATCACATTTCCAGTAGAATCCTTTTTTAACTTGGTTACTTCCGAATTCGTATGAATTTGAACATCTAATTCATTTGCAAGCTTTACTAATCCTTCTGCAATTTTATGCATTCCTCCTGGAACGTACCAAGCTCCATAAGCATGTTGCATATAGATAAGCATATTTAAAACAGCTGGTGCATCGTAAGGGGACGATCCAACATATTTTATAAAGTATGCCAGCATCGAACGCAATTTTGGATTTGTTATTCTTTTTTCTATGCCTTCATACATTGTCGAAGTGAGATCAAATTTCTTCAAAGATTGGATCATGCCATGTTCCTGTATAATTTCCCAAGTAGTATCTAATCCCTTATCAAAGTATCCTTTTGTAGTAATGTCATCAATTTGTTTTGCATATTGAAGAAAGGATTTATATTCTTTAATATCTCGTTCTGTTAGCGATGGGTTCTGTTTTAGCATCTTGTCTGGATTATTATACAAATCAATCGTTGTTCCATCTGTAAAAAAGGAACGCCATTCATGTGATAATTGATAGATAGATATATAGTCTTCCATTCTCTTTCCACTGTTTGCAAACAATCTTTCAAAAATATGTGGCATTGTTAATATAGAAGGTCCTAAATCAAAACCAAATCCGTCTTGTTCTAAACGATTTAATTTCCCTCCAAGATGATGGTTTTTTTCAAAAAGTTCTACACTGTATCCTAACTGCGCCATTGAAATCGCTGCCGACAGCCCTCCGAGTCCACCACCAATAATAATTACCTTTTTCACGTTATTCACTCCTAATCTAGATACTAGTAGCTTGATTCAACCATTGTTTCATTGTTGGTAGTGGTACATAATTTCGATATTCAAAGCAGTTATAATCATTACCTCTAATTGCATCTAATATTCCACGATATACTTGTGCTGATAACCTAATAGGAACTTGACTATCTTTATCGAAGTAATCTAATTGGTTTAAGAAGTTTTCATAAAGAGTCTCTGCCCTATTCGCTAGCTTTTCCCATAACATAATAAATTCTTTATTTCGCTTCCCATCCGAAATGTCTACATGGGTGTAACAAACTAGTGACATTTCCTGTAATGGCAAATATATTCTATTATTCTCTTTAAAATCTTCACCTACATCTCTCAATATATTGGTCAATTGCATTGCTATTCCTAAATCGTTTGCTTCTTTTTTTAAATCACGGATAGACTGAGAGGCTATAATTGGTATTAACATTCTGCCAACTGAACCAGCTACATAACTACAATAGTTTTCAAGTTCTTGTAATGTGTGTGGCTGTTGAAAATTAATATCCATTTGTTGCCCTTCCAACTGTTCCCAAAAAGGATAAAGATCCATGTCGTATCTTTCAAAAACATCTGCTAGTGCCCTCCATAGAGGACTATCTACTATTTCCCCTTTAGAAAAATAATCTAGTTCTTTTCTTATTTTATCTATTTTTGATTGTTTTTCTTCACTATTATTAAAATTATCCACGGAATCATCCGCATATCTACAAAATGTATAAATTGCAAACACTGCTCGAGCTTTCTCTTTTGGTAATTTATTAAAGGCGAAATAAAAGCTTTTTGAATGTTTTTTTATGACTTTCTCACAAAAATTATAATCTTTAATTAGTTGATTATGCATGTACTCCATCCTCTCCATAAACAAGCTCTCTATCATCTTTTAACAATTCTTCAGTAGCAATCTTTGCAGATAATAATACGATAGGGACTCCTGCTCCTGGATGTGTACTACTTCCTGTGAAATATAAATTTTCACAGTTTTTCGCCTTGCTTTGAGGACGTAAATGATTACTCTGACTTAACGTCGGACGTAATCCAAAACACGCTCCATTATAAGCATTAAATTTTGATTCAAAGTCTAGTGGTGTCATGTAGGTTTCGGAGATGACTTCGTCTTTAATACCTTTAAATTCATCAATTTCATCTAATTTTTCAAACACCTTTTCTCGATAATAAGCTATTGTTTCATCTCCCCAACTATACTGTGCCGTTGACAAATCAGAAACCGGAACTAATACATATATTCCATCCTTTCCCTCAGGAGCAAGTGAAGGATCCATTTTCGAACCTATATATGTATAAAAGGCGGGGTCCTCTAATCGTTTTCCTGTAAAAATATCATCCATCGTTTCTTTTAAATTTTCACTGAAAAAGAAATTATGAACATTACTAACTTCATCGTATTTTTTATTCATACCTAGATACATAATGAAGCAGGAACATGAATACTTCATTTTATCAATTTTTTCATCTGTATATTTTCCTTTTGCTTTTATATCTTGTATTAAATTTTTCATTGAATATGGGAAGTCCGCGTTACAAACGACATAATCTGCATTGATTTCAAGGTTTTCTAATTTGATACCTGTTGCTTTCTTTTTTTCTATTATCACTTTTTCAACCGGTGAATTATAATGTATAGTACCACCTAACTCTAGAAACAACTTCTCCATAGATGTTGCCATCGTGTACATTCCACCTTTTATAAACCATACACCGTAAAGCATTTCTATCATGGGAATTATTGTATAAAGGGAAGGTCCATTATAAGGGGAGATACCAATATATAAAGTTTGAAAGCTAATCATTTGTCGTAATCGTTCATCTTTAATATATTTTTTTATGAAATTATCTGCATTTCCCAGCGTTCTTAGTTTTAATCCATTCCACAATGTTTTGGGTGTAAAAAATTGCCAAGGATGTCTAAATGGTCGTTGTATAAAATGATCCTTCGCAATTTGAAAACGTTGATATATTTTATTTAAATAGGTAATAAAACCAGCAGCATCTTTGTCACTAATTGCTTCAATTTCATCAATTAGTTGGATTAAATCAGATGAAATCTGATATCGATCTTCAGGTGTATTACCAAAGAAAACATTATACATTGGATCTATTCGCTCCATCGGGATATAATCATCAGGATTTCTTCCAGTCAATTCAAATACTTCCCGATATAATTCAGGCATCATCACGATACTTGGGCCCAGATCAAATGTAAATCCATCCTTCGTGATTTGATGCATTTTACCGCCTGGCATCGATTCTTTCTCATAAACTTCCACGTTGAATCCAGCATGTTGTAATCGTATAGCGCTCGCTAACCCAGCCACACCAGCTCCGATTACTATTACTTTCTTATTTTTCATAGACATCCTCCAGTAATAAAATAAGTCACTTAATTCTCTTATTACCCCTTTTATAAAATTAGTAACAGTTTATAAATATATCTATATCAAAATTTATTAATTTAATATTCGGTATTGTATACATCTCTTTCTAAATGTTGTTTTGTAAGTACTAAAAAAATAATTAATATTACTTCAAACCCGTTAGTAATTGCTCCACTATCAATAGGAAAAGATACAATACTACCAATTGTCATTAAACTTGCTCCAACAAACAGCCATACCCATTTCTCAGATATCCACAAAAGCACCCCCGACGACAGAAGTATTATGGTAACAAATAAAATCATTAATGGTGGTCCAGAAGCTGTTTCTATAGGTACATAACGTAAAACACTAAATTCCCACTGTGGTTGTAACGTTAAATTTATAAGTTCGGATTGTATTTCAACTGTTATTAACAAAATTGTGATTACTATAGCTCCATATAGCGCTGGTTTTTTTATCGTAATATTTTTAGATATTTCCAGAATTCCAACGCAATACAGAGTTAATGTTGGTGTTAAAAATGCATGAATCCAGTAACGAAGATAACTTATGTTTTCTAAAAAAGTTCCTTCTCCTATCAATCTACCCATTGCAACAATCGAATTGTCTACTATAAGTCCAACAATAACTAGATAAATAAATGACCGGCGTGAGAAAGAGGAGTTACTCCTTCCTTGATATAATGAAGAGATTATTATACCAATATAAATTAGTGTATATAAAATGTATAAATAGCTATCCATTTATTCCCCTCCTTACAACTATTCGTTATTAACCCACTCTAAAATAGATTCGATGACTATGTGTTGCTGCTCAATTACCGATATAGTTGCCTCACCATCCCCCTGTTGTTTACCGTAAACACCAAATTGAGAGTGATTACCTCCCCTTATCTCTTTCATCACCGTATTATCCGATAGTAAGTTACTCGAACCATCTATTTTATCAAGTGTAGTAAGTCTATCCTGATCTGCAAACAAAGTTAGGATAGGTACAGATGTGTTACTAAAATTAATGTTCTCGCTTGGAAAAGAACCTAAGAAAAAAACACCTGTGATTACATCCAAATGATCTATTGCATAGCTGGCTGCAGCAACGCCGCCTAATGAATGACCTCCAATAAACCAATTTTCTAATGAAGCATATTTATCAATGATTTCTTCTGCTTTATCAACTTCTAATATCGGTAAACTAAATCGAACATTAGGTATTGCTACAAGATACCCATGTTTAGATAATTCTTGACCGTAATAGCTGTATGCTTCAGGCTCTACTCTAGCTCCTGGATATAAAATGATCCCTCCCTTAGTTTGTTCTTCGCTCTTTGACTCAAATATTAGCCAGTCGTTGTAATACATTATCTCATCTTCATCTACTAATTTTGCTAATGTACTGGTTGGTTCATAGGTTTGTTGAGTCCAATAATAAAAGGCCAGACCACTAAAAAGTATTAATAAAAACAATGCTAGTATAATAATTTTTAATATTTTTTTCATAGAAAACTCTCTTCCACTAATATAAAAACTAATTTCTTTATATCACAATGCTGTTTACTTATCAATTGATAAGTAAACAGAAAAAAAAGAGATTAAAACAAAAGCCTTCAACTAAATGAGTTTTATAAGTTAAATTTTTGCCTTAACCTCTTAAGATTTAAATACTATGAATTTACAGTACCGTATAAGATAAAATCAACAAGTAAATCATATTGAGTGGATAATGATTGTGTGTTTTCATTCCATGTCGACATTGTTTGTCCCATCGTTAACAAACAAAATCTCGCAGCTTCCTCAGGGGCAATATGTTTCCTTAGTTTCCCTGTTTCCTTCAATTCTTCAAATACGGTAATAAACGGTTCTAAGTAAGTTTCTCTCCACAATAAATAAATTTTATGTTTGTTCTCATGTTTAAATTCAACCGATATATCATGAATCATCATCATAATGCTAGTAGGATGTTCATCAGCTAATATTTCCAACATTAACCGCAATCGTTGTTCTAAAGGTTCAACTGAAATCACTTTTAATTTAGATTTAATCTTCCTTACAAATCTCGTTAGCATTGCAATATACAATGATTGTTTATCAGGATAATGATAATATAAAGCTGGTTGAGATATCTTACATTTTGTTGAGATTTCACGCGTGGTAACAGTGCGATAACCTTTCTTCATAAACAATTCTTCGGCAACCTGTAAAATACGCTCTTTTGAATATTCATCTTTATTGCGAGGCATTATTAATCTTACTCCTTTAAATTATTAAGCTACGTCTTCTACTTACTACATTAATATACATTATCATAACCAGAAATATACTCAATTAAAGGAGAGTGTATAGTGAACATAAAATCAGACTACCATTAACACTTTATATTGTTAATTTAGTAGTCTTTTAAGAAATACTATCTACTATAATATTTTTAAGCTTCTCCGTCGTATACATATTTTTCTAGATGTTCAATTGCTGTATCCTCATCAGGTCCTTCCGCAATTAACTTTATTTGTTCTCCTTTGGTTATTGCCAAACTCATCAGTCCCATTATACTTTTAGCATTTATTTTCTTATCATCTTTTTCTAAAAAGACATGGGATGAAAAACGATTTGCTTCTTGAACAAATTGTGCTGCAGGCCTAGCCTGTAATCCAGTATCTAATTCAACCGTTACCAATTTTTCTACCAATACTCTCATCCTTCCCTATATTCGTAAACGCTATCAAATGAGATTGAGTCATGAATTCAAGTGATTTACTTTAAGAAAACCGCTTCAGAAATATTCTGCTTATGCATCGAGGTTTCAGCTATGCCTTCTTTCTACAGGACACAGAAGACCTCGACAGCATTACATTGCACCAAGAAAATTGATTTTGATTTTCAAGAATTCAAGGTATATTTCACCCTTTCATCTGGTCTTCAACTAAAAGTTTTACTTTTGTCCCAACCTCTACTTAATTAAATTATAAATATTATGAAATTAATCGTATTATATCATAATACACTAATTACCGCATCACTAGTCTAAGTTATGGATTCTCCCCGTTTAATCTTTTCAGCAAACTCATCAATTTTTTTCAGACGGTGATTCACACCTGATTTTGATATCGCACCACTTGTAACCAATTCACCCAGTTCTTTTAATGAAACATCTTCATACTGTATTCGAAGTTTTGCTATTTCTTGTAATTTATCAGGCAATTGATCTAGTCCAACAGTTCTTTCTATTAGCTTTATATTCTCAATCTGTCGAAACGCCGCTCCTATAGTTTTATTCAAGTTAGCTGTTTCACAATTCACAAGTCGGTTAACCGAATTCCTCATATCCCTGACAATTCTCACGTCTTCAAATTTAAATAGCGCTTTATGTGCTCCAATAATACTTAAGAATTCTGTTATCTTCTCAGCTTCTTTCATATATACAATGAAGCCATTTTTTCGAGCTAATAATCGTGCATGTAGACCATATGAGTTTAACAACTTCTGTAAGGATTCTGCGTGTTCTTCATAATAATTAAAGATTTCTAAATGATAAGAGGAGGTTTCAGGATTATTCATCGATCCTCCTGCTAAAAAGGCTCCTCTTAAGTAAGACTTTTTACAGCAGTCCTTTTCCAAATATTTATTTGAGATTGTCCGAACAATAGTATATTGGTTTATTATTAAATCTAGTTCTTCTAAAAGTAATTGAACTTCCTCTTTTAATCGAACAATATAAACATTATTTTTTTTTAATTTCATTTTTTTTCGGACGAGTAATTCAACTGCAATTGAATAGTTATCCTTAATCAAGGTATAAATACGCCTCGCTATTGCTGCATTCTCCGTCTGAACATCTAGAGAATAGCCTTGGCGTGAAATAGAAATTGCTCCATTCATTCTGACCAAGGCTGCGAGTTCTGCTAATTGACAACATTCTTCTGTTTCTATCGCTGTCAATTCTTTTTTAATTTCCGATGCGAAAGACATATTACTCCCCCCCTTTTTTTCTTATAAGCAAAACTTTACTCATTAGTAATGGACGTAAATCTCACTGAATACTAATTCCATAAACTGCACAAAAACAGGCATGTACAGGCAGTTCATGGAATTATATTCTTAACGATTTTTGGCCTAATCAGTTTTCAATTTAGGAATTACCGTAGATGACATATGGAACACTGATTATACAAAATTGTAGAGTAATGATGCTATTTTTTCATTATCATGTCTTAAACTTCCATTCGACTCAGCTAAAATATTTCCAGCAATCACATTTAAGCCCATTTTGTTTAATCTTGTTTCATCAAATGTTACCGGTGTTGCATTTTCACTTTTATAAAGGGCTTGAATTTCATCTGGGATTTTTTTATTATGAACGACAATTGCATCTATACAAGGTTCACCAATATGATCATGAATTGCTTTCACATGATCTGCAGCGGAGTAATTAGTTGTTTCTCCATCTTGTGTCATAGCATTACATACGTAAACAACCTTTGCTTTTGAAGAAGCGATTGCTTCCTTTACTTGTGGAACAATTAAATTAGGCATGATAGAAGTATATAAACTACCAGGAGAAATCACAATTAGATCTGCAGATTTAATTGCTCTTACTGCATTTGGCAGAGGTTTAACAGGCTGGGGTTCCAGAAATACCCGCTTTATTTTCTTTTGTGCCAGGGGAATATTCGACTCTCCTGAAACAATCTCCCCATCTTCCATTTCTGCGTGTAATGACATATTTTCATTGGAGATTGGATAAATTTTTCCTTTTACATTAAGAACTCGAGAAATTTCCTTAATTCCATTGTTAAAGTTTCCAGTAACAGAAGTCATTGCTGCTAACAATAGGTTTCCCATAGAATGGCCAGACAATCCATTTCCATGAGAGAAGCGATGCTGAAATAATTCTAATAACATTGGTTCTGCATCAGAAAGAGCAGCAATCACATTTCGAATATCTCCCGGTGCAGGTATATCCATCTCATTACGGATTCTACCTGTACTACCGCCATCATCTGCGACAGTAACAATTGCGGTTAAATCAACAGGAAGTTTTTTCAAACCTCTTAATAACACAGGCATTCCAGTTCCTCCACCAATTGCTACTACTTTAGGATTGGCTTCTGTCCCCATATTATAATACCTTCCTTTTATCTATATCTCTATGACTTACATGGGTCGTATATCCATTACTTAACACCTTAGAGAAGTGCTCCGCTAATGCAACAGATCGATGCTGTCCACCTGTACAACCGATTGCTACTACCAGTTGCGATTTTCCTTCTTTTTTATATTGAGGAAGCATAAATGTAAGTAAATCTGTTACTTTATCAATAAATGTTTGCGTGTCCGACCATTTGAATACATAAGAGGAGACATCGGGGTTTAATCCCGTTAATGGTTGCAAGTTTGAGACATAATGAGGGTTAGGTAAAAATCTCACATCGAATACGAGGTCAGCATCAATAGGAAGTCCATACTTGAAACCAAAAGATACAAAGTGTACGGAGAATACTTCTTGCTTTTCTTCTTTATACACTTTCAATATTTTTTCTCGTAAATTTCTCGGCTTTAAACTTGTAGTATCAATGATGCGTTGAGCTCTTCCTCTAAGTTCATCTAAAATTTCTCTTTCCTGCTTTATTCCATCTAACGGTAAACCATCTGTAGCTAATGGATGCGAACGTCTTGTTTCTTTATAGCGAGTAACTAACGCTTCATCCTTTGCATCTAAAAATAAAATATGGTCTTCTAACCAGTTCTCTTTCGCTAAAACATCTAATGCTTCAAAGAGCGAATCAAAAAATTCTCTCCCTCGTAGGTCCATGACTAATGCAACCTTTTGAATATTGTTTGTTGCATCTTTCATCAAATCTAAAAACTTTGGAAGTAATGCAGGAGGTAAATTATCAACGCAATAGTACCCTAAATCTTCAAAGCTCTGAATAGCCACTGTTTTTCCTGCACCTGACATTCCAGTAATGATTACGAGCTTCGTTTCTTGTTCTTGATTCAATATCCTCGCCCCTTTATTACTTTCGTCTCTATATATAAATTAGATATTTTTAAACTCAATACTACTTATATTATACAATGAAGTATTTCACCACAACAAGCAATTAAAAGAACTTCAACTACGCGACAATTTTGGACAAGTTATAGCAAAAAAAAGCACAGGTTATAACAACCTGTGCAAAATAACTAATCTATCTATTAAAAGGGGGTCAATTAGTTATTTATAGTGTACCCCATAAATGTTTCGTGCGTGTTACAGCAGGATTAAAAAGCAGTTACTATTGGTAAATTTTTCTATAGATTTGCTCCAATATTACTTACTTTTTATCTTTTCCTCTAAATCTTCGACATATTTTATTGCAGCTTCTGCAGCAATACTGCCATCTCCAGTTGCTGTAACAATTTGTCGAAGTTCTTTATCTCGGATATCTCCTGCAGCAAATATTCCCGGAATGGAAGTTTCCATATTTTCATTTGTTGCGATATATCCCTCATCATTTGTAATTCCTAATGAAAGAAATGCCTGATTTAGAGGAACCATTCCAATATAAATGAATACACCCTCAGCATCAAAATTATTTACTTCATTTGTTTTTGTATTTTTCAAAGTAACACTACTTACTTTTCCATCAGTGCCATTGATGGTTTCTGCAACAGTATCCCAAATGAAATCTATTTTTTCATTGTCAAAAGCACGATCTTGTATGATCTTTTGAGCACGAAGATTGTCTCTTCGATGCACGATAGTTACTTTATTGGCAAACCTTGTAAGGTAAATGCCTTCTTCAACTGCTGAATCTCCTCCACCAATTACTACAAGGTTTCGATTTTTAAAGAATGCACCGTCACAAACTGCACAATAAGACACACCTCTACCGCTAAGAGCTTCTTCGCCTTCAATTCCCAACTTTTTATATTGAGCGCCAGTTGCAATAATTAAAGAGCGAGTATAATACTCTTTACTACCTGCTTTTATTAATTTATATTCTCCATGATCTTCTACTTCCTTAATGTCACCATACGCATATGCTGCACCGAACTTTTTAGCATGCTCAAACATTTTATTTGATAAATCTGGACCTAGTATATTATCAAAACCTGGATAGTTCTCTACATCCTCGGTATTAGCCATTTGACCACCAGGTATTCCTCTTTCTAACATTAATGTGTCTAAATTTGCACGTGATGCATATACTGCTGCTGTCATTCCTGCTGGACCTGCTCCAGCAATGATTACATCATACATTTTTTCTTCGGACATATAAATCGCCCCCGTATTCTATTTAATTCCATCATCTAGTTTAATTAATCGATTGATATCCGTCTATCTTTTTGCTCATTACTTATTTATTATTCCAGGGACCTTCTTCATCAGATAATCGTGGATGTTTTTTGCATCCTTCTTCCCATATATCTAGTGCTTTTCCAGGGTCTCCGCAATTGTAGGCACAAATACTATACCATTTATAATAAGATAGATGCGTTTTCACTGGTTCTTTTGTAAGCTGTTTAAATCTGCTGTATGCTGCTTCTGCATGCCCTGTTCGTGCTAAAGTTACTGCAACACGCAGCTTTTGTTGTACATGAATTGGATATATATTTAGTAATGCCTGAATATGCTTTTCATATGCAGTATCATTGTTCTCATAATAAAATAAAGCTAAATTCATATGGCTGTACAAAGAATTTGGATCTTCTTCTAGAATGTCTTTCTCAATCTGAATAGCTTCATTTTGCTTTCCTGTATAAAAAATTGCTTGTGCATAATCATGTTTTGCTAAAATATGATCCGGGAATAATTCTATCATTTCTTCAATAATTGGTATTGCTTTTGTCCATTCACTATTTTCCATATGATAAAAGGCAGTTTCTTGAAAAATGAGTAACTCATCTTCATCTTCTAAATCTAAGTCATCGATATCTTCATCAATTTGAATTAATTCAAGTAATCTATTAGCATCTTCACTAAAATCACCGTCTGGTTCTTTATCCAAATAGAACTGAGCATATTTTCTTGCATCGTATAACAAACCAAGATGAGCGTAATTATTTGCGATCAAATAATAGCAATCTATATAATCACTAGATTGCAAGACTTCGGTTAATAATTGATTCGCTTTATGATAAGCTCCTACTTCTGTATATATAATCGATAATTGGCATTTATATAAAGGGTCTTTTGGTTTTTGTTCCATGGCTTTTTTCATCCATTTAATAGCAATGTCAAATTTACGTTTTTTAAACGCTTCAACACCTTTTGTATAATAAAAATCTCCTTCAGGGATAAAAGGGATCACCTTATTATATTCAGCTTTTTTACCTTTAGATTGCATGTGTATCCCCCTATTTTCTAAACATTCGTCCAAAGTATATCACACTATATATGATATCACCATAGTGTCTACACACATTGCAAAATTTGTTCGAATTTTGGAAGTTAAATCAAACAGCTTTCAAGTAAAGAAATAGTAAACTCTAATTTACTATTTCTTTACTCCACTATTATGATAAAAAGCACCTCCTAAAACGCCATTATATTTCTACTACGACGTTGGAGATGCTTTTTTATGCTGTTATACGTACAAAAAGCCTTGATTCATACACTTCAGTAAATATTATTTAACGGGATTAGTTGTTTCGTATAATAATTCTTTTAGCTGAGTTGTATACTCATTTAACTGTTCATCCGTATATTGTAATTTCTCTTTCATATATGGAAGAACTTTATCCATATGCGCTTCTACCCATGGACGTTGGAAGAATAATGCACCAGTTCGACGGATAAAGAAATCTACCGGTTTATATGCAAGTTCAAATTCTATTGCATATACCAATTCTGCAAATACAATTGGGTCAATATCGTACTTATTCGCTTCTTCTTTTTGATTTTTATAAATATCTAATAAAATCTCTACATTTGATCCATAACGCTGAATCATTTGAAGTGCTTCTTGTTCTGAAAGGCCTAATTGAATAGCTTGTTTTTGCTTATCTTTTTTAAATGCTTCAAATCCTTTAGATCCACCAACATCGCCACCGGATATCGGTAGATGTTTGGTTTGACTATCGGTATAAAGGATATTTTCTTCTTCTTTTAACTGTTTCGTTACTAGATCTACTGCGTGTTGGGCCATTTTTCGATATCCAGTTAATTTTCCGCCTGCCATAGATAACAGTCCAGAATCTGATTGGAAAATTTCATCTTTACGTGAAATTTCACTCGGACTAGTTGCGCCCTCTTGTGCAATTAGTGGACGTAATCCCGCCCAACTTGATTCCACATCTTCTGGTTTTAACTGTAGAGAAGGGAACATATAAGCAATAGCTTTTAATAAATAGTCACGATCATCTTCCGTCATCACTGGATGAGCTATATCTCCTTCATAAGTTGTATCCGTCGTACCAACATACGTTTTTCCATCTCGTGGAATAGCAAAGATCATACGACCATCAGGTGAATCAAAGTACACTGCTTGTTGTAAAGGAAATGTGTTATGATCAAAAACAAGATGGACACCTTTGGTTAAGTGAAGCGTCTTACCTTTTTTCGAACCATCTAATTCACGTACATCATCCACCCATGGTCCACCAGCATTAATGATTTTTTTTGCATAAATTTTTCGTTTTTCCCCAGTAATTAAATCTTCTGCAACAACACCGACAACTTTACTATCTTCATAAATAAATTCAACCGCTTTGGTGTAGTTTATCGCATGAACACCCTCTTCAACAGCCTTCTTCATAACTTCAATTGTTAAACGAGCATCATCGGTTTTATATTCCACATAGTATCCGCCACCACGTAATTCATCTTGTTTAATTAATGGTTCACGTTCCATTACTTCTTTTGGCTTAAACATTACTCTACGTTCGTCTTTTTTAACACCTGCTAAAAAGTCATAAACTCTTAATCCAATATTTGAAGTAAATGGTCCAAGTGTACTTCCCTTATGGAATGGTAGTAGCATCCATTCTGGGGTTGTAACATGTGGCCCATTTTCATATACAATTGCTCTTTCTTTCCCTACTTCAGCTACCATCTTCACTTCAAATTGCTGTAAATAACGTAGTCCACCATGAACTAGCTTAGTGGATCGACTAGATGTACCAGCAGCAAAGTCTTGCATTTCGATTAGGCCTGTATTTAAACCACGAGTTGTAGCATCCAGGGAAATACCTGCTCCAGTAATACCTCCGCCAATCACTAATAAGTCTAATTTTTCGTTTTGTAAAGCATCTAATGTATCTTTTCTTCTATAACTTGAAAATTGATTCATTATATTACACTCCCCGTTGTTTAGTTATTCTTATATTCACTTTACCCGTTTTTAAATATAATCATGTAGAGAAAAAGAAAAAACCGCAAAATAACTGGTATATACACTACCAGTAAATTGCGGTTTTCTCCTGATTTCTCCGTCCATCATTATTAACTTGACTTTAGTCTAACATACCTCATCGTTAATGTACAGAGGTTAATCTCGTTCTTTTGAAAAAGATTGAGTGACAGCCTCTATAATTTCGTGTTTTTCTTTCCCCATTCCGGACTCTACTGCTGCTACGTATGCACCTTCGACTAATGGTGCTTCAATAAGTTCCACGTCATCTACTTCGGTCATTTCTACGGCCATTTCTGCGTTCATTTTTGCACTACCAATATCATATAAAAGGAGAACTCCATCATCTTTATTCGCTTTAGTAATTGCGTTGAGAATTTTATCAATACTAGTCCCAATTTCACCTTCATCGGTACCACCAGCTACCTCAACCGTAACATCTTTCATTACCTGTTGTACTAACTCTTTCGTACCCTCTGCGATTTTTACACTGTGCGAAATAAGAACAATACCAACTTGTCCCATGTTATCTACGCTCCTTTTATAGAAGTTGCTAATGCTGAAAATATATAATAAGAAGATGCTGAACCAGGATCAATATGACCAATTGATTTTTCTTTAAAGTAAGAAGCTCTTCCTTTTGTAGCTTTTAATTCCTTCGTATCATTCATTGCTCGCTTTGCTGTTTCTTCAATTGTCGAAGGTGCCACATTTTCATCATCTTTAAACAACTGTACAACAGGATCCCAAACATCAATCATTGTTTTCTCACCGGTAGTAGCTTTTCCTCGTTGTTTAATACCATCTAATCCAGCTTGAAGCCCTTCTTTGATATCATTTACCTGAATTTCGTTTTTATCTTTCCAAGCCATCGATAATTTCAGAAAAGCAGTTCCATAGAGCGGTCCAGCTGCTCCTCCGACTTTAGACATTAGCGTCATCGCAACATCCTTTAATAAGTCTGAGGGTGACTGATAGTTTTGATCTTGAGTTTTTGTAATCACCTCTTGAAATCCTCTTGCCATATTTATACCGTGATCACTGTCACCAATAGCTTGGTCTAGTTCTATAAGATAGGATCTGTTCTCTTGCATTAATTGGTTTGATAATTCCAGCCAATTTCTGATGTCATTCAACTGTAATTTCAATGAAGATTCTCCTTTCCTTATACACGAAATGCTGTAGCTTCACTAGCTGCTTCTAAAAGAGATTTTAATTGATCGTCCAATTTCAATAAAGTGACCGAGCAACCTGTCATTTCTAGAGATGTCATAAACTCACCTACATACGTACGAAACACAGATAAACGTTTATTTTCAAGCAAATGATTTACATGTTTCTGTAATATAAATAATTCCATCTCTGGAGTTGCACCTAATCCATTAATCATCACTGCAACCTCATCACCTGATTGTAATCCCAGATCATCAAATACTTTTTGCGTTAGTTCATTGGCAATATCTTCAGCAGATGCTATTGGTTTTCTCTCTATACCTGCTTCCCCATGTATCCCTATACCAATCTCCATTTCATTTTCTTCTAATTGAAAACTTGGTTTACCTGCAGCAGGTACTGTACATGGAGTAAGTGCCATCCCCATTGATCTGACTTGATTAATTGTTTTTTCAGCAACTTCCTTCACTTCATTTAAAGTAGCACCTGTCTCAGCCATTGCTCCAGCGATTTTGTGTACAAACACAGTACCAGCAATACCTCTTCGACCAGTAGTAAAGTCACTATCTTCTACCGCAACATCATCGTTAACAATAACTTGTTCAACCTTTATTCCCTCTGACTCAGCCAATTCACTAGCCATATCGAAATTCATAACATCTCCTGTATAGTTTTTTACAATTAATAAAACTCCATGACCAGTATCTACTGCTTTAATTGCTTCCAATATTTGATCAGGAGTAGGTGAAGTAAATACTTCACCAGCAACTGCTGCATCTAACATTCCCTTTCCAACATATCCAGCATGCGCTGGTTCGTGACCGCTTCCTCCACCACTAACAAGACCGACTTTATTTGAAGATAATTCCTTACGTTTAATTACCATTGTTCCATCTATTTGTTCTAGTTCTTCTGGAAAGGCCTGTATCATCCCAGAAACCATATCTGATACAACGTCATTAGGATTATTAATAATTTTTTTCATAAGATTTTATCTCTCCTTTTCATAATGTAGGACGCTACTTAAGAAATGTAACAAATGTTCGCTATATTTTAAGGGGAAGTTTGAAAATGGTCAAACAATCTGACTAAGGTCACGTATCCTTCTTATCCATGTACAAGAAAACTGCCTCTTCATTGAGACAGTTTTCTTTCTTTTTTATGATTCAAATTTAAATGAACGAGTTGCTTCAACAGCTTTTTGCCAACCTTTATAGAGGTATGAACTTTCCTCTTCACTCATTTCATTCTCAAATGTTTTCTCATTTAACCATTGTTTTGCAATTTCCTCTTTATCTTTCCAGAACCCTACAGCTAAACCAGCTAAATAAGCCGATCCTAGTGCAGTTGTTTCTTGAACGACAGGTCGTTCAACGGTTACTCCCAGAATATCACTTTGGAACTGCATCAGTAAATTATTTTTTACTGCACCACCATCAACACGTAATTTCTTCAAATCAATGTCAGAATCCGCTAACATTGCATCCATAACATCTTTTGTTTGATATGCTAAAGATTCTAATGTTGCACGAACAAAGTGTTCCTTCGTTGTACCACGAGTTAAGCCAAATACAGCTCCTCGAGCATCACTATCCCAGTAAGGTGTTCCAAGACCAACAAATGCTGGCACCAAATACACGCCATCTGTTGTCTCGACTTGCGATGCTAATGCTTCACTTTGTGGACTTGATTCAATAAGTCTTAATCCATCTCTAAGCCACTGAATAGCAGATCCAGCAACGAAAATACTACCTTCAAGTGCATACTCAACTTTACCATCTACTCCCCAAGCAATCGTAGTGAGTAGACCATGCTTAGAGCGTACTGGTTCTTCACCTGTATTCATTAGTAAGAAACAACCAGTACCATACGTGTTTTTAGCCATTCCCTGATCGAAACAAGCTTGACCAAATAAAGCAGCTTGTTGGTCTCCAGCAACACCTGCAATAGGTACTTCTTCACCAAAGAAATGATAAGAAACAGTATTTGCGTATACTTCAGAAGAAGGTTTTACTTCAGGAAGCATACTTTTCGGTACATCCAATATTTCTAATAACTCATCATCCCATTTAAGATCATAAATATTAAACATTAATGTACGAGAAGCATTGGAATAATCTGTTACATGTGTTTTACCACCAGATAATCGATAAATTAACCAACTATCTATCGTTCCAAATGATAATTCTCCAGCTTCTGCTTTTTCTCTTGCTCCGTCTACATTATCTAAAATCCATTTTACTTTTGTACCAGAGAAATAAGGATCGATTAGTAAACCTGTCTTATGACGAATCGTATCTTCATGTCCTTGTTCTTTTAGTTCCTTACAAATGCCTTCCGTTTGACGAGATTGCCAAACAATGGCCTTATAAATTGGTCTACCCGTATTTTTATCCCAAACTACCGTTGTTTCACGTTGATTGGTGATTCCAATGCCTTCAATTTGGTTAGCTTCTATATCTGCTTTTCTTAAAACATCAGCAATACAAGCTAATACAGACGTCCAAATTTCATTTGCATCGTGTTCCACCCAACCTGGTTTTGGGAAGAATTGCTCAAATTCCTTCTGAGCAGATTCAACGATCTCACCCTTATGATTAAAAAGTATTGCTCGAGAGCTTGTTGTTCCTTGATCAATGGACAAAATAAATTTTTCTGACATGCCAAATTCCTCCTATCTTAATTTTTGATTCATTTTTTCAGCAGGATTTGAACCCGTTTTCAACTCACTCACTGCTGCTCCTATAAATAATACTATTACAAAAATAGTCATTACCCAAAACGGGAAGGTATAATTAGCTAGAAAAACACTGTCATAAAATAATGCACCGTAGACTCCACCAATAATTGGACCTACTACTGGAATCCACGCATAACCCCAATCAGAACTTCCTTTTCCAGGAATCGGTAAAATTGCATGTGCGATACGAGGCCCAAGGTCACGTGCTGGATTAATGGCATAACCAGTTGTACCACCTAGAGACATCCCAATAGCTGCAATAAGTGCCCCGACAATTAGCGGGTTTAAACCTTCTGTAAAATCGTTCGATCCAATAAACATCAATCCTAAAAGCAATGCAAATGTACCAATCATTTCACTAATTAAATTTGAAAATGGACTACGAATTGCTGGTCCAGTAGCAAATACACCTAATTTATCTTCTTTACTTTCTGTCACTTTCCAGTGCGGTAAGTAATTAAGGAAAACTATAATTGCACCAATAATGGCACCGATTACTTGTGCAAGAATATATAGTGGAACTTTACTCCAAGGGAAATCTCCTACAGCTGCAAATCCAATAGTTACCGCTGGATTTATGTGTGCTCCTGTAAAATTACCTACAGCATATACACCCAGAGCAACTGCTAATCCCCAACCAAGAGTAATAAGTACCCAACCTGTACCTTCTGCCTTCGATTTCTTTAATACAACGCCTGCTACAACGCCGCCACCGAAGATGATAAGAATCATTGTGCCTACTAACTCAGCTATAAACTCCGACATATCATCTACCTCCCTTTTAATCAAGTACCCTTTGTGGTATTAAAAAAACCCACACTTCAATAGCATACCCAAATATGCGAGTACGATTGAAATGTAGGTCTCCTAGTCTCCACCACAAAATTAACTTGTACCTAAATAGTACAAAATACTGAAAGCGTTGTCAACATTTTTTCCTATATGAAATTTTTTCCAACCCAATATAATTAAAAAAAAGACACGACATTATCATACGATAATTGTGCCTTTTAGTTATTTCCATAACGTTGTATTAGACGTGGATACCGCTATCGCTCCAGCTTCTAAAGCATAATTTACTTCTTCATCTTTTCTAATGAGGCCACCCGCAATAATTGGTATATTAGTCTGTGAACCCACTTGTTGAATAATATCCGGCATTAATCCGGGAAGTAATTCAATACAATGTGGTTGAAATTTGCGAACTAATTTCATGTTTTGATCCAATGCAAGACTATCTAATAGGAATATACGTTGAATAGCTAGTAACTTATACTTTTTTGCCAAGGCAATAACATTTCCCCGTGTAGATAAAACACCGTCTGGCTTCATCTCTCTATTCAAGAATTCCATACCATATTCATCTGCTTTTAATCCTTGAATAAGATCAAAATGAACTAATACTTTTTTTTTATTACGATGACTATAATCAATCAAACTTTTTAACTGTACGAGTCTCGATTCTAATATAACAATATATTCATGGTCTGTTTCTAACGCCTTATCAAAATCTTTCATCTGACGAACGGCTGGTAAAACTCCAGTAGGAAGTTCCATTATACACCACCTATTCTTCATTAATCATATTTTTTCTTTCCATCTCTTCTTTCGTATATATAATTTTCATCGGGTTTCCTCCAACGAATGCCCCTGCTGGTACATCTTTATGTACTAAAGTTGCTGCAGAGATAATTGCACCATTACCAATAGTTACACCGGGGAGAATAGTAGAATTCGCACCAATCATAACTTCATCTCCAATATGAACTTCTCCAAGCCGATATTCTTTTATAAGGTATTCATGAGTAAGAATTGTTGTATTATATCCAATCACACAGTTATTACCCACTTTAATTCTTTCTGGAAACATAATATCAGGCATTACCATTAGTGCGAACGAGGTAGTTTCTCCAATTTTCATATCTATAATATTTCTATATAGCCAATTTTTCACTTCTAGAAAAGGAGTATACCTCGCAATTTGAATTACTATAAAATTTCTTATAACCTTCCAAAAAGGAACAGTATCGTAAATTTGCCATAATGAATTTGCACGATTGACTGTAAAACGCTCTGTTTTACGCAAACGAATCACCTACTATCGTTATGATATCTTTAATATCTTCGATAATATAATCTGGATGAAAACTTTTTAGGTAGTTCGTGTCTTTTAATGACCAAGCAACTGCTGCTGTTTGTACATTTGCTCGTTGACCCGATACAATATCATGGTGATTATCTCCCACCATAAGCGTATGTTCCGGATGTGCACCTAGCTTTTGCATTGCCATCTGTACCGGTTCTGGATGCGGCTTCGCATGTGTCACATCATCATATGTTATTATCGTTGAAAAGAATTTAGATATCCCCGTTAATTCAAGTCCCATGTGCACCGTATGACGCATTTTTGTACTTACTATTCCTAGAGAAATATTTCTATTCTGCAATTCTTCTAATGTATCATATACATGCGGAAAAGCCGTGACAAAATTATCATGTTCACGAATATTATGCTCACGAAAAGTTGTAATCATCCTATCGGCTTTCGTTTCATCAATTTTATTAAACGTATCTACTAGTGGTGGACCATTAAACTTCAAAATTTCTTCATTACTAAAGTTTAGATTATATTCCTTAAATGTATGTTCAAAGGAAGCCTTAATTAACGTATTTGTATCAATAAGGGTCCCATCAAGATCAAAGAGTATGGTACGAATGCTCATGAATTATTTCCTTTCTTTTTTTCTTATCACGTTTATTCCAGAAATAGGCGATGGTCATTGTTAGAATTATTGCCGTCAATAATCGAATAATTAGCAAGGGCCAAACAGGTATACCTAAGGGAATAAATACCAGTGTATCTTCCACGACAGCATGACAAGATACTAGAAAAATTAATGCAAGAGACATATCTTTTTTGGATACATTGTCTTCTTTCACAGCTTGGATCATTAACCCAGCTCCATATGCTAGACCAATGGTTAACCCTGCAACCATCGTCATGGAAGCACTCTTATCTATTCCTAGTAAACGCATAAAAGGTGCCATCTTATTCGACATAGTGTCTAACCAGCCACGGTCACGCATCAATTGCATGATGATCATTAAAGGAATAACAATGCATGCTAACTGTACAATAGCAATTACCGCTGTTTGTGCCCCATGGGATATAATTTCTACCCATCCATTTGGAACAGCTTCAGAGCCGGACACAAACCCATATTGAGCCATTTCTGAACCACCATTCCATACTAGGTTAATAATAAAAGCAGAAATTAATGCTAAACCTACACGAACACTAACGATTATCCACCATTTCACACCTACACTTGTCGCTACCGCAGATTCCACAAATAAATTATGAGAGAAGGATAGCATGATCGCCATAATAAATACTTCTTTAACTGAAAAGTCAAATGAAATAATAGCAGCAATACCTGCATAAAGGTTTAATGCATTCCCTAAGACTAGAGGCACAGCAGCTTCGCCTGATAAACCTAGTAATCCCATCATTGGAGAAATGAGCTTTATAAACCAAGGTAGTACTGGAGTATACTGAAGTATGGTAACAATTAAAGTTATAGGGAAAATAATTTTCCCTAATTTCCATGTAGTATTAATTCCTTCCCGAAACCCTCTTTGTAAAGTGCCAGACATGTTTTTCATCCCCTGACTAGTCATGTTGAACCTTTATTTTTTCTTTTTAGTTGACTTTTTATTTTTCTTTTTGTTACTAGGTGGTGCGTCTAAATATCGCTCACTAACTGTTTTACGACGATAAATAATGAAAATAATAGATACAATGATAATTAATATAGAAATAAATTGTGCTGTACGAATTATATCGAACATATACAGACTGTCTGTACGTAATCCTTCAATAAAATACCTACCAATCGAATACGTAATAGCATAAGTTAAGAATACTTCACCTCGTACAGGATTGTACTTACGTAGGAGCAATAACCCCACAAAGATTAATATATTCCAAACCGATTCATATAAGAAGGTCGGATGATACATAACCCCATTAATGGTCATTTGATTCATGATAAAATCAGGCAAGTATTGATGAAAGCTTTCATATGTAGCTTGTGAAATTGGTCCACCATGAGCTTCTTGGTTTACAAAATTCCCCCATCTTCCAATCGCCTGTCCTAATATGAGGCTAGGGGCAACAATATCAGCTATTTGCCAAAAAGAAACCTTTCTTACTTTAGCAAAAACAATCGCAGTTATTACGCCTCCAATTACCGCCCCATGGATTGCAATTCCGCCTTCCCAGATCGCAAAAACTTTCCACCAAGGACCATTAGCATATTGATCAAATTCAAAAAACACATAATAAATTCTTGCAAAGATTATTGCGATTGGCACTGCAAACATGACAAAATCTAACATTAAATCCTTTGTTAAACCAAGTCGATCTGCTTCTTTAGAAGCAAGATAAATTGCTAATATAGCGCCAAATGCAATAATTATACCATACCAATATATTGAAAGAGGGCCAATTTCAATAGCTACTCTATCAATTGGTGCCGCAGTATGTAGCATAGTCTATTCCTCCTCTATTCAAGCTCACCTTTTTCAATCATGGTAGACAATCTTTCTGAGAATTCTTCTGCTGTATTGACTCCCATTCGCTTTAGACGAAAGTTCATTGCAGCTACTTCAATAATTACTGCAAGGTTTCTACCTGGTCGAACTGGTACAGTTGCTTTAGGTAAATGAACATCCATCACTTTCATCATATCTTCATCCAAGCCAAGACGATCATATTGTTTTTTCTCATCCCAGTTCTCAAGGTTAATGACTAACGAAATTCGTTTTTTACTACGTACGGACCCAGCTCCAAATAAGGTCATTACATTAATAATACCAAGACCTCTGATCTCTAATAAATGCTCGATTAATGGAGGAGCATTTCCAATTAGACTATCATAATCCTCTTGTCGAATCTCTACATTATCATCCGCAACTAATCGATGACCTCTTTTTACTAGTTCTAACGCTGTTTCACTTTTACCTACACCACTTTGACCTATAATTAATACACCTACACCATAAATATCTACAAGTACTCCATGTATAGCAGTAAATGGAGCAAATTTTGATTCCAAATAATTGGTTAATCGGCTAATAACGCGAGTCGTTTTTCTAGGAGATTGAAGAATAGGAACTCCAGATTTTTCAGAGGCTTCCTTCAACTCCTCAGGTATGTCCATCCCTCTTGAAACAACTATTCCTGGCGTGATATCAGTACATAAGCGCTCAGCACGATCTCTTCTTTGCTCCGAACTTAAGTCTAGAAAATAAGCCATTTCTGTTTTACCTATAAGTTGCAAACGTTCCTTAGGGTAATATCTAAAATAGCCAGTCATCTCTATTCCTGGTCTAGAAATATCACTTGTTATTATTTCACGTTGGATACCGTCTTCTCCAGATACTAAAGTCAGGTTAAAATTATCCAATAAATCTTGTGTACGGACAACCGCTACCATAATTGCAGCTCCTTCCATTCCTTGATAACTGAATACCATTTTAGCATAGTCAAACGAAAAAACGTAGACAAGAGTCTACGTTTCCAATAGTTTATATAAAATATTTTATCTAAGTAAAGAAAGTCTCACTTATACTGTCATAGAAAGTTAATATTTCTTCTAAAAAATTGAAGAAACTGGGACAAAAATATTCATGCAAAAGATAAATTCGAATAGTTTGCTTTGGAAAATCGCTTTAGAAATATACTGCGCTTATTCTAGCTTTCATTCGTCTTTTTGACCAGAAATTTTGTTATGTCCCAGCTCACCATTTTAATATTATCGGACGGAGTCTCTTACTAAACTATTTAAGATCATTGTAATTAAGGAAATAATTACCGAAGCAATAATAGCAATTCCAAAACCATCGATTACAAAAGAAGAGCCGATCAACGCTTGTGTAATCATTAACGTAATCGCATTAATCACAATTAAAAATAATCCAAAGGTAACTATCGTGATAGGTAACGTTAAAATGACTAAAATAGGCTTCACAATTATATTCAGGATAGCTAGAATAAAACTTGCTAATACAGCTGTGCCAAATCCTTCTAAATGAAATGAATCAAATAGTTGAGCAACAGCTATTAATGCTACAGCATTTAAAATTAATGATACAATCCACCTGATAATCATTAATATATGTCCTCTTTAGGCATAATCATCGCAACAGCGATATAGATTAATGACAATGTAAAGACACTGGGAATAAGTAAGATAATAAACCCAATACGTAAAATCGTGGAATCGATATTAAAATATTTTCCTAATCCCCCAAAAACACCTGCTACATATTTATCTGAATCTGATCGAAATATCTTTTTCATGTTATACCTCCTGTTCACTTATAATATGGCTATACCCGTTTTTTCTATTTATATATACGTAAAATGAGGTATAAAGTTTCATTCTCTATTATTTATCAAATTGCCAAATATAGAATCTTTCCTTACCAAAGTTTGCTACAATCTCTCTACGCTCTTCTTCATCTAATTCATCTAGCATTTTAAACTTACCAAACATCCCTGCTACTTGAGAATCATGAGATAAAATAGCTTCCAACTTCTTCCCAAAAAATTCATTAACATCTGTAATTATATCTGGACTGCCTAGCTCTAACTCATAATCATTAGAAATGGCTTGGGCCCATACAGTTGGACGTTCACTGGGCTCCATTAAACGAACTGCCTCGATAGCTGCCGCTCCAAGCGCATTATGATCAGGGTGAACAGCATAGTCAGGATAATGTGTAATCACGAGTGTTGGGCCAATTTCTTCTAATATTCCTTTTAACCGTTCAGCTATTTCTGTTCGATTTTCAAATTCAATTGTTTTATCACGATAACCTAACATTTGTAAATCTACATCTAACGCATCACATGCTTTGATTAATTCACTTTTTCTTATTTCTGGTAATGTTTCTCTATTTGCAAATGTAGGATTCCCCATATTTCTTCCCATTTGTCCTAATGTTCCACATAGATACGTAACCGGGATGCCTTCAGAACGAAATTTAGCCATTGAACCAGCAGCTCCAAACGATTCATCATCTGGATGTGGATAAATTACAACAACATGCTTTTCCATTATTTTCACCTATCTCCCTCTTTAATTATGAAATGGTTTCTCGCTAATTTCTAATGCAACCATTAATCTACCTTCACGATCATGGCCAGCTAATAGTAATTGTTCTTCATGCATAGTCCAATCGCTAAGTCCTTCGGCATATATCCAACCAAGGCCTGTTTTTAACCCTACACGATACGACTTCCCATCCCCAACAATTTTAGCTTGTTCGTATATAACGTTCGCATTCCGTATGTATGCCCCAACATTATATGCTTTATCGTCAAAATGACTTGCGTAAGCTCCATTTGTTGTTTCAAGGTGAATATATATATCTTTGTTTACAAACTGATCAAGTAAACCTTGAATATGATTTATTTCAATTGGTTTCATCATCCTAGCCTCCAATTCATTTCATCATTTACTCTATCGAAATGATGATTTTACGTCAAATAGATAGCTTCGTGTTTTTCATCACAATCAGAAAAGAAAACAGGTAGCAATTGAATACTACCTGTCCTTCATTAATTATGATCTTGATACAGTCTTCGCTTCAAGGGTTTCTTCCATTCGCTGTTTATCTCTGTCTAACACTGGACTTAGATATTTACCTGTATAGGATACATCTTGTTGTTCTGCAATTTGTTCAGGCGTACCAGTAGCAATAATTTGTCCACCGCGATCGCCACCTTCTGGTCCTAAATCAATGATATGGTCAGCACTTTTAATAACATCTAAATTATGTTCAATAATAAGAACAGAGTCACCATTATCAGCTATTCGTTGCAGGACACTAAGTAGTCTACGAATATCATCAACATGCAGTCCCGTTGTTGGCTCATCTAAAATGTAAAACGACTTACCAGTTGAACGTTTGTGCAGTTCACTTGCTAATTTAACACGCTGCGCTTCCCCTCCTGAAAGGGTGGTTGCTGGTTGACCAAGTCTTATATAGCCTAAGCCAACATCATATACCGTTTGTAACTTACGCTTGATCTTTGGAATTGCAGAAAAGAATTCAAGTGCTTCCTCAATTCGTAATTCGAGAACTTCAGAGATATTTTTTCCTTTGTACTTAACTTCTAATGTTTCACGGTTATAACGAGCTCCATGACAAACTTCACAGGGAACATAAACATCTGGCAAGAAGTGCATCTCAATTTTTAAAATGCCGTCACCTCGGCAAGCTTCACATCTTCCACCTTTAACATTGAAGCTGAATCTACCTTTTTTATACCCTCTTACTTTTGCTTCATTGGTCTGTGCAAAAACATCACGAATATCATCAAACACTCCGGTATACGTAGCTGGATTAGATCGAGGTGTACGTCCAATTGGTGACTGATCAATATCAATTACTTTATCGATATGTTCAATACCTTTTATTTTCTTATGCTTACCTGGTTTTACTTTCCCTTTATATAGTGATTTTGCTAGAGATTTATAAACAATTTCATTAACCAATGTACTTTTTCCAGATCCAGATACACCAGTCACTACTGTCATTAATCCAATCGGAATTTTTGCGGATACATTTTTCAAATTGTTTTCAGAAGCTCCCATTACTTCTATCTTACGTTTATTTGGTTTTCGCCGTTTAGTAGGTAATGGAATAAATTCTTTTCCTGATAAATATTTACCTGTTAGCGATTGTTCATTCTTCATCACGTTTTGTGGTGTATCACTTGCTACAATCTCTCCACCATGTTCTCCTGCTCCTGGTCCTATGTCTACTAGCCAGTCTGCAGCAAGCATTGTATCTTCATCATGCTCGACAACAATTAATGTATTATCGAGATCTCGCATTCTTTTTAACGTATCAATTAATCGGTCATTATCACGCTGATGCAAACCAATAGACGGTTCATCGAGTACATAGAGCACACCGGTTAAAGCAGAACCAATTTGTGTTGCCAATCGAATCCGTTGTGCTTCACCACCAGATAAAGTTCCCGCAGTTCTGGATAATGTTAGATAATCTAGTCCTACGTTATTAAGAAATTCCAAACGATTATCAATTTCTTTCAAAATTAATCTAGCTATCTGTTGTTCCTTTTCTGTAAGATCAAGTTGTTGAAAAAGTTGTATGGATTCTACGATAGAATAATCGGTTACGTTACTAATATGTTTTCCATTAATTAATACCGCTAATGCTTCCTTTTTTAAACGGTGTCCTTTACACGTTGGACAGTTTTTCTGAGCCATATACTTTTCTAATGTTTCTCTTATAAAATCAGAACTTGTTTCTCTATAACGTCTGGCCACATTTTTTAAAACTCCTTCGAATGGTGCTTCTGATCTCCTTATGCTTCCAAAGTCATTTTCATATTCAAATTTTATTTTTTCCTTACCGCTTCCTTGTAATATGATATCCATTTGCTGCTGTGGTATTTCCTTTACTGGAATATCCATATCAATACCAAAATGATTACAGACACTTTTTAATAATTGTGGGTAATATTGAGAACTTATGGGTTCCCAAGGTGCAATTGCATTTTCATTTAATGTCTTCTCCCAATCTGGAATCACAAGGTCGATATCTACTTCTAATTTTGTACCTAAGCCATCACAGCTAGGACAAGCTCCAAATGGACTATTAAAAGAGAATAGCCTTGGCTCTAGTTCACCAATGGAAAAACCACAAATGGGACATGCGTGATTCTCACTAAAGGTTAATTCTTCCTCACCAATTACATCGACGATAATATTACCTTCTCCAAGTTTCAATGCCGTCTCAATAGAATCACTTAATCTTGACGCCACACCGTCTTTTACAACAATACGATCAATTACTACCTCAATCGAATGCTTTTTATTCTTTTCTAATTGAATATCATCTGTAACTTCACGCATTTCATTATCTACACGAATACGAACATAACCTTCTTGTTTTAGGTTCTCTAGAATTTTTACATGCTCGCCTTTTCTTCCTGATACAACAGGTGCAAGAATTTGAAGTTTTGTACGTTCCGGGTACTCTAATATACGATCAACCATTTGTTGGACCGTCTGTGAACTAATTTCAATACCATGATTTGGACATGTCGGCCTTCCTACCCTTGCATATAACAGACGTAAATAATCATAAATCTCCGTAACTGTTCCGACCGTCGATCTTGGGTTTTTACTTGTCGTTTTTTGGTCAATAGATATTGCTGGAGACAGACCTTCAATAACGTCTACGTCTGGCTTATCCATTTGTCCTAAAAATTGACGTGCATAGGAAGATAATGATTCTACATATCTACGTTGTCCTTCTGCATAAATGGTATCAAATGCAAGCGAAGACTTACCTGAACCAGATAATCCTGTTAGTACTACTAATTTATTTTTAGGGATATCAATATCGATATCCTTTAAATTATGAGTTCGTGCTCCTTGAATTTTTATAGACTTACTTTGCATTCCAAAATCATCCTTCCGCTTTTAGTTCCAAAATGACATCTCTTAATTCTGCTGCTTTCTCAAAATCAAGATCTTTTGCTGCTTGCTTCATCTCGTTTTCCATTTGTTCAATTACTTTTTCTCTCTCTTTTTTCGTCATTTTGTTAATCTGTTTCGTTTTCGGTTCATATGATTCTGTTTCTTCTGCAGCAGTCGTTGCTTTAATAACATCTCGAACTTCTTTCCGAATCGTTTTAGGCGTAATACCATGTTGTTCATTATATTCTGTTTGTATTGTTCGACGTCGATTCGTCTCATCAATTGCTTTTTTCATCGAGTCCGTCATTTTATCTGCATACATGATTACTTTTCCATTTTCGTTACGTGCAGCACGCCCCATCGTTTGAATAAGCGATCGTTCTGAACGTAAAAATCCTTCTTTATCGGCATCTAAAATTGAAACAAGCGATACTTCAGGTATATCTAAACCTTCTCTTAATAAGTTGATGCCTACTAACACATCAAATTTTCCTACTCGTAAATCACGAATCACTTCTATACGTTCTAAGGTTTTAATTTCGGAGTGCAAATATGCCACTTTCATACCAATTTCTTTCAAATAATCAGTTAAATCTTCCGACATTTTTTTGGTTAGTGTCGTGATCAATACTCGCTCATTCTTTTCCATTCGAATACGAATTTCTTCTATTAGATTATCAATTTGTCCTTCAATTGGGCGCACCTCAACTTTTGGATCTAATAAACCAGTAGGTCGAATAATTTGTTCTGTCATTTCAGGCGAATGTTCAAGTTCATATGGGCCTGGAGTCGCTGAAACATAAACCAACTGTTTTGTTTTATCTTCAAACTCTTGAAAGCGAAGCGGACGATTATCCATGGCAGACGGCAAACGAAAACCATGATCAACAAGCACTTGTTTACGGGCTTGGTCCCCATTGAACATTCCACGAATCTGAGGGAGGGTTACGTGCGATTCATCAATAATTACTAGAAAATCCTCCGGAAAGAAATCCAATAATGTATAGGGTACCGCTCCAGGTCCACGTAATGTCAAGTGTCTTGAATAATTCTCAATCCCTGAACAAAACCCCATTTCACGCATCATTTCTAAATCATAATTGGTGCGTTGCTCTAATCGTTGTGCTTCTAATAACTTCCCATTATCACGCATTTCTTTTAGTTGTTCCTCAAGTTCTTTTTCTATATTTTGAATAGCAATTTTCATTTTTTCTTCTCTCGTAACAAAGTGAGAAGCTGGAAAAATGGCTACATGTTCTCGATCACCGATTATTTCACCGGTTAGTGCATCAACTTCACGTATACGGTCAATTTCATCACCAAAAAATTCTACACGGATACAATATTCTTCATGGGACGCTGGGATAATCTCTACAGAATCACCGCGAACTCGAAATGTACCACGTTGGAAATTAATATCATTTCTAGCATACTGAACTTCTACTAAATCACGAAGCAATTGGTCACGATCTTTTTCCATTCCCATTCGTAACGACAACACTTGACTCTTATATTCTTCCGGATTACCTAAACCATAAATACATGACACACTTGCTACAATTAATACATCTTGTCTCTCAAACAATGCTGATGTTGCGGAATGTCGTAATTTATCAATTTCATCATTGATACTCGCATCTTTCTCAATAAATGTATCTGTAGACGGTACATATGCCTCTGGTTGATAATAATCATAATAGCTAACAAAGTATTCTACAGCATTATTTGGAAAAAACTCTTTAAACTCACTGTATAGCTGTCCAGCTAATGTTTTATTATGCGCAATTACTAACGTCGGACGATTTATCTCTTTTACAACATTGGACATTGTAAATGTCTTTCCGGTACCTGTAGCACCTAGCAATGTTTGATGGCGTTGACCAGCTAATACCTTTTTCGTTATCTCATTTATTGCATTGGGTTGATCACCAGCTGGATCATAAGCAGATACTAATTCAAATTTCTCCTTCACAACAATGCCTCCGTTCTTTTCGAGCTAATATCTATTATATCTCTTTATAAAAAAACGAACAAGTATTCGTTTTTTGATTTATCCTATCTTATATTCTACCCATTTAAGTATAATGGAAATCATATCATACCAATCGAATTGCATGAATTATTTCGCTTCAAGGAGAATTCCTGCAGGAGTCGTTACCGTCTTTCATTACAATTAAAGCCAAGAATTCCTATAATCCAAACATTGATATTCGTAATAATCATTCGTCTTTTAATCAAAATTTGACCATTATTATATTGACTTATATATATAACTTCTTATTAACTGTTATAAAAGGTAAAACGAACAATACGTTGGATATATTTACATATACCCTCCATTATTGTTCGTTCATACTAATCCTATTCTCTTTCTTCTTCATTAGCCTGTTTGCTTTTGTTTCTGTTTAAACGGTTCCTTAGGGAAAAGTAACCCTAATGCATGGTGCTCTCCTTCATATAGTGATCCTTGAACGAGCCTAATCTCCTGTTGATAATCAAGTATTTCTAATTTAATAAATGCACCGTTACCTTGTAGTGCCTCATAAAAGCTTTGACTATTTGTTACTTTTCGACCGTTGACTCGATAGATAGATTCACCAGGAGAAATTTCAAGTCTATGAGCTGGACTATTAGGTAACACGCCGACTACTCGTAGTCCTTGATCATGTGGCTGATAATAAGGACGACGAAGTCTATCTCCCTCTCTATAACGATAATTTAAATATTCTTTACCAATAATAGCTAAAATTATTGAAGTCAGTGATAAATAAGGAACAAATACGCCTGCTACAGCGATCATTAAAATTACACTCGCTAACATATAATTCGCTTTTGAGACTTTTTTTATAGCATCCAAATGATAATGCCCTTTTGCGGTATAATCAAATCCGATTATAAAAGGAACAAGAGCTAAGCCGAGCGATGTTTCACCAACAGATAAATAAGGCCACCAAGGGGCAAAAGAAGTAATAAGCCCTTCTGGAACTAATACAAGTAACGGAATTAAAGCTAATCTTTTCACTTGGTGTTGACCTACCCATATACCTCTGTCACTAAGTGATATTCGCGGGAATGTTGATTGTTTTTGAATTCGTTGAATTAAAATGGATTCACTAAAAAGTAACAAAGCACCTATTATTGCTAATGATTTAAAGCTTAGACCATAGTCAAAACTATAATTTAGCTGAGTTTGCATTTCTAACAAAGGAGGTATAACTAATAACAGCAAAAAAGTCATTCCAATAATATAACTCGGTGACAACAGTGAAAATTTTGTGCTAATACTAAGTATAATTGTTACTATTGCTAATAAAATTAATACTTCATAAGAAAATACCATGCCAGTACCAACTATAATAACTGATAAGACCAACCCTGTGATTAAAGAAACAGCTGACGTTCCTTTCCACTCGATAAATTTCTGGTAAACTTTTATTCCAAAGTCTTGTCTCTCTCTTTTTATACGAAAATAGCTAGCTACTGTCAAAATAAAAATAAACCAATATAAAGTCGGGTTCACAAAAAACCTGCCGACTGATTTTGCTCCTTCTAATAACCAAGTCTCTACCATATCGTCACCTACTTTACTATGCCTAATCAAATTGTCTATATAAAAATATTCGATCCTTCTATCGTTTTTCCTGCTTTTTTGTAAAAGAAATAAGTAAATCCACGAGTAATCACTCGTGGATTTATCTTAAGAACAGAATTTATCCAAGTGAGCAATCTTACGGTAAAAGTCCTCACTTTAAGACTAGACCCTTACAAATGGCGTCTTAATTTATTGATACAATTCTTCTAATGAAGTATCCAGTTGTTGATCATCTTCACCGTTTCTAATCTTTTCAACGAGTTGTGTTTCAATTAATCCACCAGTTTCTGAATCTACTTCCCCAGTAGCTTCTAAATCATTATCTGCTTGAAAATCTTTTACTGCTTCTGCGGTCTGTTCATCAAAATATCCATCTGTACGGCCAGTATCATAGCCTAATCCAGTTAACATTACTTGCATATTAGCAATTTCCTCACTAGTCTCATCTAAAGAGAACGGTTCTTCTACTTGGATCGGTATAGAATAATAATATTCTGGTTGTTTCTCCTCGATAGTAGGCTCAACACCTTCTTCATTTATCCATTCACCTTTAGGGGAAAGCCATTTTAATGTGGTTAACTTAATAGAGCTTCCGTCCCCCATTGGAACAGCTTGTTGAACTGTACCTTTTCCGTAACTAGTTTCACCGACTATATCATACCCAAGATCCTTCATAGCAACTGCAAGAATCTCAGAAGCTGACGCACTTCCTTCGTCAATCATAACACTAATAGGGTACTCTTTTTTCTCTTCTAAATCTGAATATACTTCCTCTACTTGTCCCTCTCCATCTTCAATTTGCAGGATTGGAAGATCTTTTGGTACTAAATGTTTTAGAATATCTTCTGCTACATTTAACAGCCCACCTGGATTACCACGGACATCAATAACTAATCCTTCTATTCCTTGATTCTCTAGTTCAGTTAATTGTTGATCAAATTCATCTCCGGTTTTTTCAGAGAAATTAGTGATTTCGATAATTCCTGTCAATTTACCATCTACTTCTTTTGTTTCACTATATACAGTTTCTACAGGTATTGTATCTCGTACAATTGTTACTTCAAATGGTTCAGTAACACCTGATCTTTGTATCTCTAGAACAACTTCTGAACCCTTTTCACCTCTAATTTGTGCTACAGCTTCATTTAAATTTAATCCTTCTAGACTTTCTCCATCTACTTTTAACACTTGGTCATTTGGTCGTAAACCCGATTCTTCTGCTGGAGATCCTTTCATTGGAGAAACAATAGTGACATTGCCATTCACCATACTAACTTCTGCTCCAATTCCTTCAAAAGAGGATTCGATTTGTTCATTAAACTGTTGCATCATCTCAACATCTAAATAAGATGTATGTTGGTCCTCTAGAGTTGCCAACATTCCTTCGATTGCACCTTCGACTAATTGTTTATCTTCTACATCTTCTAAGTAATTTTCTTTAATAATATCATAGGCTTGAGAGACTTTACTTAAATCTCCGGTCAACTCAGACTGTCCATTACTGTCATCTTCATTCGTCGAAGAATTTTCAACAGAAGATTGTGATGATTGTTGATTATTATCTTGTGCTAGTTGAAATCCTCCATATGCACCTGCAAAACCTAATAGCAAAGCGCCCACAAGTATAAGCACTATTTGTTTCTTACTAAGCTTCATGTCTCCACCTCTTAGTTAATAGTACAAGCACCCGCTTGTTTCTATATTAATATTTATTCAGATATGAAAATACTTCAATAAGAAAAGGATACCATGTTAAGAATTGAATGACTATGGATTTGTTCATAAAAATTCTAACGTATTCCAATTATCAGAAGTAGAATATTGTCCGAACTTACGTATCTAGATGATTTCTATAATCAAGAAACCGAATTATAGATCGTAATTTGCGATCTATAATTCGGTTTCTTATTTGCTCATTTTTTAAACATAGCAATTATAAATTTGATTATACTAGTTAATATAATTGAATGGATTTACTGGATTCTTGTAGCCACCTGGGTGAATTTCGAAATGCAGATGTACACCTGTTGAATTACCAGTATTACCCATAACTCCTATTTTGTCACCCTGTGATACAGTTTGTCCTGTTGAAACTGACATACTGTTTAAATGTGCATATAGAGTAGTAAAGGTTTGTCCGTTTACGTGATGTGTAATCATTACTGTATTACCATAGCCACTTAAAACGCCAGCTTGATAAACAACTCCATCAGCAGAAGCCATAATATTTCGATCTCCAGCGTTAGAAGCTCCAAAATCTGTACCAGTATGTGGTCTTACTTCATTAAAAATAGGATGCATGCGATCTGGATTAAATCCAGATGTAACTGGTCCTGTAGTTGGTCGAATGAAGTCTCCACTAGGAACAGAACTACCCCCTCCAGATGATGCTGTTGAGTTATTATCTTGGTTAGAGGCTTTTTGTTCTTCTTCCTCTTTTTTCTTAAGGTTTGCTTGTTTCTCTTGAGCTAATTTTATCGCTTGTTCTTTAGCAGCAGCTTCATCAGAAATAAGTTGTTGTTCCTCTTCTGCTGAAAGTTTGATTTCTTCTAGCTCTTCGTGTTCATCCACTAACTCTGCCATCAGTGTTTCTTTTTCTGCAACTTGATCATTTAATTTATCTTTTAATGCGAGCAGCTCATCATGCTGTCCTTCTAGAGATTTCTTCTTCTCTTCAACAGTAAGCTTCTTCTCTTCAACTTCCTCTTTACTAGCTACAACTTCTTTTTTATTTTCTTCTAAAGTCTGTTTATCTCTTTCTTGTTCTTCCATTATTTCTTTATCCTGGTCCATAATGGTGTTTACTGCGGTACTTCGAGAAATAAAGTCTCCAAAGCTAGATGCACCAAAAATAACTTCTAAATATTTGATATCTCCACCATTTTGTTGAATAGAGAGTAGGCGATTCTTCAATAATTCGTCTCGCTTTTCAATCCGCTCTTTTAAAAGTTTAATTTCTTCCTCTAGTTCTTTCATCCGTTCTTTTAATTCTTCAACTTTTTCTGTAAGACTATTAATTTCATCATTTGTATTATCAATTTCTGTTTGTTTCGTTTCAATTTGCTTTTGTGTATCCTCTAATTCTGAATCAATACTGTTAATCTCAGTCTCTACTGAGTTTTGTTCTTTTTTATTTTCTTGCATTTTGCTCTCAGTATCTTTCTTAGAGTCCTCAATTTCTTGTCTTTCTTTTTCTAAATTCGATTTTTCTTTTTCAAGATCTTCAATTTGTTTTTGAACATCACCTGCAGATTCAGCAGAAACGAATAAATTTTGTCCAAATACAGTGAATGTTAATAAAGTAATAACTAGAATGGAAGTTATCTTTTTCAATCGTATTTCCCCCTCTGCTTGGAATTCGTCATCATCTATCAGACTTTTAAGAACTTACGTACACTCATTACGCTTCCCCATACACCAATTACAGCACCAATTAGAAGTACCATTCCAGCTAATTGCCAAGCAAATGGATTAAATGGTAATAATTCCACAAATGGAATTGTTATAGAGTCATTAAAATTAGTGTATATATAGTAATAACCACTCAATATTACAGTAATCGGTATGATTGATCCGAGAATACCGAGCAAAGCTCCTTCAATAAAAAATGGCCAACGAATAAAACTATTTTTAGCGCCCACTAGTTTTTGAATGCCTATTTCTGTACTACGTGCAATAATTGTGATTTTGATAGTATTTGAGATTAGGAATATAGCAGTAAATACAAGAGCTACAATCAAACCTAATCCAATTGTCCTTGCATAACTATTAAACTCGAACAATTTTTGTACTACATCTTGTCCATATAGAACCTCATCTACATAATTTAAAGATTCAATTTGTGAAGCAATTTGCTCCGTTTGTTCAGGTGTCATTGGATCAACATAATATGTATGGTGTAATGGATTATCTTGTTCGAACATTCCCCAAGCTTCTCCTTCTTCTCCCATACTATCCATCAACTTCGATAATTCATCATCTCTTGATGAAAATTGTACTTTTTCAACACCATCTATTTGTTTTAATTCTTCCCCTAACTCAACAATCTGCTGTTCATCTGCAGTACGGTCTATTATCGTACTGATTTGAACGTCTTCTTCGATATTAGTTGCCATTTGATCTAAATTTAACACTAGTGCTAAAAATACAGCTACAAGTATCAAAGTTGTTGTAACAGCAGCTACTGACGCAAACGTCATCCAACCATTTCTAAATATATTTTTTATTCCTTCACGGATATGTCTCATTAACGTTCTAAACTTCATAGCCGTATTCACCTCGTTGTTCGTCTCTCGCGATGACTCCATCTTCAAACGCAATTACACGTTTCTTCTTCCTGTCTACGATTTCTTTACTATGTGTGGCCATGATTATTGTAGTACCTCTTGCATTTATTTCTTCAAACAATTCCATAATTTCCCATGACGTTTCTGGGTCTAGGTTACCAGTTGGCTCATCGGCAATTACAATTCTAGGTTTGTTCACAATAGCTCTAGCAATAGACACTCGTTGTTGTTCCCCGCCAGATAATTCAGTTGGGATCATTCTAGCTTTATTCTTTAAACCTACCATTTCTAAAACTTCCATAACCTGTTTACGTATAACTTTAGGAGATTCTTCAATTACCTCCAATGCAAATGCAACATTTTCATATGCTGTCAATTTGGGTAGTAATTTAAAATCCTGGAAAATTACTCCAATATCTCTGCGTAAAAAAGGAACATGCTTTTCTTTCAGATCGCTTAAATCTTTTTCACCTATAATTATTTTCCCTTTAGAGGGCTTTTCTTCTCGATACATTAATTTAATGAAGGTTGATTTACCTGCCCCACTTGGGCCAACTATGTATACAAATTCGCCTTGATCGATATTAATATTAATACCATTCAATGCAGTTACACCATTTTTATATGTTTTATATATATCTTGCATTAGTATCATTGGAATACTCACCTTTATCATTTTTGTTAAAACAAAAGCTAGTCCATTTGTAACTAAAAACTAGCCGAACACTAATTAATTATAACATTTATCTACAAAATTTTTAGGACAATCATATTACATTTTCATTTCAATTCGACATATTATGTAACATTTATACAAAAAAATAGACCAGCCTCCCGATAATAATCGGTTGGATGATCTATAATACCTATTATTGATTTTATTGCTCTGAAAGCCAATTTGTTAATTCTTCTAGGTTCTGTCCTTCAACATTCATTGGCGGCATACTTCCTTTACCTTCTGTAACAATTTCTGCTATTTCATCTTGAGAGTATTTAGAACCAACATCAACTAATGATGGACCTCCTCTACCTGATAAATCATTTGCATGACAGGATGCACAATTATTGCGGAAGACTTCTTCACCTGGTTCAAGATTCTCAGTAGCAGTATCATTATCAGCATTACCACATGCCCCCAATGTCAATATAACTCCTAACAACATTGCAACAAGCCACTTTTTCATATAACTCCCTCTTTTCAACAAATATGTATAGTATCATTATAGCCTTTTTGTTATATAAAAAAACAAGTAAATTAATAATGAAACATCTATACTTATTGTTGTGTATAGGATTGAAGAAGTTTATGGCAAATTTATGAAAAGATGGGATAACTTAGGAAGAACTTGTTATATCCATTTTTTCGTCAGTTTTTTACTTAAAAATTCTTAATCCATTTGTGAACGAAGATAAGCATCAATGAAAGGATTTATATCTCCATCCATAACCGCCTGTGTATTACCAGTCTCTTTGTCTGTTCGATGGTCTTTCACCATAGAATATGGGTGGAATACATACGATCTAATTTGACTTCCCCAGCCAATTTCCTTTTGTTCTCCGCGTATATCATCTAATTCTTGCCTTTGCTTTTCAACTTCTAATTGATATAGTTTGGATTTCAACATCTTCATTGCCGCTTCTCTATTTTTTATTTGAGAACGTTCATTTTGACAAGTAACAATGATGTTTGTAGGTAGGTGAGTAATTCGAACAGCAGAATCAGTTGTATTTACATGCTGTCCACCCGCACCACTTGCACGATACGTATCTACTTTAATATCCTCTGTTCTAATATCAATATCGACATCATCTGACATTTCCGGTGTAACATCACATGAAACAAATGAAGTGTGTCTTCTACCAGAAGAATCAAATGGGGAGATTCGTACTAGACGATGTACTCCTTTTTCTGCTTTTAAATATCCATAGGCATTATGGCCTTTAATGATCAACGTGACGCTTTTCAGACCAGCTTCATCACCTGGCAAATAATCCAACGTTTCCACTTTAAAATTACGTTCTTCTGCCCAGCGCTGATACATTCTAAGTAACATGCTAGCCCAATCCTGAGATTCTGTACCTCCGGCGCCTGGGTGCAGTTCTAGAATAGCATTGTTTGCATCATACGGTTCACTTAGTAATAACTGTAACTCAAATTGGTTTACATCTGTTATAAACTGTTGAAGCTCAGCATCTAAATCAGCAAATAGTTCTTGGTCATTTTCTTCTTTAACTAACTCATAAGAAACTTCTAGGTTTTCTAGATTCTCTTCTATTGTTTCAAATCCATTAACATATTCTTTGATACCATTTGTCTCTTGTATTACACTTTGAGCCTTATTTTGGTCATCCCAAAAAGAAGGATCTGCCATTTCTGCTTCTAACTCAGCAATTCTAGCCTTTTTGACATCTAAGTCAAAGAGACCCCCTAAAATCTTCAACTCGTGAAGCTATTTTATTCAATTCTTGTCTAATCTCCGTTAATTCCACTTATATCTCTCCTTAAAATAATCACAGAATAGCCTCCTAATGTATTCAATTACACCGGAGGCTTTACAATTACATTTTGGTTACTCACTATTATTGACCGTGGCAGTTTTTATACTTTTTACCACTTCCGCACGGACAAGGATCATTCCTTTTTACCGTATTGGATTTCACTACCGGTTTCTTTGTTTTCTTCTTACCGCTATCTTCTCCGCCAGAAACTGCTTGTGTATTTTTCACCACTTCTTGTCGTTGCAGGTTTTCACGGATTTGTGCCTTCATGATGTACTTAGCAACTTCATCTTCAATGTTTGCTACCATTTCTTCAAACATCGAGAAGCCTTCCATCTGATATTCACGTAAAGGATCATTTTGCCCATAAGCTCTTAAATGAATACCCTGTCTTAGTTGATCCATCTGATCAATATGATCCATCCATTTTGAATCAACAGTACGTAGCAGAATAACTTTTTCAAATTCACGGAACTGTTCTGGTGTTAGCTCCTGCTCTTTTGCATCATATTTCTCTTTTACTTTTTTCATAAGAAGTTCTGTAATTTCATTTGCTTCTTTATCTTTTAAATCATCTGTATGAATAGTATCTGGATCAAATAAATTGCCATTGGAATATTCTATAATCGCTTCCAGGTTCCAATTTTCTTCATCACTGTCTTGTGTATGTGTAGCAACTACACGCTCTATCGACGATTGAATCATGTTTTCAATGATCTCTCTTAGATCACTATTATCGTCAATAACTTCAAATCGCTGTTTATAAATAATCTCACGCTGTTCACGCAATACATCATCATAAGATAGAATTGTTTTACGAGCATCAAAGTTATTTCCTTCTACGCGTTTTTGTGCTGATTCCACTGCTCTTGACACCATTTTACTCTCGATAGGTTGTGAATCGTCCATTCCAAGACGCTCCATCATTGATTTTAAATTATCTGAGCCAAATCTACGCATTAATTCATCTTCCATAGAAAGGAAAAATTGAGATATACCAGGATCTCCTTGTCGTCCAGAACGTCCTCGAAGCTGATTATCGATCCTTCGGGATTCATGACGTTCTGTCCCGATGACGGCCAAACCACCAAGTTCTTTAACACCATCACCAAGTTTAATATCTGTCCCACGTCCAGCCATATTGGTAGCAATTGTCACTGATCCTCTTTGCCCGGCATGTTCAATAATATCTGCTTCTCTAAAGTGATTTTTCGCATTTAAAACCTCATGTTTAACTCCTGCACGTTTTAACAATTTAGAGATTAACTCAGAGGTTTCTACTGCAACAGTACCTACTAATACTGGTTGTCCATTTTCATACCGTTCTTTAATATTTTCCACAACAGCACGGAACTTGCCTTCCATGGACTTATAAATTAAATCTGCTCTATCCTCACGAGCAATAGGTAAGTTGGTAGGAATTGCGATAACATCCATATTATATATATTCCTAAACTCTTCTTCTTCTGTTTTGGCAGTACCAGTCATTCCTGATAATTTATTATACATTCGGAAATAGTTCTGGAAAGTAATAGATGCTAACGTCATACTTTCATTTTGAATTTGCAATCCTTCTTTTGCCTCTATGGCTTGATGAAGTCCGTCACTATAACGACGTCCTTTCATCTTTCTTCCTGTGAACTGATCAATAATAACCACTTCATCTTCTTCAACCATATAATCCGTATCACGATGCATCGATACATGTGCTTTCAATGCTTGATTTATATGGTGCGTCAACGAAACATGATCTAAATCAAATAGATTTTCAATCGAAAAGTAGTTTTCAGCCTTATTTATTCCTTCTTCTGTTAGCTGAACTCCTTTTGTTTTCTCGTCATAGGTATAATCATTCTCTTTATTTAACGTTCTTACAAATCCATCTGCCTGCTGATATAACGCTGCAGATTTCTTCGCAGAACCAGAAATAATTAATGGTGTACGAGCTTCGTCTATGAGAATAGAGTCTACCTCATCAATAATTGCAAAATTTAAAGGTCGCTGTACCATTTGCTCTTTGTATAAGACCATATTATCACGCAAATAATCAAAGCCAAATTCGTTATTTGTTCCGTAGGTAATGTCTGCTAGATAAGCTTCACGTTTTTCATCTTTTGAAAGGCCATTATGATTAAAACCTACTGTTATACCAAGAAAATCAAATAATAACCCATTATCTTTCGCATCACGTTCTGCTAAGTAATCATTAACAGTGATAATGTGTACACCTTCATCTGTTAATGCATTCAAGTATGCGGGCATCGTGGAAGCAAGTGTTTTACCTTCCCCTGTTTTCATTTCAGAAATATTACCTTCATGCAAGGCAATCGCACCCAATAACTGTGTACGGAAAGGACGCATGCCAAGTACACGTTTAGAAGCTTCTCGAACTAGTGCATAAACTTCTATTAATAGGTCATTCAAAGATTCTCCATTTTTATAACGTGTCTTAAACTCTTCCGTTTTATTTTTAAAATCTATATCCTCTAGCTTCTCCATTTCAGGTTCTAACTGTTCAATTAAATCTACTTGTTTTTCTAATCGTTTTAATTGTTTTTGGTTACCATCACCAAATATTTTGGTCAAAATGCCTGCCATATCTAACGCTCCTCAATAATTTCAATCATTGAATTTTCTATATGATACCATTCTTATCATAACACTTTATAAACTGATGTGACAACTAAGCAGTAGGTGAATAGTACTTGAATGTTATTATGCACAAAAAAATAGAGAGATAGGATTCTATCACCTCTATAGAAGTGGGAAGTATTGCGAGGTAGTTGACAAGGGGAACCGATTTTTAAATAGGAAGTTTCTCTTTATTATGAGGGGAGATTTCGGAAACTTTTTTGTTTGTAGTGGCAATGATTCGAAGTAATTGAATTACCGCTTCCTCTTGTTTATCTAGTCGTTGAGCTAATTCATGAAGTAATTGGCGTTCACTTTCACTCAACTTCTCACCCCCTTTTCAACGTTTATTCATTTATATCACGTATATCATTTATTTCAAAACAGTGATTTTTCTATTTGATCGAGTAGAAATGGAACGAACTGATTATAAGTATGTAAAACCATCACTTGAAAAACTTCAAATCATAGTTTCCTATAAAAAACTCCCTTTAAAACAACATTTTCATTTTTTGTTCGACATATTTTGACAATGCATTCGTAAATATTTAAAAAAGCTTGGGACAAAATTTATGTCCCAAGCTAATATCTCTATATAATTACGTTTTTTTAAACATGTGGTTCTATCAAACCGTATTTCCCATCTCTACGTCTATAAACAACATTCGTTTCACCAGAATCGTCATTGGTAAATACGAAGAACTCATGTCCTAACATGTCCATTTGTAAGATCGCTTCTTCGGAGTCCATCGGTTTTAAATTAAATCTTTTTGTACGAACAATTTCTAATTGATTTTCATCTTCTTCATCTTCAGCTAGTCTAGCTTCTTTTTCCATTTCTGCAAAAGCATGTTTAGGAGAACCATTTTGTCTGAACTTACGATTTATTTTTGTTTTATGCTTACGAATTTGTCTTTCTAACTTATCAACGACTAAATCCACTGCGGCATAGAGATCAATATGCTGTACCTCTCCTCGGAGAAGCAAATTGGTCATAGGAATCGTAACTTCGATTCGTTGTTCATCATTGTAGACACTTAAATTGACATGTACATCCGTATTTGGAGCTGAATCAAAATATCTTTCTAGTTTACTAATTTTTTTCTCAACATATTCTTTGATTGCTCCAGTAACTTCAATATTTTCGCCTCGAATATTAAACTTCATACAAGTGTCCTCCTCTTATACTTTATATATTTATTATATCACTATATCACAAACATCTCTTCTCTAAACTTGTTTTTTATTACACCGTTACAAATTTTTGATAACTGTTTGATGATAATAATGCCAATACAACATACAAGAGAAAGGAATGTCAATTAACTCTAATTTTATTCGAGACGAAAACGAATTATGATAGTAAAATAATAGCGAAGGAATATAAATAACTGCTTTAGCAAAGGCCTAGATGAACCCTGGATTTTATGCATCGGGGCTCACCTAGGCCTTCTTCTCACAGATTAAAAGTATGGTTAGCTATTATCCTATAAGATTATTTTTTATTATCCATAAAATATCCGTCGCTGGATTGTACATGTTGATAAGGATTAGTATATGAATTATTGAATTTCTTTTTCTTCTTCATTAGTTTTAACTCTACTTTGATTTGATCAAATATTACATTCATTTTCATTTCAATCTGTTGATTAAGTTTCACAACCTCTATTCCTAAAGCTTCTTCTTCAATACTGTATGGTTGTGTTAAATCTTGTAATATTTGCTCTCGTTCTTCTATTTTCTGTTGTAACATACCTATTACTTGTTCACGATTTTTATTAGTAATTTCTACATTCAACAGGTGTTGCATACTTTTGGTTATTTTAAAAATAGGTTCCACCCGATTCATTATACAGAAGCACCTTCATTATATTGCTGTTGGCGGTTTTTAATAATAACTTGCTTCCAGGTATCACGAAACTCGGTGACAAATCCTAATACTTCGTCTAATTTAGAAGTATCATTATGAATATTAGCTTCTTTTAACTGGTACTGCATATATTCATACAATGGTAAAATTTGTTTCGATATATCCATTTTCGCATCTAACGTAATCATCAGCTCTTGAATTATGTTTTGTGCTTTTTGAATGTTTTTATTTTTTTCTGCAAAGTTATCTGCTTCCATGTCCTTTTTCGCTTGCTTAATAAATTTCATACAGCCATTATAAAGCATTAAGGTTAATTCTCCGTTTGATGCTGTGTTCACTGAATTATTTTGATAGACTTGATATGCATTGTTAGCTACCATTCGTCTTTCCTCCTTAACTATCCTTGTGCCATTCCAGAACCAAAGTTAGACATTAACATGGACGATTGCTGATTCATCATAGAAATTGCTCTCTCCATTTCGGAGAATTGTCTCCAATATCTTGCCTCTGTTTGCTCTAAACGACGTTCAAAATTTGTAATTCTACTATCAATATCTTTCATACGTTTGCCTAAAGTATAGCTATCCAGTGAAGTATCTGTGACGTTCCCAGCACGCTGACTAATTTGTCCCATTGTTGATTCCACGGCATTTTCTAAGCGATTGATTAAGCCTCTGTCATCGCCTTCGCTACTATTTGAAAATAATTTTTGCACACTTTCAGGATCATCCGTAATTGCTTCTCTTAGAGCGGATTCATCAACAACTAACTTACCACCGTCCATATAATTAGTAGAAGTAGTAATACCGATTTCTGTTAAACTTTTAAATGCTCCATCCCCATTTACAGTGCTATACCAACTCTCACGCATATTAAATAGTCCGTTAGACAATGAAGATTCTCCTTTAAGAAGTCCACTTTTAGCTTTTTCTTCCCAAAGTTCAATTTCTCTTTCCGTCATTTCTTTTTTTTGCTCTTCCGTTAATGGAGGGAAATCACGGTATTTTTCTTCTTGTTGAGAACCATTTATCGTTTCAACAATTTCATTGTATTTATCAACGAATTTCATGATATTCTCAACAGATCCATCTACATCATTATTGACAGTTAAGGTTGCATTTCCGTCAGTTGTATCATAAAACTGAAATGTTACTCCATTTAAAGAATATTGATTATCACGGGATTCAGTTTCGTACGCATTATTGTAGGTGAATTTTGCGTTATCTCCGCCAGTTTCGTTTTCCATTAATAAATTAAATTTACTTGCGAATTGACTACTCTCATTAAATTCAATCTCACTACCTGATTCATTGTACTGACCGGTTCGTGTAGTCTCCATAATGAGTTTATTCGCATTTTCATCATATGACATTCGAATAGGGCTTTCTTTATCATCATTTACTTTTTTCATTAAATCTTTTAATGTATCGCCTTCTTCAATTTTATAAGTATGAGTCTGCTCATTTCCGTCTTTATCAAAAGTAGTAAATTCTACATCTTCGGTAATTCCTTGTTCATGCAAAGTTTTATTTGGGTCAAACTCAACTTCACCTTCACTTACATTTATCGCAGATGTAGCTAACTGGCTCACATTTATCGAGTAAGTCCCATTGGATGCTCCGGCATTTGCTGTAGCTTTTACCGCATCACTTTGAGTAGATGAAATTAATTTCGAGTTATACGTGGAGCTAAGTTTCATATCTAACATCATATTGTCTAATTCAGATAACAATTTATTTACATCCCGAAATGCATCACGTTGCCATTCAAGTTTTGTTTTATCCTGTTCTAATTTGTTTAAAGGTATTCTTTCCGCCTGCATCAAATCTTTAATAATTGATTCTGTGTCTATTCCACTGGCCAATCCGCCTATTCGCATATCCTCACACCCTTAAATTTTCTCATCAATTAAAAATCCCATAAATTCTGCTAGCTCAGCGTACATATCTAGCATTTTCTTTGGAGGTATTTCTTTAATAACCTCGCTGGTCTCTGAATCTACTACTGTTACATAATATCGTTCTAATTTTTCATGCATTTCAAATTTGAGATTTCTTCTAATTGGTTTTAACAGTTCATTCATGTGATCTACTGCGTCTTCTAGATCTACTTTGTTTACGATTTTTTCAGCATATCCACCCTGTGTTTGATGACTGTTTTCATTTGTTATACTTTTTGTTTGGGATAATGCAACTTTATTTGTTGGTATATCAACAACAGCTGGTTTACTAGCTCCAATATTATTCACTGTCATTGTAGTTACACTCCTCATTGATTTATTTATATATCGGTCAAATCAAGTTTTGTTTTAAGATGTATTTATGAATTATTATTTTTTAAAAATTGAAGTAAATTTTTATCTATGATGGCAGCTTCGTTGTTTTGATTCGTAATATCTACATATATTTCTTTTCGATAAATATCAACTGATTTTGGAGCACGAATTCCTAATTTAACTTGCTCTCCTTCAATTGCAATTACTTCAATCTCTATATCTTCCCCAATTTGAATAGCTTCACTTTGTTTTCGTGTTAGTACAAGCATTATTCTCCCTCCTTTAGTGGAGGCGATTGTATAGAAGCTTGAGAAGAGTATTCATCTAGATTCAGTACATATTGCTTCGCTAGTTGCTTTTTCATATTAATGACAATCGGTGCTTTTAAATTAATCGTACTTTTATGGAATGGTTCTTTTAATGTCATAATCGCGAAGACAGCAACATCTTCTTGGGATGTTATTTGTAAGGATTCGATCGTATAATCATCTAGTTCAAACGTATATGAAGTATAGATTTGATATGGATCGGTAATTACGAAAGCAAGATTCGGATTATGTACGGACTGTAATACATGAAACATAGGATTCTCTGGAATTTCTAAGATGACAAACTCTTTTTCCTCCGCAAATCCTGGTAATCCTGCTGGGAATTGAAGGATCTTTTTTACATCAATATCAATGCTTCCTAAATAACTAGACTCAATTTGCATCAAAAAACACCTCATTCTAGGCTTCTAGCCAAATATCTAATTCTGGTTGTTGTTTTAAAGAAATCTCCACATCTCCTGATTGATAGGAAATTTGTGGTTGGTTCACCTTCGCTTGTATAATTGGTTCATTTCTTCGTACGGTTATATTTACTTCTGCAGGCTGATAATCTGTCTTCACAGAAAATGCAGAAGGAATAAACTTAATTCCTAATGACTTGTATGGCTCGTAAGCGTTTATTATACTTTGCTGTTGAATTGGATTGGATTGTTGCTCAATCTTCATTAATTGATTTCCTTGACGGGCTCTTCTAGCAATTCCATTCATTACTTCTTGTTTACCTTCTGCAGCAATTTTTTCTGTACGGCGCAATATCCCCATTAAATTCATATCTTCCCAAGCCTTTGATTGATCAATCGTCATTTTACTTGGGGTTGTTTGAATTTTTAATTCTGCTTTAGGTTGTTTAATCGTTAGTTCTGCTTGGGGTTGTGAAATAAGTTGCTTGGCATTATTTGTCTTTATTGCAATTTGTCCTAACTGGGAACGCATTTGTAATTGCGGAATTTGCATGTAGTTCACCCTTTCAAACTATCATTTTTTCATTCATATTACCTAAAATTTTCGATAAAAGGCCCTGTACCTTTTGGCCAGGGCCTTACCATTATCTTAGGAAATCAAGTAAAGAAGGTTGAATAATGCGTGAACCAGCTGATAGAGCTGCACGATGAAGACTTTCCTGAGTAATTAGTTTCGTGATTGTTTCTGCATAATCTGCATCTTCATTATCTGACATGGTTTGTGTTGCAACGATCTCTTGCTCAGATAATCGATTTTCAATAAGCTCTAATCGATTCATTCGTGCACCTAACTCAGCGCGTGAATTAATGATTTGATTAATCCCTGTATCTAATTCCCCTATACTTTCATCTAAATTCTCTCCACTTTCCAGGTTATCAATAAAATTATCGACTGCTGTAAATAAATCTGGGTCGCCACCGAAAGCTTCTCCACCGTCAACATTTGCTTTAATTTTAGTTCCAGCAGATACTTCGATCACGACATCACTATCCTGAAATTCAGTTGTAATATTACCATCTTCATCCACAGTAACTGGAGGTGTATCCGTATTTGTACCATTAAAAATATATTTACCATTTACATTCGTATTTGCAATATCCGTAAGATGTCCTTTTAATTCATTCGCTTCTTGAAGAATACTTTGTAATTCATCTTCACTATTCGTTCCATTATTAGCTTTCACAGCTAACTCTCGTAATCGTTGCATTGCGGATGTAGCTTGATCTAATGCAGAATCTGAATTATCCATCCAATTGTTCACTTCAGATGTGTTTCGTTGATATTGTTCCACACGAACCAGCTCTGAACGATACCCAATACCTTTCATTGCAACAACGGGATCATCAGAAGGTTTGGTGATTTTTTTTCCTGTGTATAGCTGCTCCATATATTTGTTCATTTGAGCATTACTATTGGTTAAATTTCTTAACATATTATTCGATAGCATCGACTGAGTAACACGCATTTAAATCCCTACCTTCCTACTAACCCCATACGATTAATTATTGTATCTATCATTTCATCCATAGTGGTCATTCCTCTTGCTGCAGCATTATAAGCATGTTGGAATTTGATCATATTTGACATCTCTTCATCAAGGGAGACTGCACTTATTGAAAGACGTTGGTTTTCCACTTGATGCTGCAATGTCATTGTGTTTTCTTGCATTGTATATGCTTGTTCTGATTTAACTCCTAAATCCCCAATGATTGATCCAAAATAATCATTAATGGAGGCTCCATCTAGCAAGTCATTTGGATTGGTAAATATGTCCGCTAGATCACTTGCAAGATCCCCGCTTCCAGCTTCCCCATCAGCGCTAGCATTAATATCTTCATAGTCTTCAAGAATGACCGATATTGCTCCTGCTGCACCTTTTTCATCTGTTAATTCACCAAAGAAAGGAACTCCGGAGTCTCCTTCAGAATGAATCTCATTAAAAGAAGTAGCAATGGAATATGCTAATTCATCTAACCGACTCATCATTTCAGGATAATCTCCAACTCTCTCCCCATCTTCCATATAACCATAGGATTCGACTAGACCGCTCAAACTTCCTTTTGATGATAGGATGCTTTCCCCATTTACTTGAATATCCTCTATAACTGTTAAATCGTTTTCTTCACCTTCGTTATACGTTGGAGCTTCTATATGATTTACTGTACCTTCGACTCCATCTACTAGTGTTGCAATCGAATCTCCGCTATCATTTAACACTTCTACAGTAGCCACTCCATCTGCTCTGTTTTTTGCATGACTATTATCATAGGTAACTTTAATATTTACAATTCCAGATAGCTCATCTAACAAAACATCTCTTTTATCATACAAGTCATTCGCATCATATCCATGCGTTTCCAAATTTTTGATTTGTTCGTTAAGATTATCAATATTGTCAATTAGTGAATTGGCATCCTTTACCGTCGTATCAATCTGATTACTTAAATCTGTACGAATGGTACTCATGGATGAAGAAATATAATTAAATGTATCCGCTAATGCATGACCGCGTTGCAACACAACAGAACGTGCACCAGCATTATCTGGGTTTACCGCTAAATCTTGTAAGGATTGCCAAAACTGATTCATCGTTTTTGATAACCCAGAGTCACTTGGTTCATTCATTACATTTTCCATTCTACTTAGCGCATTTGCTTTTTCTGTCCAATATCCTGAACTATTATTTTCACTCCGAAACTGGTTATCTAAAAATTGGTTGCGAATTCGTTGGACAGATCCAGCTTCTACTCCTGTTCCCATTTGGCCAGGCATATTGGGACGATTTCTAGAAGCATAAGGAAATCCGTTCATTGCTTCTAAATTTACTCTTTGTCTTGTATATCCAGGAGTGTTTGCATTCGATATATTATGACCAGTTGTATATAATGCACTCTGTTGTGCAGCTAATGCTTGTCTTGACATTTCTAACCCATAAAAAGTACCCATAAATTTAGCTCCTTTTTCTTACTAAGCTTTTGAATCGAAGACAGATCTGCTAGCTTCGTTCATACCTTTTTCAGATCCATAATTCATTGTTTTGATAGTTGGATTCATTAAATCTAATGATAATTGAACAAATTTCATCGATTCATTTAGCAATACTTGATTCAATTGCTCTTGTTTTTTTAATTCCTTAATTGTATCCGTTAGAGATGTTGCTATTGTTAATAGCTGTTTTTGTTTGTCTTCTGCTATATAATCAATAATTTCTGAAATAGTAGGGTTTGTTTTTGCTAATCTATGTTCTGCACTCCACTCTTGAACTACCTGCATTCTTTCTTCTTCACATTGTTGTAATTGACGAGCTAGTTTTCTCTCTTTTGCTAATAAAGTTTGAAGTGCATTAACATGACCATCCTTAATTTCGATTGTTTTCTTCTTCGATAGCTCTAATATTTCTTGATGCAACTCTAATAATTTATTTATTTTAGAAATAATTTTTTCCGACAATCTTTATCCCCCTAACATCATTTCTTCCAGAAATCCATCATTTTTTGTGCAGTTTTATCAACATCAACGTTATATTCACCAGCATCAATTTTCTTTTTCAATTCTTCCAGATAAGCAGCTCGCTTCGGGTCACTTGCGCTTTCTTGTAATTGTTTTGCTTTAGAAGATATTTCGATTTGATCTTTTTTATTTGTTTCACTTTTTGGTTCTGTCGTTGGTTGGATGGATTGTTTATAAGGATTAAAATTGGTTGGATTTGGTCCATTTATTTTCATTTTTTTCGCCACCTCTTCCACTAAAAATTATATCGGTATTAAAACGTTTATTCTGTAATTGTATTATTTACCATGTTTATCTATAGCATAAAATGTGTCTACTTTTTTTTCCTTTTTTGAGTTTCTTTCTTCCATTTGCTCATAAGCAGATAAATCTTCTTTAAATTTACCTATACAGTTATCACATAGTTTCCCACTCGAAATTACTGTAAAACAATTCTCACAGGGATAGCCTAAATTAGGAAAGTTTTTCACTTGTAATCTACGTTCTTTTATAAACTTTGTTATTAAAGTTTCTTTCACTTCAGTAGCATCTACAATTTCTGATAATGTTGCTTGTCTATTTTGTCTTACTCTTAGAAACGCATACACTTTTTGAAAAGCCTTTTCTTCCTTTTGGAAACAACTCATACAAATATCGCGAGTTGTCTTCACATAAACAGTGTCGCAACGTACACAATTTGCTAATTCCCCCACTGTTACCTCTCCTCTTAGAATCATAACAAAATCAATTTAATTATGTTTGTTAACGAATAAGTTTTTACGTTTTATCTATTCTTGATTATATCATCGTCACAAATAGGCATTGTGTTAATAGTTATATTAAAAATAAGCAGAATGTCCTAAAATCTTTTCTCAACTTTATCCAATCCACCTATTCCTTAACCTTTATACCTATATCAATACCTAATTTATTCCAAAATTAGCACCCAGCGTTCCATTATGACTTCAACAAAAAAAACAAGTTTAAGACAAATGAATCAAAAGAATATTTAAAACAGATTGGTTTTCACCATTTCTGATTACATTACATCTTTTGAACATACGTTATGTCTCAAACTTGTTTTTCCTAATTACGATTCATTTACTTCATCGATGATACCTTTTAAATAAATTAACAAAGAGAATGCTACAGATTAATACAATAACACTAATCACAACCACCCAAAATTCAAACTTTTGATTTTCGGTTGCATCTTGATTTGTACCTTGCATTCTACCAGGCATTCCTTCTTGCCGCATCCCTGGCATGCCTCCTTCTTGCATATCTGGCATTTCTTCGCCATTTACCTCCGGCATACCACCTTCTTGCATTTGCTCTCCGTTCCGTTGCATACCACCCACACCGTCTTCTAAGTCACCATTCATTTGCGGCATAGCTCCTGCTGCATCATCAGGCATACCACCAGCCGGCATGTTGGATTGCAAACCTTCTCCATTATTATAACTTGCAATTTCACCATCCAATTGTTGTTGTACGTGTTCTAATCGATTTGTTATAAATCCAACCAATCCTGGATAGCCATCAACCTCTTGATCTCCAATATTTGCTGTAAATTCTTCATAGCTATAAAATGCAGTTGGATCATTCTCCACAGCAGTACCGATTAAATTCTCTAGTGAATTCACTCTCTCCTCAAAATTATCTAGTAAATCAACCGTCTCTTGCACATATTGATGATATATTTGTTTGTAATCATCATTAGAGAGTACATAATCGACAAGAGGAAAATTCTCCACTGCTCCGGCGGTTGGTTCATCTATCAATAGTTCCGATGGGTCTGATCCCATCATGCCTGCAAATGACATATTATGATCCCATGGTAAAAACGTGAATTTACCATCCTGCTCATATAAATAATAATTATGACTCATCATCCCCTGATAGCTATCCATATTAGCAACTACAGTACTCACTGCTAAATATCTTAAATATGTGTCAACATCAAAATAATCCTCTACCTTCTCACCAGTATTAAGTCCCTCAATGAAGGATAACAACGAAGTATTCCCTTCTAGTCCGATTTTTAAATTAAGTGAGGTATCCTCTACTTCCATTCCTTCTTCCCAAATAAGGGATGCACCTGAATCAGCTTTATATAGATTTCCTGATGTATCATTAAAATTACGATCTAAATAGTTTTCTTCAATATTTTCAACAGCTAAATAAAACCCATAATGTTCACCATTGACATATACATTGACATAGCTATAATTCGGAGTAGGTAGACCCATTTTTTCCATCAACTCATATGTTAAGTATTCACGCATATATGATGGATCGGCAAAATTATTATTTAAATTGATTTTCGTATATCCTTCTAAATCTTGATCTATATATTCATCAAATTTCAGCTTAAAACTATATCGATCTGATTCAGAACTAGCAACACTACGAAGTGATGAATTTCCTTTCACGCGAACTCCAGTGTTTTCAATTGTTTGTCCATTGTACGTAACTGATGCTACCTGGTATTCTTCTTCCATCGGATTATCTAGCATACTCTGAAAATCCTGCTCATCTAACTCTATATTCACTTCACTTATTTCATCTTGTTGAAAGATCTTATCAGTATTTTGATCAGCTGCAGATGCAGGATTGATTCGATAACTAAACATCGTCATTAACGTGATTGTAAGCAAAATAAACATTTTCTTCCGTCGATTGGTTACCCTCAAAATATTCACCTTCTTTTTTGCCTTATTGAACATAATCCCCGTTATAACTAATTAGTACAGCATTTCCAACTCCTTGTATGTCAGAAATTGAATTTACAAAACTCGGCTCACTTCCTTTTAAACGCACTTCTATTGTCATTTCTGTTTCGTTTGCTGTAATTGATTTATGTTTAATATTGAACCGTTTTACTTCTGATTTTAATTGTTCAAATACTTTCTGTTCCGCTTGATGATCCGTTACATTTACGACGAATAGATAAGGTGTCTCTAAATTCGACTTCTTCATGGATAGAAACAGGACGAGTCCAATAATAATCGACCCAATAATAGATAGTTTATAAAAACCTGCTCCAGTAATAATCCCTACAGCTAATGCCCAAAACAGGAAAATTAAATCGCTAGGATCTTTAATGGGAGTACGGAAGCGTACGATGGACAATGCCCCAACCATTCCTAGAGATAGAATTAAATTTGACCCAATCGCCATAATAATTAAAGATGTGATCATCGACAAAGCGATTAAACTAATATTGAAGTTTTTAGAATATAAAACTCCACTAAACACTCGCTTATAAAGAAAATAAATAAATAATCCTAGCAAAAATGATATTGACATTGTTATTCCTATTTCTATTAACGAAATATCGGTATTAAAATTAGATAGCACTTCTGAATTAAATATATCTGACCAATTAACAGAATTTGTAGTTTCTGATTGTTGCATTTTACTGATCCTCCCATGTGTTTGCTTTCATATATTTACGACAAATCGTATACTTTGATGCAGATTGCCTTTGCAATCCATTTAATTGCAATGCTTGACTAATATATCTAGGTATATATTCATCAAACTTCACTTCTAAAATATAAACAGGCTCATCTAGAGCTCGCACTGGTTTTAAATCTATATCAAAAGGATTTATTTTATTTAATGATGTTCGTAAGTCCTTATCAAAAGTAATACGGACATTCCCTGTTCTTGCTACATACGCTTCTCGAACATAATCTACAATTACTTTTGGACGTAAAAGCCTGTGTTTCATTTCTAAATATATTTCTTGTAATAATGGAGACTTTTCATCAGCTATTGCTTCAAAATCTCCATGTAATAAGTCATCAACCATCCTTCTAGAGATACTTACTTTTTCTTTAGCAATCCACGTATTTCTTTTTATTTTCTTTTCCAAATGGATTATGTCATCGGATTTGTTATACATACGTATACGAAATTTATGCCTATTTTCAATTCCTGCCTGCTTTTCCTGTAATGCCTTATTTTCAAAGTCATCAAAATAAACACTACGAATATGGTAGTCACCTTCGTCATTTGCATGCTCGTCTCTACGAATAAGAATTCCTAAGCGTTGACGAATTAGATAATATTGATGATAGTTTACGTAATATTTCTGCTCGTGCCGAAACTTTACACCTGTCATTGTTTCCCTCCTTATACTTTTTTCCATTCTATTTTCAACAGTTACCTCAATTTCATAATTAATATATTTGGTATAAAAACCGCATGCACTGTTTGATTCCCATTTCAGACGGGCCTTTTTAACAGACAAGCTTCAACTAGAAGAAAATCCATCTTCCTATTGGATTTTCAATCTCTGTTGGTTTGATCAGGAGTCGCTGGCTTCCATTCCAATCGTTTTTTAATAAAACGTAGCAATTATGAAATTAAATCAGATAAGCAACCGATATAATCATCATAAATTGCTTATGTGTCAGGAAAATGTCTAGATTAATTATTAATGGTTCCGTCAACATTTTTAAACAAAAAATACCGAAGTATCTTCCGCAAAGGGATAATACTTCGGCTTCAATCTGATTGTTTTCTGTTTTCTTGTACTATGGGTAATTGCAATTTCATCGTTGTTCCACTTTTATCACTATGGAGTAAAGTTAAGTCTCCATTCATTGCTTGTGCAATCATTTTACTTAATGCTAATCCTAACCCTAATCCTCTCGTTGAATATTTCTTCTCATTACCACGATAGAACCTCTCAAAAATTAAAGCTTGCTCTTCCATTGGAATCCCAATTCCACCATCAACAACATATATCCATACATCTTGTTGTTCGATTAGAATTTTTACGGTTATGATCCCTTCAGACATTGCTTGACTAGCGTTATTAAATAAGTTCGTTATAATCTGTTCTAATCGAATCCAATCAACTTCTACTATAGCCTCTTCACTATTTCTTTCCACTTCTACACGAATAGAATTATTCAGATTCGTAATTTCCCAATCATGTACAATTTCTTCAATCGTCTCATTAATAGCTACTTTCTCTCGATTTAAAGGTAATGTACTTGATGCAAAAGAGTTAAAAGCGAGTAAATCTTCAATCATTGTTTGCATTTTTTCTGTTTCTTTCAGTGAAATCTCTAGGAATTCCTTTCTCTCTTCATCATTCACAACATCATCATTGATTGCTTGTAATAATCCACTAATTGAAGTAACTGGTGTTTTTAATTCATGCGTTACTCCAGCTAATAATTCCGTACGAATAGCTTCTAGCCTTTCCAATCGATTGGCCATTCCTTTAAAAGACGAGACTAATTCATGAATTTCTTCTTCTTTACTATTATTTGATAACTCAACTTTGTAGTCTCCCTCTTCTATGTTCCTAGCTGCATTAGCGACCTGTTTAATTGGATCTGATAAGCGTTTTGTCAATATATAGATAGCCGCCCAGCCTAATAAAGCAAGACTAATAATCATCGTAGCTAATAATTTATATTCATGGTTTACCTTTGTTAATAATTGTTTCGATTCTGCCATCATCACCCAGCCAATCGTTGTATCATCCATAACGATCGGGGATTTTACCATATAGAAAGTTAATCGGTTTTGATCATCCATTTTCAGTGTTTGTACCGTTTCTGTAGAATCTAACATTTCTATATCTATCTCTTGATCAAGTGGACTCATTGGCCGATTCCTAGAAATGATTTCTCCTGAACGATCAATTATATAAATTAGAGGCTCTTGTTCCAATCCCATCCAACGTTGATCAGGGAAACCACCAGGAATTCCCCCTGGCTGTGGTCTCTCTCCCCTTGATTCTGTGTAACGATCTGCCATATCTTCGGTTAATAATTCCATCATTTGTACACGATTTTCTAGTGTACTATGACGAATCCACCATACAGATAAAATTGCTATAATCAATAAACCAACACATAATGTTATAAGATAACGACTAGTCCAGTAACGTCGCATAGGAATTCGTTTAGACTTATTTATAAACACAGAATTGATACCCCAATCCACGAAATGTTTTTATTTCTCCTTCAGATTTTGGCCAGTCTTTTAATGATTTACGTAACCGTTTAATCGATAAATCTACTGCTCGATCACTACCATCATAATCCCAACCCCAAATGCTATCGAGTAATTGTTCTCTCGTAAACGTACGGTTTGGATTATCTGCGAAAAATAATAATAATGATAAATCTCTTGGAGTTAATTCAATGATTGTTCCTAATAAGCGAACACGGTGTGCAACAACATCAATCTCCAATGTTCCAAACTTTATTACATTCGAGTTGTTGTTTTTATTACCTATTCGTCGAAGAACTGCCTGTACACGTGCTACAAGTTCTTCTCCGTGAAAAGGTTTTGCTATATAGTCATCTGCACCTTGATTTAATCCATCTAAACGATAATTCACATCTCCTAGAGCAGTAAGCATGATCACTGCACATTTACTACGTATATCCTGTAGTAATGTCCAACCGTCTACCCCCGGTAGCATCACATCTAGAATAACCAAATCAGGTTCAACATGTTTAAAAGTATCCATAGCATTCGAACCATCAAATACTTGTTCTACATCATATCCTGCTTTTTTTAAATAAACCTTAATCACCTGACTAATCGGATATTCATCCTCTATAATCAATATTTTTTTCATATTTCCACTTCCTGTAACCAATTGATATACAATAAAAGTATACAACAGTTTTATGTCAGAATTATGTCTAATTATTATCCTCTTAGAAGTGTAAAAGCATAAACTTCCGGACAGCCATTCTCTAATAATATCGAAGCTGCCTGGCGTATGGTAGTTCCTGTTGTATAAATATCATCAATTAGAACAACGTTTTTTCGAATCGGACTAGAACTATAAAATGGATTAGTAGACTTCAATCTTTCCACTCTTGATTTTTTTGATTGTTTATCACTAACCTTTCTTCCAATCGCTTGTTGAATTGGCATATCTAACATTTCAGCCAGTGCGAGAGCTTGATTAAATCCTCTTTCCTTCATTCGTTTATCGCTCAGAGGCACAGGTACTAGAATTAATTCTTTTTTCTGATCTATAAAAACACGATCAAACGCATACTTCAATTCATCGCGAAATATTTCACGTAACACATAATCACCTCGAAACTTCCACAATGAGATAATATTTTTCATCCATTCATTATAAAGAAATACGGAATAATTAAATTGAATAACCTCTCCAAGTTGATTCCATTCTGTACAATCGTGACATATTGTTAATTCACTTGGACGACTACAAATCGAACACCTACTTCCGGTTATTTTTTCCATATAGAGTGAACAGTTAGAACAAATGACTTGATCTCGTTTAAAGGTTAACCAATTCCCCCAGGAAACTGTTGTATCCATAGATTGACCGCAACTCAGACATTGATTCATAATTTTTTCCCTTTTCGGTTCATATCAACTATCAATTGCTTACTTTTTTCCATTGCCTTTGTTTTACCGCTATGAAAGAATACAACTTCTCCAGTTGGATCAGTAGCACTTCTCCCTGCTCGGCCTGCAATTTGTACAAGTGCTGCTTCATCAAAAACTTCATGGCCTGCATCCATGACTGCTACATCTACAGATGGAAATGTTACTCCTCTTTCCAAGATTGTTGTAGTAAGTAATACTTGTAATTTCTTTACACGAAAGTCATTTATCTTTTCTTCTCTGCGCTTATCTTCAGCATAAACTTCTTGAAATTCCGATTTATTTTTAATAATACGATTGCTAAGTAATTCTTCACATAATTCTTTCTGTAAATCTTTAGCTAGTCGAACTGTTGGGACAAAAATTAATAGTTGCCTTTTAGGATTATTTCGCTTGGACAGCCACTTATAGAAGATAGAAGGGAACTGTTTGTTAGACAAGGATTGATGAAGTCGAAGAGACATTTTCATTGTTGGTTCAGGTAAAGGATAACCGTGGTAACGGAGAGGTACATAGACATGTGGAAGCTTTCGTTGTCGAATTCTGTTTTGTAGATCTTTACGAGGGGTTGCAGTGAGGTAAATGCTTATTGCATGAGGCTTTTTTGCATGATTTGCAGCGTAAGTTAATGTCTTATCATAATAGAAAGGGAACGCATCCACTTCATCAATTACTATTACATCAAAGGCCTCTCTAAATCGCATTAATTGATGTGTCGTTGCCAATATAATTTGAGACATACCAGATTTACTTTCACTACTTCCATACATTGCTTCCACAGTAACCTTCTCAAACGCTGACTGTATTCTCGGATACAGTTCACGAATAACATCTACTCTAGGTGAAGCAATTGCAATACGTTTTCCTTGTTGCATACAATAATTGATAGCCGGAAATAGCATTTCTGTTTTACCGGATCCACAAACCGCCCAAATTAAAAACTCTTTTTCTTTTCCTTGAATCGCTTTTACTAAACTGTTTGATGCTGTCTGTTGAGCATAAGTTAGTTCACCGTCCCAGGTTAATGCATTCGCATGCGATGTGTATTTTGCCTGTGTACCATTCCAGAGATATAAAGGTTTGCATTCACTTATCTTACCCATCTGAATACAATTTCTACAATAGAGATGCTTCTGCTGATTACACCGGCTACAAGGATAAACAGAAAATAGCTTTCGATTTTTATTACCACATCGTACACATTGAATAGATAACCCTTTTCGGATAATAGCTTTAACGGAAATTAGTTGTTGAGTGGATAGGAGTGTTTGAAGACATTTGCTGGGGAAAGGAATCTCTTCTTCTAATAGTAGTTTATTAGAAAAATAATAAGTTAGGAATAACGGTGAGGATGTAATACAATTACTATCTATTTCTTTCATCTATATACCTCCGTATATTATCAATGAGACTGGAAAAAAAGTATTTACGCAAAAGATAAGCACGAATTTTGAAAAACAAACTCCAGAAATATACTCCGCTTATCCTAAGGTGGCTGTTGAGCCTCCGATTACTCATGCATCGGGGTCTCAACTAGGCCTTCCTCCCACAGGATAAGTCGGCAGCATTGCATCGCACGCAGAAAATCGATTGTTGATTTTCAAGGAGTCTCCGTATATTTCTTACGCTTATTTCAGCTATCATCCGTCTTTTGAGCAGTACTTTTATTATGTCCCAATCCCGTATGATATTATTTTTTATACCAGCCAATACCTACTGCACCTTCACCTAGGTGCGTGCCGATTACAGGACCAAAATAACTGATCGATGTTTCTGCGTTCGGATATTTTTCTTTAAACTGTTGTTCTAATTGTTTTGCAGATGCTTCATCATTTCCATGAATAAACACTACACGTAATTCATTGCCTTCAGCTTCATCTTCCAACATCCCCATCATTCGATGAATGGCCTTCTTTCTAGTTCTAATTTTTTCAAAAGGCACAATTAACTTGTTTTGGAAATGTAGAATTGGTTTTACTTGCAACAAACTTCCAATCAATGCTTGTGCACCTGACAATCTCCCTCCGCGTTGTAGATTCGTTAAATCATCTACCATAAAGTAAGCACGAATAGATTGCTTCATTTCATGTAAACGGTCCATGATTTCATTTACCGATTTTCCTTCTTTTGCTAACTTTGCAGCCTCGATAGCATAAAATCCTTGAACCATACAGCTTATCTCTGAATCAAATGTAATTACTTCGATACCATCAACCATTTCACCAGCACTCGTGACAGTTTGATAAGTGCCACTAATCCCACTAGATAAATGTATGGAAATAACTGCATCGAAATGTTCTGCTAATGATTCAAGTTTCTTGGTTACATAGCCAATTGAAGGTTGAGAAGTACTAGGAAGATCTTTTGTTGATTTCATTTTTTTATAGAATTCTTCTGTTGTTATATCAATTTCTTCTTGATATGAAGCATCATCAAAAATAACGCTTAATGGTACCATATGTATATTATATCTTTCTCTATCATCCTTTGAGATATAAGCCGTACTATCTGACATGACAGCTATCTTCATGACTATCCTTCTCCTTAATCGATTTTAACTGTAGTTATTTATTTTACATGAATTCCTATAAAAAATCGACACAGAAAATGCCTTGATGATGTACATCAAGGCATTTTTATTTTCTTCGTTAAATTACTTCTACCCATCCTTTACGGATAGCAGATACAACAGCTTGAGTTCGATCATTAACGTTCATTTTTTGTAAAATATTACTTACATGGTTTTTTACAGTTTTTTCACTAATATATAGCGTCTCTGCTACTGCACGATTACTTTTTCCGTCAGCAAGCAGTTGTAGTACTTGACATTCTCTTTTTGTAAGTAAATGCAATGGCTTACGATATTCAATTCCTTTATCAGCTATACTAGAAGAATTTTCTTTAGCCAAGCGTCGATATTCTTTTACTAAGTTATGTGTTACACGAGGGTGTAGGTATGATCCACCATCGCTTACTACTTTAATTGCATCAATTAAAGCGTCTGAATCCATCTCTTTTAATAAGTATCCTTGCGCACCAGTTTTTAAGGCATGAGTAACATAACTTTCGTCATCATGAATAGATAGAATGATAACCTTTGAATTTGGAAAGTACCTTACTAAATCTGCAGTAGCCTGAACCCCATTAATCTCCGGCATGTTAATATCCATAAGTACAACATCTGGTGCATTCTCTTTCACGAGCTTAGATGCCATCGAACCATCATCACCTTCAGCTACTACTTCAAATGATGGTTCAAAATCTAGTATTCTTTTTACACCCTCTCGGAACAACTTATGATCATCAATTAATACAATTCTTACTTCTTTCTCTGTAATCATTTGGAAAAACTCCCTCCCGATGATAGTAATTCTTTCTATAGTTCCCTACACGAAATGACAGTAAATAATAATTCTATTTCTTCTATCTATTCTCTATTATATACTTAACTGGGCGAATATGGAACTTTAATTATTATAGATGTTCCTTTTCCTATTGCAGATTTTATATTTAATTCTCCCTCAAGCATCTCCACTCTCTCTCTCATCCCAATAAGACCGAAAGATTTGTCACTTTTTTCATTCTGATCAAAACCTTTTCCTTCATCTTTCACAATCAATGTTAAGTTTTCTCTACGAATCTCTAATTTAACTTGGATTAATGCAGCTTCACTATGCTTAATCGCATTTTGAATGGATTCTTGCATCAACCGAAATAGAGCAATTTCATATTTTTGATTCAATCGTTTTTCTTCGCCAATAACATTAAAATTTATTGTAATCGAATGATATTCTGAAATACTTTCCACATATTTTCTAATCGTCGGTATAAGTCCTAAATCATCAAGTGCCATTGGACGAAGATCGTAAATGATTCTCCTCACTTCATATAATGATGAGCGAACCATTTTACGTACACTATGAATCTCCTCAATTGCTTGGTCATGTGTTCCTTTTTTTATCGTTCTCTCAAGGATTTCTGATCGTAGTAACATATTCGCTAGCATTTGTGCAGGGCCATCATGAATTTCCCTCGATAATTTTCTTCTCTCTTCTTCTTGTGCTTCAATAATCTTCAAACCAAATTCTTGCTTTTCTTTAGCATTTTCGATCATTTCATTAACTTGACGAAAATCATCTTGTAGATAATTTAATATAACAGCAATTTTACCTGCTAAATTCTCAGCTCGATTGATAGTATGTGATAAACCAATTAACCTTCGTTCAAGTTCATCTCTCTTTTCCCTCAGCGATTTTTCTTCTTGCCTTAAAATAGCGAGTTTCGTTTGCATTAAATGCGTATTTTCATATACTTCTCGAATTTCATCTTCGGAATATTTTTCGAAATATTTACTCACTTCTGCTAATCGCTTACGAGAAAATCGAACTCTTTCTTCCAGTTGGTCACCATTTTGAATGTGGCGTAAAACTTTTTCTTTGGTTAATTTAAGCTCCCGAACTAAGTGTTCGTGCTCTTTTCTGGCCTCTTCACTTATATTAAAAATTTCATCTTTACTGTTTTCAACTACATCAACCATTTCATTAACCACGTGATCCAAAGCTTTATCAGTTATTTTGATTGCCATAATACATCCACCAACCTATGTTATAATTATTCGTAACGTTTCGCTGTTTGTAAGGGTTAGATTAAGAATATTTCAAAAGATATTATTTATTCCTTCCTTATACTCATAATGTGATCTATCTACTATAATGTTAGTTTGAGGTGAGAAAATCAAGATGTTAAATACCTATTATACCGTAAAACAACAAGGTATGGATGAAATAACTATTCAAAAATCTCGATTTATTGGATATGTCAAACGGGTGGAAACAGAAGAGGATGCCCAAGAATTTATTCAAGAAATTAAAAAGAAGCATTATAATGCAACACACAACTGTTCGGCATATATGATTGGGGAAAATGATCAGATTCAAAAAGCAAATGATGATGGTGAGCCTAGTGGAACCGCTGGTGTTCCCATTTTAGAAGTATTAAAGAAAAAAGGATTGAAAGATACAGCAGTAGTAATAACTCGTTATTTCGGAGGGATTAAATTAGGAGCTGGTGGCTTAATTCGTGCTTATGGAAGCACTACTTCTCAAGCAATCAAAACAACAGGAATTGTAAAACGACAATTGATGCAATGCATCTCAGTAAAGGTCGAATATCCTTTACTCGGTAAACTAGAGAATGAATTAAGACAATCTACCGAATTTATATTGGATGATATTCATTATCTGGAAAATGTCGAGTTTATTGTTTATATAATCGAAGGAGAAGAAGCAAGTTTTATTTCTTGGATTACTAATTTAACAAGTGATCAAGCAACTATTGAAATACTAGATAAAAAATACATGGAAATTGATGTTGATGATACACCTTCTCGTTCTTGATTATGGCAAACAAAAGCCTACGGACGTAAATCGATATACGCTCGTAGGCTTTTATAACTATCTTGCCGGGTGTATATACTTTTTTAAATTCGGATTCATTGATAACTCTTCAACCAGCTGCTTAATCAGCTCTTCAGAAGAGCCTATCTTTTGATTTTCGGTATCATGAATCATTCGCTGAAGAATATTCTGATACTGTTCTTGCTCTCTCATTTAATTCTACCGCCTTTTACGAGAATATAACCTTATATTCCATTAATCATGTAGTCGGATTTTGTCTTGTAATGAAATTTATTGTTGTTAATCGTAATTTTATACAATTTTTTCAGACATGTCTATACTTTTTTTGTAATCTGAAAATCACAGCAATTACAAGTAATGCTAGACTTCCTCCAAGTACATCTAGGATCACATCTCCGACATATGGAGTTCGGTTTGGAGTAATCCCCTGATGTAGTTCATCTACAATTGCATATAAACCAGTGAGGATTATAGACCAAATATAGATCTTGCCTCTATTCCATTGTGTGTTCTTTATAAAAGATATGAAAAACAAACATGTTAGAATAAAGAATACGCTGACATGAGCACCTTTTCTTAAAAAGAACTCTATAAATCCTTCTATCCCTAACGCTTCGACACTTACAATAGATGAATGATACGTAAACTCTACCCAAGATAAATAAGGATATAAAAATTGTAAGTCTAATCCACTTAATAACGGTTTAACATCTTGATTCTCATATGGAGTTGCAGATGAAATAAAAATCACCAACATCCACAGAATTGGTAATAAATATAATGATTTTAAACGCAAAACAAATACATCCTTTTAAATAAAATGCACCTTCATCTTAGTTGAAGATTTCGTTTCTACATCACTAGGTGTTAATGTCGCAAAAGTATGATGAAAAATCCCTTTGAATCGAATAGGACTTATCACACATGTATAAAATGACTCCCAAAAATACTTCGACAGAAATATATCTCGTTTCTAGTATATACATTAATACTATAATTGCCACTTCATATGTACTGCATCTGTAAAAAATCATTAGCCTGTTAAGATTTTAAACTTAACAAACTAATGATTATTTTTCTGACGCCATTTATTAAATTCAAGGTATTCTTTAAATTGTTCTTTTGATACACCGGATTTCATCGCTTCTTGAACAATTTGCATCCATTCTTCATCAAGATCAGCATCATCATTATTATTTTCTAAAATTATTTCATTTACAGTTACGCCTAAGACATTACTTATTTTTTCTATAAATTGAATAGAAGGATTAGATTGAAGATTACGCTCAATCGAACTTAAATATGATTTAGCGACTCCTGCTTTTTCCGCTAATTCGGAAATGGACATTCTTTTTTCTAGGCGTAGTTGTTTTATTTTTTCGCCGATCAAGCTCATCACCTACTTTCACTGCAAATTATAACATAACTGCAGCGAATAGTTCTATATTGCGTACGTTGTTCATACAAATTACACCTTCTGACCTGTAACCATTATGAACTGTCTTATCTCTTCGATTGTAAGTCCCAATTCTCTCGCTTGTTTGATTAAACGTACCCACTCTTGATCAACCTTAACAGAATGTAATGTTTTATCCACGATTTAGTCCCCTACCTTACATCCAGATAGTCCAGCCATCTTAGTAAAAATACCTTAGATCTGTGACTTTGCGTCCCCATCTTTCAATAGGTTTGCCTTTTTCTGAGGATTTCGTTTGATTTATAAGACTATCATACTATAATATCTTGCTTGTTTGTTTGACTTGTTTTGTCAGATAAACACTAGTTTTGCAAGGTGTAATCCTATCTTTTGGTAAATGGAGTTACTTGGGAATTGACTTGTATTTTTGCCATATTAATACGAATAATCCAACACATACAACCAAAAGTCCTAAAAGTAATATTGAGAATATGGAAGTAGCCGTGTCTGGCAGTAATTGATTATTAGAATCTCCATTATTGTTATCAACTACCCCCGAGACTTCAGCCACATCATTTTCCTTACTGCCTTGAACTGTATCCCCTTCTGCATAGAAGATAAAAGAAAAAGAGCTGGAAACACCTTGAAAGTCATTACCCAAATGTGCAGGAAAGGTTACTGTGATATGCAAATCTTCATGACTCCCAGCATCTAAGTATCTAGAAGGTATTGAAGAAAACTCTGAAATCTTTCCATCATATAATTTGTTCTGATCAACATCTTCAATTAATAATAAAAGCTCATTAAACAACTTATCATTACCATTATTTTCGACAGACATTTGATATTCAAATTCACTGATCCCCGAGTTATTAATGGTTAGTGTTCTTGGTGCCCAATCACCAGGTTTCATATTTTCGATATTGAATAGAAAATCATCAGGCGTTATGGATAATTCAATTTCACTCGCATCTGAATTATCCGTATCAGCATAAGAATGATAAGGGTAAATTAATGATACGATAATACTAAAACAGACAATAATAAGGATATTTTTCTTCATTTCCTCACCTCCACTTTATGCTCATACAATCACGTGGCGATTTGTTTATCTTCTTTGTCATCGTGAAATGCTTTCTGATTTCTTTCTAATTCACGTAATCCTTGCCAAATGGTGATGACCGCATACCCCAAAAGTAATATACCAGGTATTAGTAATAGAAAAGCTCCGTTTTGTGTTTGTGCAAAGCTAACAAGGTATCCTAAGTACGGTACTGTAAAACCCGTATATTCAGCGACAACATTTTCTGCAAAAACAGGATTTATATCTGCTGCATTATTGTTATCTCCTTTTGTTTCGTACATAATATGTTCCCCATTGTTTAACACTTCTGTAATTCGGTGTGTGACAAGTTTTGAATCTTCTTCCATAAATGTAATGACATCATCTTCTTGAAAACGAGTCATATCCCCACCCGTTTCTACAGCAATGACAGATCCTGTTTGAATACCCGGCTCCATTGAACCAGATAGTACCGTTTTAAATTGAAGCCCAAATAGTTCTGGTTCTCCACCGCTTGCTTTCGTTGTAATTACGATAGTTGCCATCGTAACTAAACCAAGGAAAAGTACAAATGATACTAGATTACTTCCCCATTTTAACAGCCTTTTTTTTGTGATTTTCATTGATCGTCCTCCTCGCTTTCACCTGATTTTTCTGCTTCTGATTGCTCTTCTTTTTCATCAATCTCTGGATTCGTTTCAGGTATTGTCTCTATTTCTTCTGTTTCTTCTTGATTATTTTCATCTGAAACTTCTTCTGACTTTTGTTCTTCTATATCTGTATCTTCAGTTTTATCCTTTGGAAGCTCTTCCTCCGTCTTGTTCTCTTTACTATCGTTCTTGGCTTCCACTTCTTGTTGATTTTCATTTGACACTTCAACTTCTTTATCTTGCTTATCTTGGGTAGATTTACACTTAATCATTATCTTCTTACTCCATTCATCATGCTGTTTTTCATCATTTTTAAATTCTGGATGTTGAAGAACACGAAATTGATAAGAACCGTTTTTATCAACATCAAATTTTAAGGTTGTTTGTTTTCCTGATTTTAGGGGTGCTAACTCCTTTTCACTTATTTTTTCCCCATTCTTCGGATTTCCGTTTTTACTAAAATAAATTTCATACGTAGTTGATTGTTTCATATCTTTTCCGATATTTTTTATCTCCGCTTGAATGGTTTGCATATCACATCCAGTTATAGGATCCGTTCCTTTTTCAGTGAATTTAAGTTCACTTCCGTCCCACCAAACTCCTGCCCGTACATATCCATCTTGATCCTTCTCTGAAAAATACGAAGCTGTACCCGTTGTAGTAATCAAAGACACACAGGCAATTGCTACATATAATACGCCAACTAATTTAAGGATAAATATACTTTTCTTCTTTGATTTAAACTTACGAACTCGCTTCATACGCAAATCAATCCCTCCCTGGTTAGCTATACTTTGGTTTAATAATTATTAGCTGGAATGATTAGTAAACCAAAATATACTAAATAACAAATATCTGTTAAAAACTGATATATGCATCAATTTAATAATAAGTATTTTGTGTACTTCCTAAATATTGGCTGTTTTTGATTTCCATTGCAGATTGGGCTATCCACAGGCACGGCCTCAGCTAACTTGAAAAGAAGAACACTCTTCAAGTGAAACTTCAGCTCGTGCTATTCCTGCAGGAGTCGCCGTCTTCCATCACAATTAAAGCCAAGATACTTCTATAAATCTTTCAAATAAGTACTTCTTTACTCTGCTTTTTCTTGACTTGCATGGAAGATTAGATCGAATTTCAGTTCATCACCTTGGAACATATTTTGATCTCCTTCATTGTCTTTAAACCAGAAATCAAATTGTAGCTTTGTTGTCGATTCAGACACTTGACCTTCAGCAAGGGTCACATCTTTTAACTCACTAATTGGGATGTAGTCAGATATAACGTCATCTGAGTCTTTATTCGTTATTTTGACGAAAATATGATCTGCGAAGTCAGCTTTCTTATTATCATTATGTTTATCTTTAATAGAATAAGTAGAAGTTAGTAGCACATCTTTAAACGTGAGCGATCCTGCATTATGCAGATTTATAGAATAAGTTTTCTTATCCCCAGGTTTTATATCTTTTAAAGCTATATCCAATTCGCCAGATTCATTTGGAGATTGTAATTCTAAATCCAATGTTCCAGAGACAAATGAATTTTGGGTAGTTTCCGTATCACTAAAAAACGCAAACGTTCCTCCACCTACAAACCCCATTCCTATCATTCCAGCTGCAACACCAATTAAAATTTTCTGCTTGTATTGCTTCATTGCCAAACCTCCCTTATCTATAAATTAAAAGAGAAGGGAGGTTAGCCCTCCCTTAAATACTATTTTGCTTCGCCTTCAGTTTGATGACCAGTAAATGTCCAAGTTAGGTTCAATGAGTCTTTTTGATACTCATTTTGGTCCGCTCCATTTTCTACAAATTCAAAGGATACTAGCATTTCATCTGATGTCCCAGCTTCCAATCCACTAGCTTCTCCTTTAAATATCGTCCACCACTTGTTTAAATTTTCTACCGCATCAGGCGTCATATTTTTAAGGTCATAAAGTGTGGTATAACTTATTACATCATTATGATCATAGTCCCAAAAAATTGGATCAAATCCTGTTTTATCAACATTTTCTAAAAAGTTAACCCGGATATGCTTTCCGAAATCCTCCGAATTATTTCCTCCAACATCATCTACAACATAACTAGTAGAAATATCCACTTTAGAAATATCGAGCGTTCCATCATTTAATAATTCAAAGCTACGAATCATAGTATCTCCTGGCTTTAAATTATTTACATCAATAACAACCGACGGTTCTGCTGATAAACTTAATTCTCCTGCAGTAAATTCTCCTGTTGCTTGTGCTGTATCACTAAAATATGCAAAAGTTCCTCCACCAATAAGTCCTAAACCTAATACTGCAGTTGCAACACCCATACCTAATTTTTTCTTTAATTTCATGTTTTTCTCCTCCAATTCATTATTTAATTTCGCTGTTTAGTTTTTTCCTTTTACTACGATTACTACAATAAAAATAAGTCCTTTTTATCGGGTCCATGCTAACATGACCACAGCGATTTTCCCCCTCCCTATGTAATTTTACCTAATTCGTTCGCAATAAGAATCTATAAGTTCTTTATAAAGAACGATTAACCTAAGTATAGTTACTTTCCCTCAATAAGAAAAGGGGTAAATTCTTCCTTTCATTCTATATTAAGAACGTTTTTCTTCTAAATTCTCATTTTTACTTCTGTTTATACAGTTTTTCATTATTTTTATTCTTTATAAAGAACATCACTTAAACACTACTTTAATCTACATTAGATGCATAATAAAATAGCTAATATTAAAATAAATTGTCTTTCCCTATAGACGCTTCCTTTTATTTCCGATATAATTTATGCAAGATTTGATATTTTTTTAGGTTTAACATCATACAAAAGTCTCAAATTGTCGAAATATACGATAAAGATAGCGGGGAATAAAAGTGGTTTCTAGAACTGAGCGCAAGCAACATAAAAAACGTAGAAAATGGCCATTCTGGCTTGGGGGAATTTTATTAGTTCTTCTGTTATTAATTAGTGGCGGAATCTTTCTAATATATAATCAAGTCGGTGCAGTGGTCGACACAATGCATAGTCCATTAAGTCGAGACAGTGATCCTGATAGACAAAAAGAAATTAATCAATTATATAAAGAAAAAGACGCAGTGAATATCCTGTTATTAGGTGTAGATGAAAGAGATGGAGATTTAGGCAGATCAGACACAATGATACTACTCTCCATTAATCCGAATACCGATAAAATGATAATGTTAAGTATACCGCGCGATACTTATGTGAACATTCCAGGAAGAGGAATGGATAAAATCAATCATGCATACCCGTTCGGTATTGTAGATGGTGTCGGTGGGCCTGACTTATCTGTTCAAACAGTTGAAGAAACTTTTAATCTATCGATTCATTCCTATATCCGTGTTAATATGGAAGGTTTTCAACAGGGAATTGATGCTGTTGGCGGTGTAACTGTTAATAATGCTCAAGCATTCAGTACCGGCGGTTATAACTTTGATCAAGGGCAAATTACACTTGACGGTAAACAGGCATTAGAATTTATCCGTATGAGAAAGCAGGATAGTCGTGGAGATTTAGGTAGGAATGATCGTCAACGTCAAGTAATACAAGCTGCTATGAATGAAGCTGCCAGCTTCTCCAGTATTACCAAAGCAGGAGAGATCTTAGATATATTGGGAAACAATGTACAAACAGATTTGGATATGGATAAATTACAAACGCTATTAACCAATTATGCAGGAGCACGTAATAATATTACTACAATGGAAATAGAAGGACATGGTGAAACTATAAACGGTATCTGGTATTATATCGTCAGTGATGAAGAGATTAATCGAGTTAATTCTGAAATCACTGGACATATGCAAGAACAATAACATAAAAGGTCACCTGTTTTAGCGAGCAGTGTGACTTTTTCTTTTATGCTCATCAGAGGGAGTTTGATACATCTATTGACGTAGAAAAAATGCTATACTTAAAATGAGTAGATTTTATGGGGGTCTAATTATGTTTAAAAGATTATTAATGTTTGGAGTAATGATTTTTATATTATCGGCTTGCTCCGATGATCAAGTTACACCAAATGAAAGGTTAGAAGATTTTACAAGTAAGATGCAAGAACAAACGTATGAAGGCTTGTATGATTATCTAACTCCAGAAGCTCAGGATACATATTCAGAAGAGGATTCAACGTTACGTACAGAAAATATTTATACAGATTTAAATGTAACCGATTTAACATTCGAAATTGAATCATTAGGTGAGGATGCCTTAAATAAAGCTTTTGAAGAAAAATCAGCATCTGTACCTTTTAAGGTTTCAATGGAAACAATGGCTGGGCCGGTTGAATTTGATTATGAAGCAAATTTAAAACTTCTTGGTGAAGAAGACGAAGAAAATTGGTATATCGATTGGAATCCTGGTTTTATTTTCCCAGAACTAGCAGATGGCGGGGATTTAGGGATTTCTTCAACTCTTCCTAAGCGCGGCGAGATATTAGACCGTAATAATATTCCCTTAGCGATGAATGGAGAACTATATGAAATCGGTTTGGTTCCAGGTGAACTTGGGGAAAGTGCAGAAGAGAACAAGGAAAACGTAGCTGATTTACTTGGTCTTTCAGTTGAACATATTAATGAAACATTAAATGCCTCTTGGGTTACCGATGATGTGTTCGTCCCATTAGCAACCATTATGACAGACAAAGAAGAGCTTTTTCAAGATTTAATGGCAATTGATGGAGTAACTTACCGAGAAATCACTGGAAGAATTTATCCAGGAGAAGAAGCTAGTGCACATTTAGTTGGTTATATACGGGATGTAACTGCAGAAGACCTAGAAGAATTAGATCCGGGTGAATACAGTGCCAATGATAAAATTGGATCACGCGGTTTGGAAAGTCTATACGAAGAAAAATTGCGTGGTAAGAAAGGTACTACTATATATGTAGAACAAGATGGGCAGGACAACACTATAATTGCAGAAAAACCTGTTGAGAATGGAGAAAATGTTCAAGTCACGATTGATATAAATGTACAAGAAAAAATATTTGATCAATTTAATGGCAATCCAGGTAATGCTACAGCAATAAATCCCTCCACTGGAGAGACAATGGCATTAGTTAGCAGTCCATCTTTTGATCCAAATGAAGCACTATATGGAACTTCTGAAAATTTCTGGGGTGATCTAGAAGAAAACGAGCTTAATCCTGTATTAAATCGATTTTCTGCGACTTTCGCTCCTGGGTCTGTGATAAAGCCTGTAACTGCAGCAATAGGGTTAGACAACGGATCGATTTCCTATGGTGATGGAATTGAAATAAACGGATTGAAATGGAGTAATGGCGAAAATTGGGGTGACTATGAAGTTACTCGTGTATCCACTTCTAACGTTCCTGTAGATGTCGACGATGCATTAATAAGGTCTGATAATATTTTCTTTGCGATGAAAGCAGTAGAAATGGGTGCAGATGCTTATGTTGATGGTCTTCATTCTTTTGGAATAGGTGAAGAATTTCCTTATGAGTATCCCGTTCCTGATTCAACAGTATCATCGAGTGGAGATTTAAACGATGAAGTTTTATTAGCCAACTCAAGTTATGGTCAGGGCGAACTTGAAATGAGTGCTATTCATCTTGCATCTACGTATACAACTTTTCTTAACAATGGTAACATGCTAAAACCAACTTTATTAATCGATGAAGAAAATAGTCAAGTATGGAAAGAAAACTTAGTAACAGAAGAACAAGCAAATGACATAAAAGATTCGCTTCGTAAAGTAGTCACAGAAGGCACAGGTAAAGCTGCCCAAGAAGCTAACTTACCTATCTCTGGTAAAACAGGTACAGCGGAATTAAAGCTCACAAGTGAAGATAGCGGTGACGAAAATAGTTGGTTTGTTGGATATCCAACCGAAGAACAAGATGTTTTACTATCTTTAATGATAGAAGGAACTAAAAATCATGACAGACCATCTGCTGTAGAAGTAGCTACCGAAATATTTATAAAGCTATATGAATAAGAACAAAAGCGCAAGCGCTCGTTTATCACCGTATGTCCTGCGCCCCTGTTTTTGAAGGGGTGGTTCGACTGGTCGAGCTTCTTTATTTCTTTGAGATAAAGGAAACACGATAAGCGTATGCGAATCGATGTTGACTTTCACCGCACAGGTATAAGTGCGACTATGCCTCATAAAGAACATTCGGCAGTCTTCTTTTCACCATGGCATAAGTGCGACTATGCCTCATAAAGAACATTCGGCAGTCTTCTTTATCGTAAGGAGGTTTCCGGAAGGACAATAGGTGATGGGAGCTGGAACTGGACGTGGATAAATAACTTAGTTGTTTTTCCACAGCCCCAAAATTTTATAATTTCCTAGATAATCATAAAAGAACTCCACCATTTTGGTGGAGTTCTTTTTACAATAAACTAGATAATTTTATAAACATATAATAATCATGTTGATCTAATGCTTTGTCGATCAATCGTTTAATATTATTTATTTCTAATTCTTTTATAATCCGATGTACTTCTTTTTGTTGATCGGTAATAGAAGTTGATTCTTCCGTTAAGTAATAAGATTCCGCAATTCCGTGTAACTGCTCTAAAAATTCAGGAATAGATATCAATTGAGACATAGATATAGTAATAATATCTTTTCCATTTTGGAAGGCAAAGACAGCATCCGTATTGACGATCCGCTTTGTTTTCCGGTCAATTCTAATCTCATTCGCCTCAACAGGAATGAATTGATACACTTTCTTATTCATCATTACCGAGAAATATTGATACGCCAAGATAATTCGGACAAACTTTTCTTCTGTCTTTACATAGTATGGCTTTAACATTTTAACTGTAACCACCTGTTCCACCTCCCAATAATATCTAACATGAATCTAAATTTTCAGTTAATTTATTTTACACGACTTTTTATAGAATTACAAGGGTATTTCTATCTAGCATTTTTCTGGAAGTCGTCAAATTCTTCATCGATGAATTTGACGACTCTTTATTATATTTGCAGTTCCGCTTTTTCTTCTTCTGTGAAAACCCTGGATCTTGTTAAAAATCGTTTTCCTTCTGGTCCCTCTAAGGAAAACATTCCTCCCCTCCCGTCAACTGCATCTATAATTAACTGTGTATGCTTCCAATATTCATATTGATCTTTGGAAATATAAAAAGGAATATCTCCTGGTAAATTTCCTAATAAAATATCCGATTCACCCGTTCTTAATTCATCTTTTGGGTAACACATTGGAGAACTTCCATCACAGCATCCTCCAGATTGATGAAACATTAATGGTCCATGAATATCGATCAGTTTTTTCATTAACTGCTCCGCTTCTTTTGTCGCAGTTACACGTTCAACCATTATGCACACTCCTTCTAGAATAATCCGGCTGTTCCTTCACCATAGCTAATAAGTAGATTTTTTGTTTGTTGATAATGACCAAGCATCATGAGATGATTTTCACGACCAATTCCTGATTTTTTATATCCGCCAAAAGCAGCGTGTGCAGGATATTGGTGATAACAATTGGTCCAAACACGACCAGCTTCAATACCTCTGCCGAACCTATAAGCAGTATTTATATCTCTTGTCCATATTCCTGCACCTAATCCGTATAAAGTATCGTTAGCAACTTCCATTGCCTCATCTTTATCTTTAAACGTAGTAACAGATAAAACTGGACCAAATATCTCCTCTTGGAAAATACGCATCTTATTATTTCCCTTAAATATGGTTGGCTCTACATAGTAACCCGCAGCTAATTCTCCTTCTAGTGCATTAACATTTCCACCAGTAAGAACTTCTGCCCCTTCTTGTTTTCCGATATCAAGATATGATTTTATTTTTTCCATTTGTTCTTGTGATGCTTGTGCACCCATCATCGTATCCGTATCTAATGGATGACCTATTTTTATTTGATTTACGCGTTGAATTACTTTTTCCATAAATCGATCATAGATAGATTCATGTACTAAAGCACGAGATGGACAAGTACATACTTCTCCTTGATTTAGGGCAAACATAACCATGCCCTCAATTGCTTTATCTACAAATGCATCATCTTTATCCATTACATCTTCAAAGAAAATATTTGGTGATTTACCACCTAATTCTAAAGTTACAGGAATTATATTTTCAGAGGCATATTGCATGATTAATCTTCCTGTGGTTGTTTCACCAGTAAATGCGATTTTTGCAATACGACTATTTGATGCTAATGGTTTACCAGCCTCTACACCAAATCCGTTTACCACATTTAATACACCATCCGGTAGTAAATCCTTAATTAAATCAAGTAAAACATGGATGGAAGCAGGTGTTTGCTCTGCTGGTTTAAGTACTACGCAATTTCCAGCTGCTAGTGCCGGCGCTAATTTCCATGTTGCCATTAAGATTGGAAAATTCCACGGTATAATCTGACCTACAACGCCTAAAGGTTCATGAAAATGATAAGCGACTGTATCTTCATCAATCTGACTTAACGTACCTTCCTGTGCTCTTATAACACCTGCAAAATATCTAAAATGATCAACAGCTAAAGGAATATCTGCAGCAAGTGTTTCACGTACCGCCTTCCCATTATCCCATGTTTCTGCAACTGCAAGTTTCTCTAAATTCTCTTCGATTCTGTCTGCAATCTTATTTAGGATTACCGCTCTTTCTGCAACAGATGTCTTTCCCCAAGCGTCTTTAGCAGCATGAGCTGCATCAATTGCTGCATCCACATCTTCTTTCGTTGAACGTGCTATTTCACAGAATACTTCACCAGTTACAGGACTAACATTTTCGAAGTAATTTCCGTTTATTGGAGGCTGATACTTTCCACCAATAAAGTTATCATACCTTTTTTCAAAATTTACGATTGCATCTTGTTTATTTGGATTTGCGTACCTCAAAATAGTTTCCTCCTTTTAGTGTAAGCGATTACATTTAGCTGTTGGTATCTAAGCTACTTTTATATGTGAATTATATCAGATATCCACACACTTTTCCAATAATTCAATTTATTAGCAATAATGATCTCGACAAATTAATGAATAGCTTTTTTGCATTTTATTTCTCAGGCTTAAAAGTATTGAAGTATATGGTATTGCTACCGATTACATACAAAACCTACCTAAATAAATGCAACGTAAAAAAGACCCTTCTCTTTTTGTGGAGGGGTCTTTTACAAAAAAATCATAAAGATTTGTGTGCTTAATAGAGATACTACTACTTTTTCATTTCAGGAATTACACGAACTTCTTTTTCCATTGATGAGTCACACAGCGGACATGTCGGTTCTTCTTCAAAGCTAAACGACTCTCTCATCCAACCCTGGCAGTCTCCACTCGTACATGACCACACATTCGTTTCAACCTCTTGTACCGGTTCTTTCGGTCCTCTTGAAAAAGACATTAAAGCATCTCCTTTCTTCTACATCTTCTATTATACGCTTTATTTGGCAGAAAGGTAAGGGCATTAATGAGAAGAAAAATTTTATTACTAAGATTCAAAACTATAGCAATGCAGATAGTAGAAGGTCTTTATTAAAGTCTATGTAAAAATGGTAATAATATACATAACTAGATACATTTATGCTTACGTACTTTCTAATCACTATAATATCGAACTCAATCAACTAAAGTAGATAAATTAGTTTCAATAAGTATAGCCTGTTAAGAGATTTAACATGGTTGAAATTGACTTACTTATTAAATTATATAAAAAAAGGAATTCCACTCTAACAATGAGGCGAAAATTCCCTTTCATTTATCGTAATTCATCTTTTGCTATAATGCATATTTTTCAATTGCTATTCCTACACCATCTTCTTCATTCGTATCAGTTGTATAGTTAGCAACTTTTTTTATAGCTACTTGGGCGTTCCCCATAGCTACTCCGACTCCTGCTTCTTGTATCATTTTAATATCATTTAAACTATCGCCTACTGCCATCACATTATCCATTGTAATCCCTATCTTCTCACATAAGAATTGTAATGCTTGTGCTTTACTAACACCTTTTGGATTTATCTCTATATTTGTAGGTAATGAGTTAGTTAATTCCAATTCATCATTATAAGATAATTCCTTTATCATTTGATCCAATTTATTTTTATCTTCAGAGGCACAACCGAATTTTAACCATTGGTGGTCATACAAGTTATCTGGAGCATGCCCTCTAAAAACCTTTTCCGTGGAAATCATCCAACAATGCATATTTTTTTCTTTAGCAAGCAAATACATTTTTTCCACCGTTTCTGTCTTAAGTAAATGCTGTTGTAATAGTTCTTTTTCAACGGTCCAAATCTGTCCCCCATTAGCAGTAATAAGGTAAGAAGTCAAACTTAATTCTTCTGCAAATGGGAAGCAAGTATCCCAGCTTCTTCCTGTGCTTAAGATTACATCAATTCCTTGCTCTAAAGCAGTCTGAATTGCCTTTTTATTTCGCTCAGAAACTTCATGTTCCGGGGTTAATAATGTTCCATCCATATCTAATGCAATTAATTTCACTTGTTGTTTATCCGACATTTATATATACTCCTTTATGCTTCAACTATATTCTATAGTATACGGTAATTGATATATAGAATTCCAATACAACACTCTAATCTAGTTTATGCTTACGAATTCTTAGAACAAAAGTGCAAGCGTCCGTTTAGAAACGTAGCGAGTGGAACGAATCAACTGAGATAAAGGAATCACGGTGAGGTGACGAACCGATGATGACTTATCGTAGGGCGATTTCGTGAAGTCGCCTAGTTTCTGGACGCTAGAGCTGGATGTGGATAAATCAGTTATTTTTTACCACAGCATACATATTTTATAATTTTTCAGAACCCATAAAGAGAACTAAAAATAAACCTAATGAAGCTAGCATTAATCTTCCTTCTTTATAAACAGGTTCTGCATTTTCCTCTGTTACTTTTAGTGGATAATTACTCACGTATGGAACCTTACCCAAAAAAGAAAAAACGAAAGCAAAGATAGTAGTGATTATTGGAAATATCCATATTCCTCCCTTTGACATTGTTCTTGTTATCTCACCAGAAAAATTATAATGTGCTGGAATCTGCTCTGGTAGGGAATTATATTGTAACGCAACAAATAGATATAGTAGACCTAGCAATGTATAAGTTATGATATGTATACTTTTTTCTAATCGTGTTGAAGGTACATTTATCATAGGATTTGCTTTCATTTAACTCTCTCCTATAATCTCAGTATAGTTTAATCCCTATTCTAATTTATGTCTTCTTAACCGGATAATAAAATAGAAAAGATGGATGAATATAGAAATTAGAAGTATGTTAATCCACAAATTAGACATTTGATTATCTGGATTGTTAGCATCATAAATTATATTTAACTCCAATACAGAAAACAAAATTACGATAAGCACATTCATAGAGGCCATCATTAATCTACCATCTTTATATACCTTCACTGCATTCTTTTCTGTAACCTTAAGTGGATAATTAAACATATAAGGCACTTTACATATGAAAGAAATAGGGACAATTATAAGGACAGAAATTACTGGTAAAATCCATACTACTATTTTTGAATCCATTCTTGTAATCTCACCACTAAAATTATAATGAGCAGGTATTTCTGCAGGGAGTTTAGAATATTGTGTACCAATATAAATACACATTACAATTATTCCAAAATAAGTTAGAATGTGCATGATTACTTCTAATCTCGTGGGAGGAACTTTAATAATTGGATTAGTTTGCATTAATCTAGACATCCAATGCAAATTTCTATAGCGCGCTGAAGATCCTTTTGCGCAAAACTCGGGATATTATTTGTTAGTGCTAGCTTGTGGGATGCTGGAATGTGAATAAACCCAGAAAAAATATCTAACTTTTGTTGTTCTATTTCATGCAGTGCACGATACATCACATGATTACATAAATAAGCTCCGGCAGTATTAGATATTTTTGCAGGTATACCGTTATTTTCTAATTCTTTCACCATTTTTTTAATCGGTAACGAACTAAAATAACCATCTGGCCCATCACTTATGATTTTTTCGCCATCAGGTTTATAACCTTGATTATCTACAGGGCCGTCATTACAATTAATTGCTATTCTCTCTGGAGTTATTCGATTACGCCCAGCTGCTAAACCTAATGATATTATTGCGCTAGGTTGTACTTTATGTATCAATTCTACTAAATGATCTCCGGTTACGTGAAAATCTACAGGAAGTACTTCTCCTACAACTTCCCATCCATTCACACTTTTTTTATGTAGTCCTTGAACAATCTCTTCAGTTGGGTTAATTGGGTTATCTAAAAAAGGTACAAACCCAGTTAACAATATTTTTTTCATGACATTGCCCCTCTCTTCATTTACTTTAATTCTATCAAAATAATGAATTAATTTCGACGATTTAAATTTTAATTATGACGGTATTTTGAACGAGTCTGATATGTAAACGCAACCAAATTTTGTTGTGTGATTTTTTATATGCATGTATAATTTGAATAAGTCTGAAAAAAGGGGGAGTTTTTATGTTACATGCAACGTGGTATTGGATGTGGGAGAAACATGATCAAGTCAAGGACCTGTTTCGTTTATTTGTGAACCCAAATGAAATTATCGAAAAGAATAAAAAAGATAGTACTCCATCATCCACAACGAGTAATAGTAATAACGGGGATGATGGTGGAAATAATCGTCAATATAACAAAGCTCAACTAATCGGATTATTTCTTGGACCAATTTCATTTATATTAACGCTGTTATTCTTTTCCCCAGAAGGATTAAGCAGTGAAGGTCAAGCAGTACTCGCGAGTACCATCTGGATAGCTATTTGGTGGATGACAGAAGCCATTCCAATTCCTGCTACTGCATTATTACCAATAATCCTTTTTCCACTCACAAATGGATTAGACATTGGAGCAACAACATCTGCCTATGGCAGCGATACCATTTTCCTATTCATGGGAGGATTTGTCATAGCGCTTGCGATGGAACGATGGAATTTACATAGAAGAATTGCTATTAGCATTATATCCGTAATTGGCACCAATACCGATCGAATTATATTAGGATTTATGGTAGCTACTGGGTTTCTATCCATGTTTATTTCTAATACAGCTACTGCAATGATGATGGTACCTATTGGATTAGCAATCATTTATCAAGTTTCTGATACGCTAAAGGAACAAGGGGGATTTGATACCAGCCCAGAAAACTTTTCATTTGGGAAGTCATTAATGCTGGGGATCGCCTATTCAGCTTCAATCGGTGGAATGGCAACATTAATTGGAACTCCACCAAACGTAATTTTTGCAGGTACAATTAATACTATGTATGGTATTGAAGTTTCTTTTGCATCTTGGATGATGTTCGGTGTACCTTTTGCATGGATATTTATATTCCTGACATGGTTCTATCTATCGAAAATAGCATTCAAACTAGAAGTTAGCCATATTCCTGGTGGCGCAAAGATAATCAAAGAAGAAAAGAAAAAGCTTGGGAATGCTTCTTATGAAGAAAAAGCTGTATTTGTCGTATTTATCTTAGCTGCGATCGCTTGGATTTCTCGTGAATTTTTATTAGGCCCTTATGTAAGCGAGAATATCAATGATGCAATTATTGCCATTACAGCTGCTTTAGTACTATTCTTAATACCTGCCAAGAATAAAAAAGGTGATTTTCTTATGAATTGGGAAAGTGCTATAAAACTACCATGGGGAATCCTGTTACTATTTGGCGGAGGTTTAGCTATTGCTGCAGGTTTTACCGATTCAGGACTATCAGATTGGATTGGGGAACAACTTACTGGCTTAGAAAATGTCGCACCTATTATTATTATTCTATCTATTGCAGCACTTGTAATCTTCTTAACTGAAATCACATCTAATACAGCAACAGCTACGATGATGTTTCCGATTATGGCAGCATTAGCAGTCGCAGTGGGAGTTCATCCGTTTATTCTAATGATTGCTGCAGCATTAGCAGCCTCCTGTGCATTTATGTTACCAGTTGCAACACCCCCAAATGCTGTTGTATTTGGATCTGGGTATTTAAGAATACCAGATATGGCAAAGGCTGGTTTTTTCCTTAATATTGTTGGGATTATACTAGTAACATTAACCGTATATTTCCTTGTACCAATGGCACTAGGGATAGATATTAACGAAATCCCTGCCTATGTAGAATAATATATATAAAAGGTGATCGAGAGTTACTCCCGATCACCTTTTATATAGCAGTTTTTTTATTTTCGCGCTTTTGATCAACACGAAATTGTACATATTGTTTCACTATAATATAGATAAGAGGTAACAATAATGCTGTCGTCACAATTCCGCCCCATCCAAATATATTCCACACAGGGCCTGCAGAACTGCCCAATGTTACGCCAATATAATAAGATACTAAGTATAAACTAGACGCACTTCCTTTATGATGCGTAGCTCTTTCTGTTACAGAAGCTGCTGTCAATGAATGAGTAGTAAAGAAACCTAAACAAATCACACATAGTCCTATTACAATAATTGATACTGAACTACTAAACGTAAGGGCAATTCCAAGGCATAAAACCACAATTCCACCTACTTGAACATTCGATATTCCAAGTCTACTAGCTAACCATCCTGCAATTGGTGCTCCAATAATTCCTAATCCGTATGCGTAGAATGTGTTAGAAATTCCTTGTAATGACATAGAGAAACCATCTGATTCAAGGTGAAAGGGTAAAAATGTCCAAATAGACGTAAAAGCATATTGTAGTATTACTCCCAACCCAAAAACGACAATCATCGATGGGTCCTTTAAATGATAAGCCATTCCTTGTAAATCTTTACCTATACTAACTTTACTAGATTGAAAGAATTTTGACCTCGGTAATAATAGAGTCATAATAATAAAAATAATAACACCTAATCCTGCCAATACATAAAACCCTATTTCCCATGAAAATTCAGCAGCTAGCGATCCTGTTAATACTCTTCCAACCATTCCTCCTAATGCGTTACTAGATATATAGAGAGCAGTTGCAATACTAGCACTTCGCTGATCTATTTCTTCGCTAATATAAGCAAGTGCTGCAGCCGGCAATCCAGCAAGCAGCAATCCCTGTACAAAACGAAGCATAATAATTAATATAAAATGATCTACCATTGGTATTAATAAGAAGGGAATAGCAGCACCGATTAAGGATAACTTTATAAATATTGTTCTGCCGATTCGATCTGAAATAAAACCAAAAATAATTAAACCAATAATCAATCCAACAATATTCATAGAAATAGTTAAAGTAGATTGAGAGACTGAAACTTGAAACTCTCGTACAAACACACTTGATAAAGGTTGTACGGCATAGAGACTAGCAAAGATAAAGAACGATCCTAACGCTAAAGCAAATGATATTCTCCAAAAATAGATGTCCTTTACACCGTACTTATTGTCTTCTTTCATATGAATGACCTTCTTTGTATAGAATATTCGGTTCCTTCCAATAATTACTATAACACAAAAATATAAGTTCACTTAATGAAGATTTAAACTACTCATATTTATACTCCTCCGTTATACTTAACTGTCTTTGAAAATTAGGATTCTTACAAACAGGATTCAACTAACTTTTGGAAAGAACTACAAAAATTGTTGCTTCTACATATATGGACAATATAATCATTTAATCTACATATTTCCTGGGAAATAAAAAAGCTTCTAGCAGATTATCGAATCCTTCTAGAAGCTACTTTAAATTCAATTAAATTTCTTTTTCCAATACTTCCTTTAGTTCATTAGATTCTTCAAAGTTAATAATTTGTTCTAATTGAAGAATTAATAACAATCGTTCATCAACCTTTGCTACACCTTTTAAGAATGTATCACGAACTTTCCCAACTAACTTCGGTGGCTCTTCAATCATTTCTTGATCAATATCAATTACTTCTGTCGCAGCATCCACTACCATCCCAATTTGCATCCCATTAACATGTACAACTAGTATTCTTGTGTTATCTGTCTCTTCTAATTTAGTTAGCAGTAATCGTTCTCTTAGATCAATAACAGGAGTCGTTTCTTCACGTAGCTTAGTTACACCTTTTATAAACTCAGAAGTACGTGGTACTTCAGTGATTGTCTGCATTCTTTCAATTGATATAATTTGTTGAACATTTACTGCAAATATTTGCTCATGTAGTTTAAAAAGTATATATTTCTTAGACTCTACCATCTTGCTCCTCCTTATTTGACTAATGCATTGGAATCAATAATCAACGCTACTTCTCCATCACCTAATATAGTTGCTCCTGAGATTGCAAACACTTCTCCCAGATAGTTCCCTAATGATTTTAGAACAACTTCTTTTTGTCCAATGAACCCGTCAACGATTAGTCCTGTTAATTTTTCTCCTTTTTTCACAACAACGATGGAGTAATCTTGATGGTCTTGATTATCCATTGATGGAACTTTAAATATGGAAGCTAATGAAACAATCGGAATTACTTTCCCTCTGAAATCCATTACTTCTTTTCCATGTGCAAGCATTACCTTGTTCTTAGGTAATACAACCGTTTCTATTATTGAAGAAAGTGGTATGGCATATGTTTCCTTTTGAACAGACACAAGTAAAGTAGCAATTATTGATAACGTTAAAGGTAGCTGGATGGAAAAAATACTACCTTTTCCCGCACTTGTTTCAATAGAAACTTGACCTCCAAGTGATTCAATTTTACTTTTTACGACATCTAAGCCTACTCCGCGTCCTGAAATATCTGAGACAGCATCAGCAGTACTAAAACCAGAGGACATAATAAAGCTAGCTATTTGGTCATCTGTTAATAATTCTGCTTCTTGCTCCGTAATTAAGCCATTATCAATCGCCTTAGACTGTACTTTATCTCGATTAATACCAGCACCATCATCTTCTATTTCTATAAAAACATGATTCCCGCTATGGAAAGCACGAAGAATAAGTTTCCCCTCTTCCGGTTTACCATTTTTTCTGCGTTCTTCTGGTATCTCAATCCCGTGATCGACTGAATTTCGAATAAGATGTACTAAAGGATCACCAATTTCATCAATAACTGTACGATCCAATTCCGTATCTGCACCGATAATTTCAAGTGAAATTTGTTTATTCAAATCTTTGGACAACCCTCGAATCATACGTGGAAAACGATTAAATACTTGCTCAATCGGAACCATTCGCATTGCCAAAATAAGAGACTGCATATCTGAGGAAACTCTACTCATATGTTCTACAGTTTCCTTAAGATCTGTATCTTCGATTGTTTCAGATATTACTTCTAAACGGCTGCGATCTATTACCACTTCTTCGAATAAGTTTAATAAATCATCAATCTTTTCTAAATTGACACGAATTGTTCTTGATGAGGATGTTCTTTTTTCCGATCTGTTTTTATCTTTTGGTTCGTCTTCTTTCTTTGAAACAACTTCTTCCCTTTTTTCCAATTGATTATCTTCTATAATTTCTTTTTCACTAACAATTGGATTCAACGTTTTTGAAAACAGTTGTATATTTGCTTCTTTTACTTCAGATACCTTTTCAATAATTTCTTTAATGGTATTTGGAGTACCTCCTGTTAGTAGCGTTAATTGGAATGATTGCCCAAAGTTGCCATCTTCAATTTCCTCCACTGTTGGTGCTGTTTGAATTATTTCTCCATGACTTTCTAAAGCTTCAAACACCATATAGGCTCTTGCACCCTTAAGTATACATTCATCAGTTAATTCCACTGTTATTTGATATGGGTCAAATCCTTGTTCTTTCGCTTGTTTTAAAATTGTTAATTGAAATTCATCTAAATCTAAATTTTCTACATCTACTGTGCTTACTTGCTGCTCTTGATTAACTATTGTTTCAGTTGCAGCTGCTACCTCACCTTTTTCGATTTGTTCTAGACGTACCAGAAGAGTATAAACATCTTTCTTACCATCATTACCTTCACTAATAGACTGAACCATTTCTTCCAAATACTCTATTCCTAAAATAATGCTATCAATTATTTCAGAATTAACCGTTAACTGTTGGTTACGAATTAAATCTAATACATTCTCCATTTTATGTGTTAATGAAGCGATATCTTCAAATCCCATTGTAGCTGCCATTCCTTTTAACGTATGTGCAGATCGAAATATTTCATTGACGATATGAATATCTTCCGGTTCTTTTTCTAATCGTAAGATATTATCATTAACTATTTGAAGGTGTTCTTTACTTTCATCTAAAAACATATCTAAGTACTGCTCTGTCTCCATAGGTCATATATCCTTTCCTTGTTTCATCCTATTCTTTTTTATATGAATCAATTTCAAACTTGGTAATTATGAAATTGACTTTGTTATGTATTGAATTTATTAGAACTATTTCCCTAGTATTTATATCGGCACTTCTTTGTATATATAAAGTGTTATTGGTAGATAAAGAAATAGTTTTACTATAAAAAAAGAGGTCGCACAAACGTTTTATTAAAGAAGGAATGAAGCCAACAGTACTAGTCGATAAGTTACTTAGTATATTGTTCATCCCCTTTAATTTAACTTTGTCCAAACCTCAACAACCACAAATATTATTCTGGCACTTGAATATCATAGTTAGGTAAAATTAATACCTCTACACGTCTGTTTTTTGCTCTGTTTTCTGCACTCGTATTCGGTACAATTGGTTGAAATTCTCCGTATCCTTTTGCACTAAACAAAGTAGGATCTAACTCTTCGTTCTCTAAGATTAATGTCATAAAGTTAATTGCTCGTGAGACACTTAATTCCCAGTTTGAATTATATTCTTCTGTTTCAATTGGTACATCATCTGCATGTCCACTAATCACTACTTGATGTGGTGGCTCTGTGTATAATAAATTGGATACGTCATTTGCTATTTCTTTGCTAGTTTCTTTTACTTCTGCACTTCCCGAATCAAAAAATACTTCATTAACCAACGTTATCATTAATCCTTCATCCGTTAATTCCGTACCTAGTTGTTCTGTCAGCTCATGCTCTTGTATAAAATGATTAATTTGTGTCTGTAATGCTTGTAAGTCTCTTAATTCACTCTCACTTTTACTTAACTGTTCATCCTGTTCTTCACTATCCTCGTTTTCATCTACTTCTTCTTGTTCTGGAGGGGGTACAGGAATTTCTTGATGATCAAGGACTCCAGAACCTGCATTAGAAAATTCACTTCTAAATACACTAGCTAATTGTTCGTATTTTTGTATATTAATATCACTCATTGCAAACAAAACGATAAACAAAGCAACTAGTAGCGTAAGTAAATCTGCATAAGGAAGTAACCAGGATTCATCCATATGTGACTGGCTTTTCTTCTTCCCTCTTCTACTCATTCGTATATCCCTCTTTTATTGAAGCAATATCTTTTGAAGGAAGTAAAGAACCAAGTTTCTCTTGCACGATCAATCGAGAATCTCCAGTAGTAATGGATAATATTCCTTCAACTATTATTTCCTTTTGAAGAACTTCTCTTTTAGATTTTTCACGTAATTTATTCGCAAATGGATGCCATAGAACATATCCAGTAAATATACCTAATAATGTCGCAATAAATGCAGCTGAGATTGCAGCACCCAGTGCATCAATGTCTGACATGTCTCCCAATGCAGCTATCAATCCAATAACTGCTCCAAGAACCCCTAATGTAGGAGCATATGTACCAGCTTGGGTAAAGATAGCTGCACCTTCCTCATGACGCTGTTCCATAGCCTCTATCTTTTCCAGCATAATATCTTTAATAAAATCTGGAGACTGTCCATCTATAGCAAGTTGTAAACCTGATGATAGAAATGAATCATCCACTTCGCTAATTTGTTGCTCTAATGACAATATCCCTTCTTTTCTTGTTTGATCCGCCCAATCGCTAAACATTTCAATTATTTCTTTCGTGTTTGCTTGCTTCGATTCAGTAAATATAATCTTAAAAAGTGCAGGTATCTTCTTTAAGGCACTTCCAGGAAATGCTATGGTAACTGCAGCTGCAGTCCCTAATAAAATAATTAAAATCGCTGCTGGGTTAATAAGAGCTTCCAGTCCAACCCCTTTTAATACCATTCCGATTCCAACGGCAATGAGGCCTAATATTAATCCAATAATTGATGTCTTATCCATTGATATCCTCCTATTAACAAAAGTTGCTAATCTTTTTATCGGTAATTTTTATAACTTTTGTAGAAATAGAGATATACTTTTTTCATTTATAAGAAGGAAATCTAAATTTTCGTAATGAGTATAATTTAATTGTTGTTTTTTTGTAAACCTGTATTATTTCTGAAATTTTTTGTTATAAAAAAACAGTCCTAAGTTACCGCAACTTATGTCTCATCTCAAGAAAATCACCTGTTTTATCCGTGATTAATCCTATATTATGTTATCAATTTTCTCTACACGGAGTATAACTATTAGTTAATATAGCCTAATTTATTTCTGATGTTTATTTCACCAGTAAAATAATCATACTAAATACCTATTAATAGACTAGGTAAAATGCAATTAGTAAAAATTGTAAATTTTCAATATAATATACAAAATTAACCATATATTGGTTGTGAACAGGTCCTTTATTTTGCCTTTATCACAATATAGAAGGGAGGAGAGAATTAGGATGAGTAATCAAGGAGTATCACCTGAAGAAATTCGCCACTTTCATTGTGCACAGAAATTTGTCAAAGATAATGAGCTAATTTTTCGTAATGCTTTACTTCAGTCATTTATGCAGTCTCCGGAACATTGGGCGTTATTAGAAGAATCTCTAAATTGTCCGAGCTCTGATGCCACAAGATTGTTAGATAAAAAGTTTAAAGAACACTTCTCAGAAATATCACTAATTAGTCTTTTATCGAATGAAATTCGCAGGTTTGCTATCCGCTATGATCAACGCTATCGTCGTAATACAAAAAGACAGATGCTCATTCTCGACCGGCCACGATATCACGACTCCCAAGTAACCACTTGGATGGAATTAATTCCATCTAAACAAACATTAGAACAAGAAGCTTTTCAAACGGAAGGACGTTTAGAAAATAGAGTGGAAAACCCGATTATTCATAAAGCAATAAACCAATTAACAGCCAGACAGAAATTCATTCTAGAAGCAGCATATATTCATGAGTGTACCGATACAGAAATTGCCCAAATAGATGGTGTCTCACAACAAACAATTAGCAAAACAAGGAAAAAAGCGTTGCAAAACATTTACTCGTTTTTGCAAAGGGAGGGAGAATGATGAGCGATATTTCAATCATGACCTATCTTACATCCTTGTTAGAAAATGTTGGATTCCCTGTTATGGTCACCTTATTCTTATTAATTCGATATGAAATCCGAATTAAACAACTTGAAGAACATTCAAAGGATCTATCCGATCTTATTAGAGATTTAAGGAGGGATATGACATGACTAAACTAATTGAGTTAACCAAACGTGTTCAACTTGATAATGACCTAGATTCCTTAGAAACCATCCTTCATTTATTCGAACCAAAAATGAAACAATCGCTTCTACAAACAAATTATCAGGAACGAGAAGACTTATTACAAGAATTACAAATTAAAACGATTGATATTATAAGGAATTATGATTGGACAAAGGGATACACCTTTTGGGAATATACGGAAAAAATACAGTCTGAGTTCTATTCAACCTATCAAGAAGCAAATTAAAGTTAGATTCCCAATTCCAACACCATCTTATTCTGATGGGGTTGGCTTACATAGAATTATCCACTAACCATCTCAAAACTCCTTCACTTTAATATATCCTCTAACTAATATTATTCTTTCTCTATTTATTTGCTATTCGTATTTATTAGAATTATAGTATGGTATACGTGTGTATAAATTGTAATATGGCATTTTTAAAGGGGGAGAAATAAATTGAAAACGGTAACTTCTTTTTTTGACAGAATGGTTCAACGGTATCTGCCAGATGCTTTTTTATTCGCCATCATCTTAACCATTATCGTATTTTTTATTGGGTTGTTATTTCCTGATAACGGACCACTTGAAATGGTTCAATTTTGGGGTAATGGATTTTGGGGATTATTAGAATTTGCAATGCAGATGTCACTTGTCGTAATTACTGGATACATCCTAGCAAGCACCAATGTGGTCAAAAGATTTTTATCTAGGCTGAGTAAACTAGCAAACACACCTGCTCAAGCAATTATTTTAGTTACTTTTATTGCATTAATCGCATGTTTTATCAATTATGGTTTTGGACTCGTAGTAGGGGCTTTATTTGCCACTCATGTTGCAAAACAAGTTCCTTCCGTTGATTATCGGTTATTAATCGCCAGCGCTTATAGTGGTTTTCTAATTTGGCATGGTGGATTTTCCGGATCTGTACCATTAACTATCGCTACAGCTGGTCATTTTCTGGAAGGACAAGTAGGTATCATTCCTATTACAGAAACATTATTTAGTCCTTATAATTTGTTTATTGTTATCACTTTATTAGTGGCACTACCATTATTTAATCGCTACCTTTTAAATGGAATTGCAGATAATAATACTTACTTTGCAGAAAAAATTCAACAAACAGAGCAAAAACCAAATGTTGATGCTAATAGTATACCAACAACACCTGCTGAAAAATTAGAAAATAGCCCAATCGTCTCGATGATAATTGGAATTTTAGGCTTAAGTTTTATCGTGTATTATTTTGTAACTAACGGATTTAATTTAAATATTAATATTGTTAATTTTATATTTTTGTTTCTGGGAATAATTTTACACCGGACACCGAGACAATTTCTTGATAATGTCAGTCAAGGAGTTAAAAATGCTGGCGCGATCATTATCCAATTTCCATTTTATGCCGGAATTATGGGAATGATGGTTGATTCAGGTATTTCAGAGGCATTGTCTTTGTGGTTTGTAAATATTTCTACTGAGTATACACTCCCATTTCTATCTTTTATTAGTGCGGGTATCGTAAATTTCTTCATTCCATCTGGTGGTGGTCAGTGGGCAATACAGGGTCCAATTATGATTGAATCTGCACTTGAATTAGGGGCAGACACAGCTAAAACAGCCATGGGGATTGCATGGGGAGATGCATGGACAAATATGATTCAGCCTTTTTGGGCACTTCCAGCACTTGCTATTGCAGGCTTAAAAGTGAGAGATATTATGGGATTCTGTGTCATGATTTTAATATTTAGCTTTATCCCCATATCAATTGGACTGTTATTCTTTTAAAAATATTAAAAAAGGCTTTCTTCTATGAAGAAGGCCTATAAAAGAATTACCCAACATGTCGAGTGTTTATAGTCTCCTTCGCCTTATCTATTACTGAGAAAAATCGGTCGTTTAATTGATTCGCATTTTTTTCAAGATCATCTATATTTGTTTCCATATTTTCTATTTTTGATTCTAATTCTTTCACTAATTCATCCATTTGATAGCTATTTTCCTGAATGTTTTCGACTTCGTTTAAAAGTTCTGTAATATTCAATAGTAATCGATCTATCATTTCGGGTGTCATCGATTTCCTCCTTTTCTGTTTCATCATACTTGTGAACGTATTTACAAACAAGTGCATATCGTATGAATTTAAAATAAAAGTCAGGACTATATATGCAGGAATTCCTCATCAATGATGGATTAGTTGGATATTTTTTACAGATAAACGTAGACAAAGAGATTGTAATTTAACAGATGTATCGGTGTCAGCCCCCGAAACCTAATCATTCGGAGACTCACTAGCCGCTACTGGGTTAACAGAGTTTCTTTCTAAGACGGATTTAAAATAATTATCCGTATTTATAGGTTTTCTTTTTTATCATGAATTAACTTACCAGCTAATGCATATAAAACAGCATAAGTAACAAAATGAGATGAGTTATCGTTAGCATCTTGTTGTGGATAGACTTCTACATAATCCATTCCATTTATCCCCATCTGGGAAAATTCCAGAATAAGTTCCAACAACTCATATGAAGTTAATCCATTACCATCTACTGGTCCACCAGGGTTGAATGCGAAATCCAAGACATCACTACAAATACTTAAGTAAACAGCTTCTGTACCTTCACTTGCAATTTCATATGCTTTTTTTGCCAGATCATGCAGCTGATTGTTCGCTTGTTTAATTTCACGAACTGAAATGGTAGTTGCTCCTACTTCATTTGCATACTTTCCTGTTTCTGGTTTATTTCGTGGGCCATGTATTCCCATATGAACAATACTTTGATTACGAACGCTTTCACTCTCATAAATGCGATGAAAAGGTGTACTTCTTGCATAAAGATCACCATGATAATCCGGATGATTATCATAATGTGCATCTAGATGAATAATACCTACTTTCCCTTCTACTTCATTACTTAATGCTTGTACAATTGGATACGTAATACCATGGTCACCGCCAAATGCAATAGGGAATTTCCCTGTCTTCCAAACTTCCTTAGCAAATTGCTCAATTCTCCGCATTGTTTCAGGAGAATCTGCAGGTACCACATCTACATCACCCAAATCCCCGAATGAGTAGTGCTGTAATACATCGATATCATTTAGTTCTGGTAAATAACCGGAATATCGCTCTGAATTTAATCTAATTGCTTTGGGGCCTAATTCACACCCAGTATAATCTCCCCATGTAACTGCCCCTTCCCATGGAACACCGTAAATAAGAACATCCTTATTCTTATAGGAGTTATCTTGCAAGGATACTTTTTCTCCGTCTAAAAAACATGGAGTATTACCATAAATATAATTTTTAGCCAATTCTATTCTCCTCCAATAATAAAACATGTTCTAATACGTATTCCTTTAATGTGAGAAAAACAAACCTATTATAAAGGGAAACTTTATTTAGGAATGGATCAATACAAGTTAATCTGAACCCTTATTTATAAATAATTAATTGAGTTACCCTTTAATTGCACCTTCCGTCATTCCTTTAGCAATCCTTCTTTGAAAAATTGCATATAAAACAATTACGGGAATAATAGCAATTATAAGACTTGCAAATAAGGTTCCCCATGCATTAGTATACTGTGCTTCATTACTTATAAAATCTATCGCTAATGCAAGTGTGTAGTTTTCACTAGAATTCAAGAAAATTAACGCCATAAAATATTCATTCCAGAATTGAATAGCATTCATAATTGTTACCGTTATGATTCCGGACATACTTAGTGGTGTAATTATTTTCCATAACATACCGTAAGGAGACATTCCATCAATAGAAGCAGCTTCTTCTAATGATTTTGGAATGGTACTCATAAAGCTCGTCAATACAAATATGGTAAAAGGAAGCTGACTTACACTATAAACAATTGCTAATCCAAAAACATTGTCTAGCAGTCCTATATTTGATAATAGAAAGAACAAAGGAATCCAACCTAATACCATTGGAATCATCATCGCTGATACATAGAGTGTAAATAGGAGTTTACTTCCCTTAAAATTAATTCGTTCAATTGCATAGGCTGTAGGTATCGCCATTAATAGTGTCAATAAGGTACCGACCAGTGTAACGATAAGGCTATTCCATACACTCGTATCAATATTATAATTTGACCACGCATTCACGTAATTTTGCCAATTCAAGATTTCAGGGAATCCCCAAGGGTTTCGGTAAATTTCTGCATTAGACTTTAATGAACCAATAAACATCCAAATAATTGGATATAGAACTGCTATACTCCAAAGAATTAAAGGGATACGTATTCCTGCTCTACCCAATATTTGTCCTACACTTCGCTTCAAAATAATACCTCCTCTACTCACCCAGCTAAGCTAGTATTCTACTTTATCTCTTCGTAAGACAAACTGTAAAAGCAATACAGTAATCAACGATAATACTAAAATCATTACGCCAATTGTAGCTCCGTAACCAAAATTAAATTGTACAAATGCTTGCTGATATAAATAGGATCCCATTACATGGGTAGAGTTATTTGGTCCCCCACCTGTCATTACCTGAACAATAACAAATGAACCATTTAGCGTCGTAATCACAATATACAAAATGGATATCTTCACTTGTGGCCACACTAATGGAAGGGTTACTTTCCAAAATTTTGTCCATTCACTTGCTCCATCCATATCAGCTGCTTCATAGTAGCTTTTTGATATATTGGATATACCACCCATTAACATCAACATAAATAAGCCAATACCAGCCCAAATAGATGGTAAAACTAAGCTTGGCAATGCCCATGTTTCACTTCCTAACCATGGTTTCGCCCAATCACCTAACCCTAGCATTTCTAATCCAGAATTGACTAACCCCATGGTTGGATTATAGATAAACATCCACAGTATACCTATTACAACTACTGACATAATATTCGGAAAAAAGAACACGATACGATAAAAAGGTGCTTCTTTAATTTTTAATTGTGTAAGTGCAACTGCAAAGAACATTGCCATTATCATAATTCCAATCACTTTTGTAACAACTAAAAAATAATCATGAACGATTGTATCCGGGACAATCACATCATTAAATAATTGGATATAATTATCTAGTCCAATAAAAGTCTTGACTTGAGAAGAACCCGACCATTCAAAAAATGAATAATACAATCCACTAAACAATGGATAGAGTGTAAAAATGCAAAACATGATGAATGTTGGGAGAAGACAAACAGCTAGAAATGTATATTTTTGCTTTTTGGACTGAACCATCAAACCACTCTCTTCTTAAAAATATACTGAATGAGGCTGGACAATAATGTCCGAGCCTCATTCACACATATGCTATCGGTAAGCTTCAGCCGCTTTCTCTGCTTCCTCTACAAATTGTTCAGCCGTAGCATTTCCAAGCATTAATGACATTAACGCATTACCTATCGGCGTCTCTAAATCTGCACTCATAGGGTGTGGCTTATTGTAAATTTGTACAATAGAAGGATCATTAATCATTTCATTTGCTTCTGTCAGATAGACAGGAACTTTATCACTTTGCGTTAAATCTACCTCTGTCAAATTCATGATCGCTCCAGTATGTTCCGAGAAGGATACCGCATACTCTCTTGTAAATACAAACTCGACGAATGCTTTTGCTGCTTCCGGATTCTCTGCATTCTCAGCTATTGCTAAAGGTCGTAAATCTGGAACAATCGCATATGGCTCTCCTGCCTCTTGCATTGGTGATGGGATAAATCCAAAATCAAATCCTTCCGGTATATCATTAGCCATCTCATTTGGTAGCCAGAATCCTACTGGTATAAATGCATTATCATGTAATAAGAAATTCATTTGTGATTGTGTATGATTTAACGCTCCCAAACCAGCATCAATCATCCCTTCATCAACCATCTGTTCCACGTTCTTCATAATTTCTAACGTTTCTTCACTACTCCAGGCTCCTGCTTCACCTTTTATTAAGTCAGATAGATATTCTTCTCCACCAGCAGCAGCAAATGCAGGGAATAACATCCCACGAATAAAATAATACGGATGCTGACCGCTCGTTACAAAAGGCTCTATACCTTCACCATCTTTAATCTCTCTCATCGACTCCATAAATGATTCAAAATCTGTAGGAACTGCATACCCTTTTTCTTCAAATAATGCACGATCATACCAAGTTCCCCACGTGTCGAACACAAGAGGTAATGTATAAATTTCTCCATCATAATCAGACGGATTTACAATAAAACTCTCCTGTAACTTATCTCCACCTTCCAGTTCAATTCCATCTAACCATTCTGTAAGATTCATTAATTGACCATCTTCCACCATTTGCGTTTCATTCGATCCTGCTCCATCAATATAAACAACATCTGGTGGATCATTAGAAACCCAACGTGATCGCATCTCTTCATTAATATTTGGACCGGCATGCTCAACTATTTTCACATCGGGATATTCTTCTTGGAAATCTCCTATTACTTCTTTCCACCAAGCGTCCCCATATCCACCAACAAAATATTGTATTTCTAACTCTCCAGCAATCTCACCAGTTTGAGCTTCCCCTGTATTTCCATTATCTCCATCTTCTTCACTTTCTTCATCTGAGTTACAAGCTGCCAGTAAAAGCGAAATTACTAGTATTAAAATTAGTAAATACCAGCTTTTCTTCATCTGAAACTTCCCCCTTTTAATAAATAATCTATGAAACACATGGACCAACCCATGTAATTTCCAATAATTTACAAAAATAGCTACTCAGGTTTTTATGTAAATCTAATAAAGTATACTTAGCTTATCTAATATTTATACTAAAAAAAGCTAGCAAATTATTTCTAATTTGCTAGCTTTTCTCCTTTAATTGATCAAAGGACTGCTGTATGTGTTGTCGAAATTCTTCTGTCAATTCATTATCAACTAATATTTGGGCACCGATAATTGCTCCACCTACAGGAGGAAGACTTGGCTTTATCAATTCAATGGAAGAATTAGCAGCCAGCATTTCTTTTAAGTAAGTTTGGAGTAATTCTGCTTGAAATAACCCTCCACTTAAGATTACAGGAATGGGATTATCTTCACCTGAGTATAATTGATTAACGACAGTTTCAATCGACAGCGCAAGTTCATTTGCAGCTTCATATATTAATTGTTTTGCTAGTTGATCTTCCCTTATGGCTGCTTGGAATACCAATGGCGCAATCTTTGCTACTTCTTGTTTTACCTGATTAGTTTGATAGATAGTCGAAATAATTTCTTGTGGATCATCTGTTTTATAATGTTCTTGGAGCAACTCCAAAAGAATAGTAGGTTCTCCTCTACCATCAAAATAACGTAGTGACACTTGTAGTGCTTTCATTCCTAATGCAGCACCACTACCTTCATCTCCAAATAAATATCCCCATCCACCTACACGTACTTCTTTTCCAGTCGGATTAATTCCATAAGTTACCGAACCTGTTCCTGCTATTTGCACAATTCCTGATTCACCTAAAGTACCTGAATATAATGCATTTATCATATCAGGCAACACTAATTTTTTTTCAACGTGTGGTAATAATTCAAGTAACAAATTTTCCATCCAATACCTATTTTTCTCATATCCTGTTCCAGCAATTCCTGCAAAAACGGAGATGATTTGGCTTACCTTTCCTCCACCCTGCATTTCTAATTTTTGGATTAACTGTTCAAATCGATCCTTAATTTCATCAGGTGAAGTAGCTTGTAAGTTAGAAGGTCCACCTTGAACGTGAGCAACAATATTCCCTCTATTATCAGATATTGCCATCGTGGTTGTTGAACCACCTCCATCAATTCCCAAACAATAGCTCATTCGAACTCCTCCTTTGCTTGGTTAATCTTATGCTTATCCCTGTTCAAATTATGTCAGTAACATAGGATGCTACAGTTAACTTAATAAGAAGAGCACTGTCAAGCACTGTTATTCTAAGAAGAACCCGCCGTTTTCTACTACAATCAACTCTATGTTTTACTACAACCCAAATATTTTTTCATAAATTAGCATTAAGCTAAAATACTTCGTTTTTGGAGGAACCAGCCAAATATGAATTTGACTCAAATAAAAAAATTGCCGAAAAAGTTATACTCGACAATTTTGATTTGTTCATTTTTTAGTTATTTGATAGACTCTTGCTTCATATGGCTGTAATTCTCCATTAACTGCTGCTTCATAATTACTTAATAGTAATGACCTTTCCATCTTAGCTAAAGAAGATGGTAGTTCAAAACTACATTTTTCAGGAAATAAGTTAATAAAAACAACGAATTGTTTCTCATCCAATGTTCTCGTATAAGCGTAAATTTGCGAATGATTCTCTAAAATTAAATCATAACCACCATAAATTAGCGTTTCATGTTGTTTTCGTAGTTCAATCAATTTACGATAATAATGATATATTGAATCTAAATCATTCAATTGCTGTTCAACATTTATACTAGTATAATTATCATTCACTTTTAACCAGGGATTCCCACTGGTAAACCCAGCATTTTTGGAATTATTCCACTGCATTGGAGTACGAGAATTATCTCTCCCCGTCTTCCATATAATCTCAAGTACTTCTTTGGAAGACGCTCCCTCTTGCATCATTTCTTCATAAAGATTTTTAGCATCTATATCATCATAATCTTCGATGGAAGGATAGTGGACATTTGTCATACCAATTTCTTGTCCCTGGTAAATAAACGGTGTACCTTGCATAAGAAAATAAAGAGTAGCCAATGCTTTCGCAGATTCTATATGATATGTCTTTGGGTCACCCCAACTAGAAATTGATCTTGGTTGATCATGATTTTCTAAAAATAATGCATTCCAACCGACAGATTCTAGACCTTTTTGCCATTTGGTTAACGTTTCTTTTAAAGCTTTCAAGTCTAATCCATTATCCGTATTTTTTCCCCATAAGTCCAAATGTTCAAATTGAAATATCATATTGAATACACCATTATCCTCGCCAACCCATTCATCCGCCTGTGAAATAGATACCCCATTTGCTTCCCCAACAGTCATAATATCATAGTTATCTAATGTCTTTTCTTTAAATTCTTGCAAGAATATCTGTATTCCATCACGATTCATATGGCCTTCAAAGGAAGGAACATACTTTTTATTTTCTGGATTAGGAAGATTTGGAAAGTCAGCTGTCTTTTTAATATGAGAAATAGCGTCTACTCGGAAGCCATCGATTCCTTTGTCTAACCACCAATTTACCATATCGTATAACTCTTCTCTCACCTTTGGGTTTTCCCAATTAAGGTCAGGCTGTTTTTTGGAGAAAATATGCATAAAATATTCATCTGTCTTTTTATCATATTTCCAAGCAGAACCTCCAAATATAGAAGCCCAATTATTCGGTTCCAGATTGTTTTCACTTGAACGCCAAATATAATAATCACGATATGGATTATCTTTAGATGATCGAGATTCTATAAACCAAGGATGCTCATCAGATGTATGGTTAATCACTAAATCCATTATCAGACGCATGCCACGATGATGAACTTGTTCTAATAGTTCATCAAAATCCTCCATGGTGCCAAACTCATCCATAATGTCTTGATAATCACTGATATCATATCCATTATCATCATTAGGTGATTCATAAATAGGACTAACCCAAATAACATCAATACCAAGGCCCTTAATATAATCTAACTTTGAAATAATTCCTTGTATATCACCAATACCGTCACCGTTTGAATCCATAAAGCTCCTTGGATATATTTGATAGGTAACTGCTTCTTTCCACCATATTTTATTCATATAATTGATCCTCCTTGGATATGAAATAGTAAAATTAATTCGAAGTTGAAGGAATGGTGTTACGTACATGTTATCACGAAGTCAAATCAATCCATCAATTATAGTAAAACTTTATCAACGGGAGTTTTCGTTCTTGCCCTGAATGTTCATAACTTGCAGTTACTAGTGTTCTAACTTTTCTTCTTTCCTTAATACGCATTGTCTTAAAATGGGATATTACTCCCCAGTACTGCGAAAAAAATGGAGAGTGCATACACCCCCCTTCTTTCAACTATTCTTTTATGAATTTCTTTTTACAGAATCTCGATAGATAATATAATGCGGAATAATGATTCGTTTCGGATCATCTATCCCAATTTTTTTTTCGATAATAGCCTTTGCTGATTCTACGCCAAGTTTATAGATTTGAATATCTATCGTTGTTAAAGCAGGATGAATTATTTCTGAAAGATAAGCGTTATTAAAACTTACTAAGGAAATATCCTCTGGTACACTTAATCCCGACTCTTCTAACATTCCAATTACACCAATACTAATTAAATCATCACTTACTACGACTGCATCAGGTCTCTCAGGTAAACGAAGAATTTTTTCCACTGCTTCTTTTCCACCAGATTTTAAAAACTCTGTATGAATTAGATACTCTTCTAATATTGGTATATCCGCTTTTTTAAGTGCATTAGTATAACCTTGCATACGATCTATAGTAACGACTAAATCTTTTGCGCCACCAATAAAAGCGATTCGATTGTGACCAGTCTCAATTAAATGGGAAGTGATATCTTCTCCAGCCTGAATGTTATCATTATCTACATATGTGATTCTATCATTAAGCTCTTGAGGTTTACCTACAATTACAAATGGGAAGCCTTTTTCCACTAGGAATTGAGTTACCCGATCATTCAAACGAGAATATAACAATATAATTCCGTCTACATAACTCCCTAATACAATTCTTTGTACTTCAGCATAAATCTCTTCTTCTGTTTGACCAGAGGAAAGCATCATAGAATATTGAAGTTTATGTGTAACAGATCCAATTCCTCGTAATATTTCTGAGAAAAATGGGTTTTGTAATGATTTATCTGCAGAAGAAGGTAATATCACCCCAATTGTTTTTGTTGATTTAACTGCTAAATTACGTGCAGTCATATTAGGAAAATAACCTAAATCCTCCATCGCTTTTCTTACCTTTGCCTTTGTTTCTTCACTAATACGTGAATTATCAGCAATTACTCTTGAAACTGTTGATGGGGATACACCTGTCGCTTTGGCAATATCTTTTATCGTAACCATTCTTTCACCTTCTAGCTGTTATTTACAACATATACTTCGTATATTACTCTATTCTACCCTTTTGTTCCACCTGCTGCTAACCCTGATATGAGATAACGTTGCAAAAATAAATAAATTACTGCTATTGGAACTGCTACCAAGACAGAACCAGCCGCAAAACGTGTAAAGTTATTCGAGAATTGGTCATTAATGAAGTTATATAGACCAACTGCTAATGTGTAATTTTCTTCACTCGAAAGTACGATAGATGGGAGTAAAAAGTCAAATAGCGGTGCCATGAAATTAAATAAAGCTACTACTGCCAAGATTGGTTTTGCTAAAGGTAGCATGATACTCCAAAATACTTTCAGGTGACCTGCTCCATCAATTCTTGCTGCCTCATCTAATTCTCTTGGAATTGTATCAAAATACCCTTTCACTAACCAAGCATTGAATGGTATTTGTCCTCCTAAATAGATAAGAATTAGTCCAAATAAAGAATCTAATAAACCAATCATATTTAAAAAGATATATAATGCCACCATTGCCATCATTACAGGAAACATTTGCAATAACAGAAATACATACAAACCATTTTTCCTACCTACAAATTGATATCTTGAAAAAGCATATGCAACCAATGCTGTTAAAACAACACTACCGATTGCGTTAGCAATAGACACAATAAGAGAATTTTTATACCATAATAAATAATCACTCTCGGGGCTAAATAGCCATTTATAATGATCTAAAGAGAAATTTTCTGGAATAATACTAGATGAGTATAGACTCGTACTTTGGTTAAATGACATTCCAATTGTCCAAACTAAGGGATAAAAGATAATTGCTGCTACAATAGCGATAATCAAGTAAATACCGGTTACCTCTAATTTTGATTTTCGACTTGAGTTCATTATATTTCACCCTCTTCTTTAAACGATCTTGTCTTCCTAAACTGGTAAAAAGCAAAGGCAGATACAATTAACCCCATGATGATAGATATCACAGCTGCCATCGAGTAATTATTTGTATCAAATGTTAGTTTATATACCCAAGAAATAAGTATATCGGTCCCACCTGCATTTTGTCCTCTTACTGGAGGACCTCCTTCATTAAATAGATAAATAATGTTAAAGTTATTAAAGTTCTGCGCATATTGCATAATTAATAGCGGTGCAACAGCAAACATTACATGCGGAAATGTGATGTTTTTAAATTTTTGGAAACGAGAAGCTCCGTCAATGTCAGCAGCCTCATACCAATCTTTTGATACACTTTGCAGAATTCCTGTAATTAAGGCAAAGATAAACGGAAATCCTAGCCATGTTTGGATCATTATAATCGCAATCCTACTGTAGAATGGATCACTTAACCAAGCAATGCCTTCTCCACCAAATAACGGAATAATTATGTCTCTGTTAATTGCTCCAAAATCATCATTGAACATAGCTGCAAATACTAATATTGTTACAAAAGCCGGAACCGCCCATGGTAAAATCAATATTGTTCTAATTAATTTTTTAAATTTGACACGAGGATCATTTACTAATACAGCTAAGAAGAATCCTAGAGCAATCTGTAATGTAGTTGCAACTACTGTCCAAACAATTGTCCATGAAAAAACACTTAAGAATGTATCCTGCCAAATTGGTACAGTAAATAAATTTTTAAAATTATCTAACCCTACCCAATCTACTAAATTACGTGGAGGTGAATTATATAAATCATAATTTGTAAAAGCTAATAAAATCGAAAATAACAAAGGAAAAATAACGACAAAAATCATTAATATTAATCCGGGGAAAGTCATTAAATATGGAAAAGAATAATCATAGATTTCTTTGATAGATTGACGGAACTTGAGTGGCTTCCATCCTGATCTAACTTTTTTAGCTTGTTTTCTTGCATCTATAACATTAAATACATACAAGGTTATTACGATAATTGTTACAATTAATGATAAAACCCCTAATACTAACAAACGAATAGAGTGATCCGTTCCTGGTATAGTTCCTAATGTTCGTAATCCCCATAACCCAAAGTTAATTGTTTCCAACGATGTAATGATAAAGGCAATTTCTATCACCATAAAAGAGATACCTTTTAAAAATCGACGATTATATAATTGACCTAGACCAGCAAAGAGAATAGATAATATCATCGCTACGGTAGGATTATGTTTATTATATTTTTTTTCCTTTTTCTCGTGATTCTGAGGTTCTGATGGATCAAACATTCAATTTCCCTCCTTATAGACTAAATTTCTATGTGAATGAATCAATTTCATAATAAGATTTTGATGTGAAATCCATCTCTTGTTATGCTTGCTGGAGTCGCCATCTTTCATTACAATCAAAGCCAAAGAATTGCTAAAACTAATACTAATATATAAAGAACACTGAAATGTTCGTTTTTTAAATAAAACTTAGCAGTTATGAATTAATTCAAGTAACATTAAATAATGTATTTTATTCCACTGAATTCACTCAATATTTCATTTTTTATGCTTGCATCTATGAGGTTGGAACATAACAAAAAGTTTTAGTCAAAAGTCCAATGAAAGCTAGAATAAGCGTAAGAAATATACGGAGACTACTATGGAAAAAAAACTAGGCGAGCCCCCGGAATTCGGAGCATCCGGAGGCTCACCAGCCGCCTTAGAATAAGAGCAGTATATTTCTGAAGCGGGATTTTCAATACCTATTCACCTATAAGTAAATACTTTTTCTCAACCTCTAGTTACTGCCACCACTTGCATCAATATTTGTTTGAACCTGTTCTAGTGCTTCTTCCAGTACTGTTTTAGGATCTTCTCCTTCAGCCAGGAATTGTAAAGCATTATTCATCGGCTCCCAAACTTGTGCCATCTCTGGAGCACTTGGCATAGGAAACCCATGTTCAATCTGCTCAGCAAATGCAGCATAAATCGGGTCTTCTATATTACTTAAAGCTTTTGCATTTGGCGGTAATTCCCCTGCAATCTCAAAATACTCACCTTGATTTTCTTCATTCGTCATAAATACCGCTAATTCTTTTGCCCACTCTTTATTCTCAGAGTAATAAGATACCATCCAAGATTTCACACCAACAAACGTTTCTGTTGGTTGATCATTAATCATAGGAAATGGTGCGAATCCTAAATCTTCACCTAACGCTTCCTTATAGCCAGGAACGCTCCATGGACCACTAATTACTGAACCAACTTTTCCTTCTGTAAATAATCCATCGATTACATCACCAGTAGTTGAGGTCGGAATCTTACCTTCTCCAAAGAAGGATTGATACAATTCTGCTCCCTCAATTGCACCATCATTTGCTAACCCAATGTCTTCTATATCATAGTTCCCAGTATCTCCTCCAAAGATATAAGCGCCATAATTTTTAAAGAATGGAAAATTAAAATATAAGTCATTTGGACGCATTAAAAATCCAAATTGATCTTCTGAAGGATTTGAATTTTCTTCTAGAACTGTAAGTAAATCTTCAATTGTTTCAGGAGCTTCTTCTTGTAATGCTTTATTGTAAAAAATCCCATAAGTCTCAATTACTGCAGGTATTCCATAAATGTTTGTATTTCCATCATACGTATACGTAACTGCTTCTACTGCAGTATCTACATACTCATTTAATTGTTCATCTGTCAGGTCTACAGGCTCTGCTAAACCTTGAGCAACAATATTTCCAATACGGTCATGAGGCTGAAAAAATAGGTCTGGACCATTTCCTTCTGGACCAGCTAATGATAATTCTTGCATTTGATCAAGCATTGATTTTGTTTCTAATTTAACTTGAATTCCTTCTTGTTCTTCAAACTTCTGAGTAATATTCTCTATCGCTTCAATTTGTTCTTCTTGATCATTTACCCAGATTACTAATTCATCTGGTTTTTCAGCAGCTTTTCCACTGCTATCTCCTTCACTACCTGCTTCTTCGTCTCGTTCAGGTGCACAAGCAACCAACAAAATAGATAAGCCTAGAATTGCAATTAATAAAAACCTCAAGTTTTTCTTCATTCGTACTCCCCCTATTATTGTTTAATCCAATGTACGACTCCGTATTATACGTTTGCGCAACCGGTTGCACATTGTTTACAATTTAATTTTATACGAAACCAAATTTTTACGCAAGCGCTTTCACAAAATATTTTTGAATTTATTGACTTTTAACAAATTTTATGTACTAATAGATATAGTACAATTTAAGGGCAATGCTTTGTAATTACACAACAACCCCGGTTTCCAGCAGTACCACGTTGGAAGTCGGGGTTATTTTATTTTTATAGGAGGAGAAAACTGATGCTAAAAGAAGCAGTATTTCATCGACCAAAGAATAATTATGCTTACCTTTACAAAGAGAATACGTTACACATTCGTTTACAAACAAAGAAAGATGATGTAGTAAAAGCCACACTTATCTATGCAGATCCTTATAATTGGGATGATTCAGGATGGATTTATAACAAGGCAGACATGCGTCTCATAGCTTCCGATCAGCTATTCGATTATTGGCAAATTGAAATTTATTGTAAAACACGTCGAATAAGATATGGATTTCAATTATCTGATACTAAAGAAACTCTTATTTATACAGAGAAAGGATTTTATAAAGAAATTCCAAATGATGACACTGCTTATTACTTCTGCTTCCCTTTTTTAAACCCAATAGATCAATTTCAAGCACCAGAATGGGTAAAGGAAACTGTATGGTATCAAATTTTTCCTGAACGATTTGCGAACGGAAATGAAACAATTAATCCTCCTGGAACTTTACCTTGGGGAAGCACTACCCCTACACCTACAGATTTTTTTGGTGGTGACTTTCAAGGTATAATCAATCACTTGGATTATCTTGTAGATTTAGGTATTTCCGGTATTTATTTTACGCCTATATTTAAAGCATTTTCTAACCATAAATACGATACGATTGACTATATGGAAATCGATCCTCAATTTGGGGATAAACAGACATTTCGAAAGTTAGTTAAAGCTTGTCATCAACGAGGAATTCGCATTATGCTTGATGCTGTATTTAATCATAGTGGCTATTTCTTTGAACCATTTCAGGATGTGTTAAAAAACCAAGAGAAGTCTATTTATAAGGAATGGTTTCATATCGAGAGTTTTCCTTTGAGAACAGACCCAGCACCAAACTATGACACCTTTGCATATGTAGGTTCAATGCCAAAACTAAATACAGAGCACCCGGAAGTGAAATCATATTTACTTAAAGTAGCATCATATTGGATTGAAGAGTTTGATATCGATGGGTGGCGATTAGACGTAGCTAATGAAGTGGATCACCAATTTTGGAGAGATTTCCGTAGACAAGTGAAATCCATAAAGCCAGATGTCTATATTCTCGGAGAAATATGGCATGATTCGATGCCCTGGTTACAAGGAGATCAATTTGACGCAGTAATGAACTATCCACTTACCAGTGCTGCACTTGATTTTATTGCAAAGGAAAAAATAGATGTTAAAGAATTTGTCCAACAAATTTCTAATGTTCTACTTTCTTATCCACAGAACGTGAATGAAGTAGCATTTAATCTATTAGGCAGTCATGATACTCCCAGAGTTTTAACACATTGCAACAATCAAGTCGAAAAAGCAAAACTTCTATATATATTATTATTAACGATGCCAGGTTCTCCTTGTATTTATTATGGAGATGAAATTGGAATGACTGGAGAAGGGGATCCTGGTTGCAGAGAATGTATGGTTTGGGACGAGAATGAACAAAATGTAGAATTAAAATCTTTCCTTAAAAAATTAATTCATGTGCGGAAAACGGAAAAGGCTGTTGCAAATCAAGGAGAATTTTCATTTGTAAAAACTAGTGATAATTATTTCATTTATAAACTTTTTCAACAGCATATGGAAATTTATATTATTATAAACCCAAGTAATCAGGCTCTCGAAGTATCACTTCCGGTAACCAAGTGGAACAGTGCCTTCGATTTATGGGAGGAAGATGATTTCAATATTAACACTCCAATAAAATGTGAGGAAAATAGTTTCAAAATAATCAAAGTAAATTATTCATAACCGGTATATTTTTTTCAAAGAGGCTGGGAATTTAAAGATAAGTTTTAACTTTACCATAGGCGGCGACTTCAGCGGGGATGGGAGCTTTTTATATTGACGGATTGTGGCCATTCCCTTGGAAAACGCCTCCTTTTATAAGGTAGTAATAACGTTTTATTTTCCCTCTTCCTTTACACGTAAAAACAATCGATAAAAAGCAGAAAATGTAATAAAAGCAATTAGACTTCCCGTAAAGAAAGGTATAATTATAGGCAACGTTTGTATACTTACAAGCAGTATTATTCCTGTCACTATCATGATCGAGAAAAATAACGCCGGACTTCCAACAGTTAAAATAAATGCCTTTTTTAATAATGTTTTCCAACCTAAATCATAATGTACAATTACACTAAAAAATAATAGTGTAAACACATATAAAATTAACCCCATAATGAGAAAAGCAAACATGAGTACCGTATTCTCTTTTTGAAAATAATAATAATCCACAGCCCAAACAATCCATATAAGGCCGAAAATCCAACCTGCTTGCATACTTTGCTTATAGTTATCTCGATAATATATCCAATACGAACCTATTATTGATGATTTCTCCTGATCAATTATCCAATCTCTTACAAGGGCAAACATAGCTGATGTTGCTGGAAACAAGCAAAATGGAAAACATAGAAGTAGAAAAGGTATTAATATAATTGCATCTTGAATACTATTCATAAATAATATGCTTAGCCCAATAAATATTAACGGAATATTAAATAGAACCCATAATAAATTCGTTACAGAAAAGCGCATTATCCATTCGCATATAGTATAAATATTTCCCATTAATCCCGACTCCCGCAAGTAAAATACCTCCTGATGAATAACATTCTGATTCGATTCAATTCAATTCATAATAAGATAAGTTGTGTAGAAACCGAATTTAATTGCAGACGAACGCTTTCTGCAGTCACAGCACTTTAACTAATTAAAAAAGAAGAACACTTTTCAAGTCAATCTTTAGCTCGTGCTGTTCCTGCAGGAGTCGCCGTCTCAAATCTTATTATGCCCACCACATTGTAGCTGGAGATTCTTCGATATTTACTGCTTTTAAATTCTTAACAGCTGCTTGAAACCCTTCGTCAATCGACATAATTGGATCTTCATGTTCAATACTAATTACATAGTCATAACCATAAGTTCTTAATGCACTTACAATATTAGACCACTCTTGAATACTATGACCATAACCTACAGAACGAAAACTCCATGCTCTCGTTTGCACATCACCATAAGGTTGCATATCCGTTAAACCATACATATTTACATTATCTTGATCGATGTAGGTGTCCTTTGCATGAAAATGATGGATTGCTCCTGCTTTGCCTAATATTTTTATCGCAGCAACTGGGTCAATTCCTTGCCACCAGAGGTGACTTGGGTCTAAGTTCGCACCAATTGCATCATTCGTAGCTTCTCGCAACTTCAATAAGGTGTAAGGTGTATGAACCAAAAATCCTGCATGTAATTCTAGACCAATTTTTACTCCATGATTTTTAGCAAATTCTGCTTGTTCTTTCCAGTATGGAATAAGTTTTTCTTCCCACTGCCACTTTAATATATCAGAGTACTCTGTTGGCCAAGGTGTTACTGGCCAATTTGGATATTTCGAACCCTCATGTGAACCTGGAGTCCCTGAAAAAGTATTAACTACTGGCACTTCTAATAATTCTGCTAGACGTACCGTTTTTCTAAAATCATCATGAGCTTTTTGAGCATGTTCTTTATTTGGAGAAATTGGATTATCGTGACAGCTTAATGCACTGATGGTTAATCCTCTTGCATCAATTTTTTCTTTAAACTGTTTACGTTTTTCTTCATTGTCCAATAATTCATCCACATTACAATGTGCTGTTCCAGGATTTCCACCAGTCCCAATCTCTACTGCCTTCAAGCCCGACTCTTGCACATAATCTAGCATTTCATCGAATGATTTTTCTCCAAATAGAACAGTAAAAACACCTAGTTTCATTAAAAATCCCTCCAAAATTATTTCCCTCTATCTCGGGAGTAATATATCCACTTTAAGAATCAAAATTAATCAACAAGGATAATGTCGTACATGTCCGTCTCTAAAAACAGCAAAAACGAAAACTCCGCTGAATGAAGTTTCATATTATTGTATGTTTACGCTTCTCCCAGATGTACTAGATTCATAAATGGCATCAATTAATTGTGTTACTTGTAAAGACTCTTTGGGTGTACTGATCAGTTCAGCATGTCCTAAACAACTTTCTATGAAGTTCTTTGCTTGTAATATTCCTGCTTGATGTTGATCATTTTGCACATAAGCACTACTAGTTGTGAATGCCCCATTTTTTGAAGTGTAGAATTCAAATGGAAATACTTGAAGTCCTCCATCTACACCAGAAATGCTGATTTGGGTAATATCATCCTTAATATTTGCTGCCCAAGAGCATTCAAACAACATGGTACTATGGTCATCAAATCGTATGTATGCGGTAACATGATCATCTACATCGAACGTATCATGATCAAATGCTCCCCATTCATTAATTTGATTTGGTGTTTTTGATAATTGATTGTATATCTGTCCATTTACTTCAATTGGCTTTCGTTTATCTAGCATCCATAAAGCTGCATCTAACAAATGACAACCCCAATCAATTAAACTTCCTCCGCCTTGCAAGTCTTTATTTGTAAAAACTCCCCAACCAGGTACTTTTCGACGACGCATCGCTTGTACCCTTGTAACTAGAGGATCTCCTACCTCATCCATTGTTTTCTTAGATAATTGTACAGATTCCACAAATCGATAATGATAAGCAATCGATAGTTTCTTACCATTTCTTTTAGAAGCTTCTAACATCAACTTCGCCTCTTTAGCATTCATTGCCATCGGCTTTTCACAAAGAACGTGAAGTCCAGCATCTAATGCTGATATAGCAATTTCAGCATGAAACTTATTCGGTGTACAGATCGTTACGGCATCTACATTAGAAAACATAGCATGGTAATCATCATAAACTTGTGCTATCTCAAATTTATTAGCCACTTCTTTTGCTCGGACTGGATTCACATCACATACAGCCGTAACTTCAACTATTTCATTAAGATAAAGATAAGCAGGTATGTGTCTACTCTCTGCAATGCCTCCAACACCAATAATCCCCATTTTTAACCTAGTCATCGTTTTCACTTCTCCATTTGAAAAATTTGCTTCGTCTCTACAGAAGACAATGCTGCTAAAATTACGTTAAGCGACTTCATTCCTTCGTATCCATCAATAAGAGGTTGTTGATTAGTAGTAACTGACTCAATAAAGTGATCAATTACATGCGTAGTCGTTTGTCCGCCTTCTTCATTCGATTGAATCCCACCAAGTTCATACTTTACTACTTCACCATTTGTGTACTGTACAATCATCGAATAGTTTGGATCATCTTCTAAGCGAACTATTGCATTTTCAGCAAATATAACAGTTGAATTATCCTCTGCAGCATTATAAGCCCAACTAGCTGCCAATGTACCGATAATGCCACTTTCTGATTTCATGACTAACGTGGCATTGTCATCCACGGTTGCTGTTTGTTTTGCGCTTGTTTCAACAAAAGCTGCTACCTCTACAAACTCTTCATTCAATAAATAACGCATTAAATCTGCTTTGTGCACACCTAAATCACCCATTGCACCCACAAAAGCTTTCTCTTTCTTAAAAAACCAACTATCAGCTCCATCTGCACTCCAGCCTTCAGGGCCACCATGACCGAAAGTTGTCCGGAAACTATAGATTTTTCCTAGTTCTCCACTTTCAATAAGCTGTTTGGCTTTCTGATGAGATGCAACAAAGCGTTGGTTATGACCAATCATTAGTTTGCGATTATTTTTCTCCGCTGCCTGGATCATTTCTTCCGCTTCTTCTTTTGAAGTGGCCATCGGTTTTTCACATAAAACGTGACAACCTGCTTCTAGAGCAGCAATACTTACAGGAGCGTGTAAATAGTTTGGTAAACATACACTCACTGCATCAACTTCTTCTTCTTTTAATAACTGTTTATAATCCGTATAGGCTTTGGCATTATGTAATTCTGCTGCTTGTCTTGCCCTACCTTCAACAATGTCACAAACTGCTACAATATCTACTTGATGATTAGCGCTATATTCTTTTAAATGACGATTTTTTGCAATGCTCCCACACCCAATTACTGCTACACGTACTTTCACCATTTTATCCCCTCCATTACTACTTTTTAATATCTTCTAAAGGTTGTGCATTTCCATATTGATGAACTGGTGTATCTGTATTTTTCGCCCATTTAACAGCATTCACAATTACTTGTTGCACTTCTTTTTGATAGTACGTAGGATAAGTTTCATGTCCAGGTCGGAAATAAAAGATTTTTCCTCTTCCTCGCTTAAATGTTGCTCCACTACGAAATACTTCCCCACCTTCAAACCAACTGATAAACAATAGCTCATCTGGAGTTGGTATATCAAAGTGTTCTCCATACATTTCTTCTTGAGGAATTTCAAAATACTGACCAATCCCTTGAGTAATTGGATGCGTTGGGTCTACATTCCATACACGTTCTTTCTCACCCGCTTCTCTCCATTTCAAATCACAGCCAGTACCCATTAGACTCTTAAACACTTTTGAAAAATGGCCAGAGTGTAACACTATTAATCCCATTCCATCTAACACTCGTTGTTTTACTTTCTCCACAATTTCTTCATTTACTTCTTCGTGAGCTTTGTGTCCCCACCAGATAAGCACATCTGTCTCTTTTAGTAAATCATCAGAAAGACCGTGATTTGGTTCATCAAGCGTTGCTGTTTTCACTTGAAATTCTGCATTCTTTAAAAAGTCTGCAATCGTACCATGAATTCCTTCTGGATAAATTTTAGCTACATTTTCATTTTGTTTTTCATGTCGATTTTCATTCCAAACAACTACGTTCATTTCTAACCTCTCCTTATTGATAATTAATGCATGCGCTATCAAAATAAAAAATATTATTACACTTTTAATACCTTCTGATGTGAATCATTTACCTCTATGACTGTAGGTATAATCACGCTTCGTTTAAACATTTCGGGTTCATTGATTAGCTCTATTAAACATCTGGATGATTCATAACCTAATTGATATGTTTGCGTATTGACCGTTGTTAATGATGGTATCGATAATTCCGTAATAAACGTTTTATTGAATGTCACGATACTAATATCATCAGGAACACGATAACCTATTTCATGCAATAATTTTAATATACCAATAGCTTGAATATCAGAAGAAATAACAAGTGCAGTTGGAGTAATCTCTTGATTAAATAATTCCGTAACGATTTTCCGATTATTATTATCATCTACGTATTTAATGTATTCATCACGATAAAATAAATCGTTTGATAACAAAGCTTCTTTAAATCCATTCATTCTATCTTGAATAACTTGGAAATCTGGATTATCTCCAATAAAACCTATTTCTTCATGACCAAGATCGATAAGAAATTCAGCTGCTTCTTTTCCTGCTTGAACATTATCATTATCAACATACATAATTTCATTTGTATGCTCCATTGGCTTCCCAATGACAACAAAAGGTACTTGTTGTTCTATCAAAAACGGTACAACTTTATCATCTTTCTTTGAATAAAGTACGATGATGCCGTCTATTCGTTTTCCGTGTACCATCTTCACTACCTCTTTATAGATAGATTCCTCTGATTCTCCGGTAGTTAAAGAAATACTATAATCTAGTTTGTGACAATAGGTACTAATCCCCCTTAACACTTCAGGAAAAAATGGATTATGCCAAGAATGAGTAGCTGAGTGTTTCATCACAATTCCTATTGTTTTGGTAGATTTTTGAACAAGTACTCTCGCATTGTAATTAATATGATAACCTAATTCATTCATAACTTTTCTTACTTTTCTTTTCGTCTTTTCACTTATCTTATCACTATCAGAAAGAACTCGAGAAACGGTAGAAGGCGATACATTTGCTTCCTTTGCGACGTCTTTTATAGTAACCGACACGGTAATCAGCCTCCTTTCATTTATTTCTAGGGATTACCTTAACAGCTCCATCTGATACTCCTTTAATAATATGTTTCTGTGCAATAAAGTAAATTATAATGACTGGAATTATTGCTATAGTAAGACCAGCTAATGCTAAATGCCATTGTTTCGTATATTGTCCAAAGAAGAAGAACATTTTCAATGGAATAGTTGCTTCATTCGCACTTAATACGAGAGATGGCAAAAGATAGTCATTCCAAATCCAAATTAAGTTCAAGATCATTACAGTAACAGATATTGGCTTTAACATTGGGAAAATAATCTTCCAAAATAATTGCCACTTGTTCGCTCCATCAATGGTAGCTGCTTCATCTAATGATTTAGAGATTCCCGTCATCGCACCATGATATAAGAAAATGGACAGACTAGAACCAAATCCAAGATACATAAATATTAATCCCCAACGATTTAGCATTTCAACTTGACCAAAGATAGATACAAGTGGAATCATAACAGACTGGAATGGAATTAACATTGCAGCTACAAAAATCATAAACAAGAACGCACTTAATTTACTTGTATTCCTAGCAAGTGCGTAACCAGCCATTGAAGAAAAGATTATTATAATTCCGACACTTAATAAACTAATAAGTATGGAGTTAAATAGTGAGTTTGCAAAATCTAAATCTATAAAAGCTTGAATAAAATTGTCAAATGTCCATTCTGTAGGAAACCCTAAGATATTCGTAAAAATATCATTCTTCGTTTTAAATGCATTAACAAACATTAAGTAGAATGGAGATAACCACAATAACATGAGGATTAGACCTAGAATCAGTAATAATATTCTATTTCTTTTTTTCGCTTTCATTATAGGTCAACCTCCCTCTTCTTATTATAATACACTTGTGTCAAAGCTACAGCTGCCACTAGTATAAAAAATATAACAGCTTTTGCTTGAGCAAATGCCATATCATAATCACTAAAAGCAGTATTATAAATATCCATTGCAATCATTTCCGTTGATTTGAAGGGTCCTCCTCCGGTTAATGCGAGGTTTTGATCGTACATTTTGAATGCGTTAGACAATGTTAAAAACATACTGATCGTAAATGCAGGTGCCACTAATGGAAATGTAACCTTCCAAAATCGTTGAAAAGGATTTGCTCCATCAATTTCAGATGCTTCCATTAATTCTTGTGGAACTGCTTCAAGATAGGCAATGTATATAATCATAATATAGCCGCCATATTGCCACGCATTTAAAATAACTAACCCCCAGAAACCAGTGGTAGCATCAGAAAGCCATCCTTGCAAAAATTCCAGTCCTAGTAATTGTCCAGCACTATTGAATGCACTTACAAAAATAAACTGCCAGATAAAACCTAAAATCAAGCCACCTATTAAATTAGGCATAAAGAATACTGTTCTAAATAAATTACTCGTCTTTAACTTTTGTGTAACTAATAATGCAAGCCCTAAACCGATGACATTTACAAGAACAATAGATACAACTGCGAACTTAATTGTAAACCAAATTGCATTTAAAAAGTGTTCTTCCTGAAATAGACGGATATAGTTTTCAAAGCCTAGAAAACTATTTGCTTGTAATCCGTTCCAATCGGTAAAGGAGTAAACAAATCCATAAATAAATGGTACAAACACTACCAACCCTAGAGCAACTAATGTCGGAGTCATAAATAACCAGAAAGATAGACTTCTATTTTTCATGACGTAATCCCCTCCTTTGTAATACTTCTAATAAAATAAGACTTCATTGTATTTTGGTCTTCATTCTTGCTCACCGAGGTTACTACCTCAAAAGCATGACCACAGGTTTTTGAATAGAATCTGCGGGATAAATAAGTATGAGGCTGGGAGATAACAGTTCACTCAAAATCTGAACGATAATTGGTTAAACCTAGGATGAGTTGTCTTAGCAAAGCATCTCTGTGAAACAGGCTCTCATCACCAATTCATTCTAATTTGTTTTTTGAGTAACTATTTTTGTCCCAACCTCACTATAAGTTACTGTCTAGCGTTTTCCCAATCTGCAGCTGATTGCTCAATTACTTCTTCCCATGAAATGTCGCCACTTAAATAACGTTGCATATTTACTGCCATCGTATCTTCTTGCCAACCTACAGGCGATGCCATAAAGACCCACCCAATAGTGTCACCTTCTTGAGAATAACGATAAACTTCTTGAGAAAGAGGATCTGCAATACGTTCTGTATCATAACCTTCATATGCTGGGATAAATTTAAATTCATCTAGTACGAAGTCTTTACCAGCGTCAGATGTATATAACCAGTCCAGAAAATCTTTTGCAGCTTGTTGTACTTCTTCACCTTTTTGACTATTTACTACCCAATACTGAGGAACACCTACTGGTAATTGGCCTTCCATGCCATCAACAGGAATTGGAATCATTCCGATATTGTTTTCGGCAAATTCTGCATCCATTTGCTCGACAGTTGGATAAATCCAATTACCTTGTTGAATAACAGCTACTTTACCTGTAGAGAATAATTGTTCTACTTGTTGAGAATAATCTAAGCTCAGTACAGGTTGTACTGAATATTCATTCTGTAAATCTAGCATACGTTGTAATTCATCCGCTTTAGAGAAAGGAATTGTTGAAGCTTCATATGCTTCCATGATGTCATTATTAAAATCTGGAGCAATATACGTATTTGCTAAGTGATTCCCCATTACCCACAACTCTTTGGCAGGTAATGCCATTACTGCTTCAAGTCCTAGATCTTCTTTTTGGCTATCAATTGTAGCAAATGCTTCCTCTAAAGCTTCATAAGTAGTAAGTTCTTCTGGATTAATACCAGCTTGTTCAAAAATTTCTTTATTATAAATATATCCATAACCTTCTTGGCTATATGGTAATCCTAATACTTTATCATCTTCCATTACACCTGTTAATGTGCCTTCTAATGCTGCTTCGGCCGCTTTTGTATCAGAAAGATCTGTTAAATAGTCACGATATTCTTCTACTTCCGTTGGTCCCCCAACATTGAAAATGGCAGGTTCGTTACCCGCAGCAAATGAAGATTTAAGTGAAGCAGCATAATCATTACCTCCACCTACTGTTTGTACATCAATTTTCACGTCTGGGTTTTCTTCTTCATATTGTTTAACAATTTCTTCAAATTGTTCTTTAAATTCTACTTTAAACTGGAAAATATCTACTACCGTTTTTCCATCTGCTGATTCTTCATTTTCATCACCAGAAGAACAACCAGCAATAATAAGTACAGCAACTAACATAATTGCAATAAACCCTTTTGTAAGAAACAATTTGTTTCTTTTCATGAACCCCACCCCTATTAATATTTTTTAGAAGACTATGAAAAATCTATAGCGCTTTCATAGTTTTCTATTAATATAGGACATATAATTTATGTCCTAGCATGCAAACAAGGAAAACGTTTGCATTAATATATCTGAATAATATCATAAGCATGTAAAATCAACAACCCTTTTTTTATTTTTAGATTATTAAAGTTAACGAATCATGAGATTAAAACTTGCTATTTCAACATTTAAGCAATAAAAACTCAATATCTAAATTATTTATTTATTTTATTAAATCGTTTGCATAAATTATGCATATTGGACTGATAATTCGTTAAAATAGTGTTAGACAACCATCAGCAGTACTAGATTCGAGATCGAGCTTTCTTTCAAAGAATCAAAACCACCAGTGTGAACTGGTGGTTTGCTCTGCGGCTGGAAGCCTCTGTTGCCGGCCTCGGCCTAAAAGGCCCACTGAATGGTTTCCCCTTCTGCACCACACTCACTCACTGATTCTAAAAGAATCTCTTATTTCTTTTTATTTTTCTTTCCGGTGAACGGATCAAATTCTTCAAATAAAGTTAACTGATCACTCATATAATCCTCTTTAAGCTGATTTCGTATATATTCTTGGATTTGATTTTTATTCCTTCCCACCGTATCTACAAAGTAGCCTCGACACCAGAACTTTCGATTGCCATATCTATACTTTAAGTTAGCGTGACGGTCAAAGATCATTAAACTACTTTTTCCTTTTAAGTAACCCATAAATTGAGATACACTCAGTTTTGGTGGTATACTCACCAACATATGGACGTGGTCTCTGCATGCATTTGCTTCGTGTATTTCAACATCTTTTCTTTCGCAGAGTTCTCTAATAATTTCTCCTATACTCTTTTTATATTTTCCATAGATAATTTGTCTTCTATATTTTGGGGCAAAAACTAAATGATACTTACATCTCCATTGCGTGTGTGCTAAACTATTCTTGTCCTTCATTGGACACGCCTCCTTCTATGGTGAGATTTGGTGGTCGGGAAACCAACCTTACCTTACCATGAAGAGAGGCTTTTTTTTACCCCACGCTAGAAGCTTTCTGGAACCCCTGGCATAGCCAGGGGTTTTCTAAGACCATAAAAATAGTGGGCAAAGTCATCCGTCGATGACCTTACCCACTAAACTTTTGTTTAAAAATTATTCCTTTGTTTTTAGCTCTAATGGAACAGGAATTACTTCGTCCACTTCGTTGCCATTCAATACGGCTTTAACTGTAGCTATTGCTTCTTCTCCCATTAGGTTTGGTTGTTGTGCAATCGTTGCAGTTAGTTCTCCTGCCTCAACAGCTGCAATAGCATCATCTACTCCATCAAAACCAACAACAACAATATCCTCACCAGAAGCTTTAATAGCTTCAATAGCTCCTAAAGCCATTTCATCGTTATGCGCAAATACAGCATCAATACCACTATAACCTTGTAATGTATTCTCCATCACGGTTAATCCCTCTGTCCGATCAAAATTTGCTGGTTGAGATACTAATACATTCAGACGTTCTTCAGCAATATTATGGAATCCTTCACCGCGTTCCCTTGTAGCTGAAGCTCCCGCAATACCTTGCAGCTCTACTACATTCGCATTCTCTCCCACTGTGTCGGCGATAAATTCTGCTGCCATTTCTCCGCCTGATATATTATCCGAAGTAATTAATGTTTCTACTTCTCCTTCATCCGCTGAACGGTCAATAGTAATAACAGGAATACCTGCAGCATTAGCAGACTGTACCGCTGATGAAACAGCCGCAGAATCGGTTGGGTTTATAAGAAGTATATCTACCTGTTGTTGAATCAAGTCTTCTATCCCGCTGATTTCAACGGAAGCATCATCTTGCGCATTTACAGTTACTATATCCATATCTTGTTCCTTTGCTTCTTTCACAATAGTATCATGTAACGTTACAAAGAAAGGGTTTTCCATTGTGGAAATACTCAGACCAATTTTTATATTATCGTCGTCATCAGAATCATTATTTACAAACGGACTTTCCATTGAACATGCTGCTAAAAAAATAATAATTATAGCTATGAATACAATCTGGAATTTTTTCATTACATTCACCTCATTAGGATTTTTTACGATCTAGTAGCACTGCGATTAAGATAACAACACCTTTTACTACTTGTTGATAGAAAGAGGAAATTCCAAGTAAGTTCATTCCATTATTTAAAATACCGATAATTAATACTCCGATAAACGTACCTGCTATACGACCTTTCCCGCCAGCAAGGCTTGTACCACCTAGAACTACTGCCGCAATAGCATCCATTTCATAAGAAGTACCTGCAGTTGGTTGAGCAGAATTAAGGCGGGAAGTAAGAATCATTCCTGCTAGAGCTGCCATCATTCCACTAATAGAATAAATAAAGATTTTGACACGATCTACTTTTATACCTGAAATTTTTGCCGCCTTCTCATTTCCGCCGATTGCATATGTTTTACGCCCAAATGACATTTTATGAAGTAAAAACCAAAGAATTACAAATGCAATGATCATCGTTACTGCTGGTACTGGTATTCCTAAAAAGTATCCTTTACCAAATAATTGAAAAGCATAGGAGTCTCCTAATCCAGTTATCGGTTTTCCATCTGTAAATACTAATGTTAACCCTCTAAATATCGTCATTGTTGCTAATGTAACGATAAACGGTGCTAAGTTACCTTTTGAAACCAAAATACCATTCAATGCACCAAATACTGCACCTAATAATACACCTATAATTACTGCTAAAATTGGATCAATGCCCGATGTCATCATTATTGCAGCTAAAGCACTAGACAATGCAAGAATAGATCCTACCGATAAATCAATTCCACCTGTTAGAATTACAAAAGTCATACCAAAAGCAATTAATCCATTAATGGAAATTTGTCTTAGTAGATTCATAATATTAGCTGGATCTAAAAATGCCGGGTTCATGATCGTAACAGTGATTATTAGCAATACTAAAGCTATTAACGGGATTACTTTTTGCCACATCGAAGCCATTTTATTATTATTCATGTCCATTCCCTCCTGTAGCATATGTCATTATTTTTTCTTGCGTCGCCTCTTCTCTAACTAATTCTCCTGAAATCTCTCCTTCGTGGATAACCATTATTCGGTCACTCATTCCGAGTACTTCAGGCAAATCAGAAGAAATCATTATGATAGCTAAGCCTCTCTCTGTTAATTCATTCATTAACTGATAAATTTCTCGCTTTGCACCAACATCTATTCCTCTGGTAGGCTCGTCCATGATCAATACTCTAGGAGATGTGCCTACCCATTTTGCTATAACAACCTTTTGCTGATTTCCTCCAGATAAGTTTCCTACAGGCAGCTCTTGGGTCTGTGTTTTAATTTGTAACCGCTTTATCATAAGCTCAACAAAATCTTTTTCGTCTTTACCTTTGATAAATCCCTTATTAGAGAAACTGTTTAAATTCGACAATCCAATATTCTCTCTAATCGAAAAGTCTAAAACAAGTCCTTCATCTTTCCGATTTTCTGTAATAAATGCCAATCCTGCTTTCATCGCATCTGTCGGATCTTTAATGGTAAGTTTCTTTCCATCAAGCAGTATTTCTCCTTGATCTACTTCATCTATTCCAAATATGGCTCGCATAATCTCTGTACGGCCAGCACCCATCAGTCCGGATACACCAAGTATTTCTCCTTCTCTTACGGAGAATTTTATATCGTTAAAATAACCTTTACGACTAAAATTGTTTACTTGTAATACGGGCTTACCAAATGTTGGCGTTCGTTCTGGGTAACGTTCATCCAATTCTCTTCCTACCATTTGTTTTACAATCTCGTTATAATTTGTATCTTTAATCCACGAAGTCTTGACCGATATCCCATCTCGCATTACTGTAATTCGATCACAAATCGCAAAAATTTCTTCCATACGATGCGAAATATAAACCAATGCAACACCTTGTTGTGTAAGCTCTTTCATAATTTCAAATAACTTATCGATTTCTCTATCCGTTAGAGCAGCAGTTGGTTCATCCATGATAATAATTTTGGCATCTAACATCAGCGCTTTTGCAATTTCAATTAGTTGTTGTTCCCCAACAGAGCATTCGCCTGCTTCTTTGTCAAATGGAATTGAAAAGTCTAATCTACTAAATACCTCTTCAGCTTTTTCCTTCATTACTTTTTCTCGTAAAAATCCAAATGAATTAGTCATTTCTTTACCAATAAATAAATTCTCTAATACTGTCATCTGTGGCAAAATATTTAACTCTTGTCGAATAAATGCAATTCCTGCTTGCTCCGATTCCTTAGAATCTTTATATTGAGTTTTTACGCCATCTATCGTTATTGAACCTTGATTTGAAGGGAATAGACCAGTAAGAATATTCATTAATGTAGACTTTCCGGCACCGTTCTCCCCCATTAATGCATGAATCTCTCCTGGTTCAAGTGAAAAATCTACACCTTCAAGCACGTTATTGGAGCCAAAAGATTTATGAATATTTTCCATGACAATCTTCATTATTAATCACTCCTTTTTCAGAAAAAAACACCCGATTGTAATATGCAATTTGCGTAAGGAGTTATTTCTCCCGTACGTATAATTGCTTTTGCTTGTTTACTTAACGCTTTAAATTGTTCATGGGTTACATACGTTATTGGTATATCGTTGATCACTTCCTGTATTTGCTTGTGATTTTCTGTATTATCTACTTTTATCTCACGAGCTAATGTTACTCCTTCAATGACCATATCCGCTTTTACTGCCTTTAGTACGTCGAGAAAAGATGGAGTACCAGGGGTCAAAGCTACATCAATCTTTGTAACCCCTTCTGGAACAGGTAAGCCTGCATCGGCAATAACAATTTGATCGGTATGTCCCAAATCTGATAAAACTTTTGATATTTCGCTGTTTAACATACCTTTTTTCTTCATATACTTTATTCCTCCATCTCTGTTCGAGTTGGCATCCCGCCTTGTGCACCAAATTTTGTAATTGATATCGATGCAGCCTTATTCGCAAAACGAATTGCATCCTCTAAGGATCTTCCTTCTGCAATCGCTATTGCGAAAGAAGCATTGAAAGTATCTCCTGCACCTGTTGTATCTACTGGTACTACTTCATAAGAAGGAATAACTATTTCTGCTTCACCATCAAAGTAACGTACACCATTTTTCCCCTCGGTAATCAATAATTTATTGGGATAGCGTTTTAATACGTCGCTTCTATTCTCATTGCCAAACATAATCGAAAATTCATGTTCATTTGGAGTAAGATAAGTGGTACGTTCTATTACTTGATTGGACACTTCTCTTGCAGGAGCTGGATTTAATAAAATTGGAACTTCGTATGTATGACAAGTTTCAATTACAAACTCTACCGTCTCTTCAGGAATTTCTTGTTGAATTAATACAATGTCCGCATTTATCAACTTATCCAGCGATTTTTTTATATAGTCTGGTGTAACATAATCATTCGCACCTTTTACAAAAATAATGCTATTATCATCTTCTGCTAACGTAATATGTGCAGTTCCTGAAGCAACATCGGTAACCGGTTCCACATATTCCACAGAAACTTTATTTTCTTGTAAATTGCTTAAAATTTCTTCGCCAAACGTATCCTTTCCTACTCTACCAATCATAGATACATTCGCTCCTAATCGAGATGCAGCTACTGCTTGATTTGCACCTTTACCACCTGGCACCGTTTGAAAATCATCACCAATAATCGTTTCTCCGGCTTTAGGTCTTGTTGGAGCTGTTACGACTAAATCTATTGATGAGCTTCCCACTACAGTTATGTTTACCATCTATATTCCTCCATTTACTGTTGAATTTCTTTCTTTTATGAAAACAGGTAATTGTTCATGTATCGTATTTAGTTTTTCTTTGCTGATAAGTTTTATAATCATTTCTGCTGCTTTCATTCCCATCTCGTACGTTGGCTGATGAATGGTAGTAAGACTCGGATGAACAATCTCACTGATCGTTATATTATCGTACCCGATTACTTGTAAATCAGTTGGTACGCTAATTCCTCTTGTTACAGCCTCATGTAAAACTGCAGCAGCTACTAAATCATTACAAGCAATAATACCATCTGTATCAGGGAATTGATCAAATAGTTCTTTTGCTTTCTGTCTCCCATCTTCAAAAGATAGCTGACAATCTAAATAATGGAAGGAAACATTATTCTCACTTAAATATTGTGTCGCTGATTGAAATCGGTCATATAACGGTTTTGCGTCTTGAGGTCCTCTTAAAACAACTATTTTTTCACAAGCCGATCGTACTAATTTTTCTGCAGCTAATCGTCCTCCTGATTTATGGTCTGCATACACTGCAGGAAGCTCTTCGGTAGTACGATCGACTGTTACAACCGGCACACGTAAATTAGTTAGCACTTCATGATGTAAACGATCAACAGAAGCTATTAATCCAACCACGTTATGTTGTAAAAATGTATCAATATAGTCCATTTCCTTTGTAGCATCACCATCCGTATTCCCAAAAATAACGCGATAGCCTAGCTGTTGGAGCTTGTCTTCCACCCCTCTTGCTAATGCAGGAAAAAAAGGATTGGTAATATCAGGAAGTACAAGCCCAATTAACTTAGAAGTACGTTTATATAACGATCGCGCCACTTCATTAGGCTTATATTGCAAATGATTAATCGCTTCCATGACTGCCTTCCGAGTATCTTCATATACATACCCACTATTATTTAGTACTCTAGAGACTGTAGCAGCTGATACACCAGCTTCTTTAGCTACATCTTTGATGGTTACTGTCATTTTTATTCATTCCTTCAATAAAATATGGAACCGGTTTCAGATAAATATTATCATGAAAGCGTTTTGATAGCAATAGAAAATATCCCCTGTTATTGTGAAGTTTCTGGAAATCTTATTCTCTATTTCGTATGATAGAAGGTAGACGATTAAAAAGGTGGAGTCCACATGAAATTCTCAAGACACCATAATCATTTAATTAATGAAACTTCTCCCTATTTACTACAACATGTAAATAACCCAGTAGATTGGTATCCATGGGGAGAAAAAGCATTTAATAAAGCAAGAAAAGAACAAAAACCTATTTTTTTAAGTATCGGTTACAGTAGTTGTACATGGTGCCATAACATGAACCGGGAATCCTTTATGGATCAAGAAGTTGCTGCATTATTGAATCAGTATTATGTCTCTATCAAAGTAGATCGAGAAGAAAGACCTGATATCGATGGACTATATATGAAAGCATGCCAAATGATGACTGGACATGGTGGTTGGCCATTAACCATTATTATGACGGATGATCAAGTTCCTTTCTTTGCCGGAACTTATTTTCCAAAGCATCAAAATTATGGATTACCGGGATTAATGGATATATTACCTACAATCGCAAAAAAGTATGCTGAAGATCCACAACAAATAGCAGAATATATGAAAAAAGTTGAAGATGCATTACAAGATACGCTTAGTAAAAAAAGTAACGAGTCACTTACTAGCGAAGATTCAGTAAGAACGTATCAACAGTTGAACGAATTATTTGATTATCCGTATGGGGGTTTTTATAAAGAGCCTAAATTCCCTTCACCACATAATCTATCTTTTTTAATTCATTATTACTACAAAACCGGAGACAAAAATGCATTAAAAATGGTAGACATGACATTAAAGTCAATTTTTCAAAGTAGCACATGGGATCATGTAGGATTCGGGGTTTTCCGTTATGCTACTGATAGAAAATGGATGTTTCCTCATTTCGAGAAAATGCTTTATGACCAAGCATTTTTATTAGATGTTAGTGTGGATATGTTTCTCATCACAAAAGATCCATTTTATCAATTAAAGGTTAACGAAATTATCCAATTTGTAAAAAGAGAAATGACAGCTGAAAATGGTTGTTTTTATGCTTCATTAAGTGCCGATTCAAACGGAGAAGAAGGAGCATATTATCTCTGGTCACTGGAAGAAATATATTCCATATTGGGTGAGGATGAAGGAGATTTGTTCGCTGAAGCTTATGGAATTGTCCCTGTAGGTGTTCACCAAGGAAAGAATCTACCTTATCGTAGTGGTATTTCTTTAGAGTCACTTGCATCCACTTATGGAATTCAGGTAGAGAAAGTAAAAACAACATTGACTAAGAGTGTAGATAAATTACAAAAAGCAAGATTACTCCGCACAGCACCTGCAACAGATGATAAAATTCTTACGAGTTGGAATGGGTATATGATTGCTGCACTCGCTAAGGCAGGAAGCGTTTTCCAAGAAGAAAACTGGATTAATCATGCTATAAATACTATGAAGAATTTAAGCGATATATTAATAAAAGATAATCGATGGTTTGCAAATTATCGACAAGGAAAAACAAATACGAAAGGATTTCTTGATGACTATGCAGCTATCCTATGGGGCTATATCGAGTTACATCAAGCTACGATGGAAATAGATCACCTTAAAAAGGCAAAAACAATTGCTAACGATATGATCAAGCTTTTCTGGGATAGTAACGATGGTGGTTTCTTTTTTGTAGCGAATGATGCGGAGCAATTAATATCCAGGGAAAAGGAAATCTACGATAGTCCTATACCATCAGGCAATAGTCTTGCTAGCATTCAACTATCAAGATTAGCAAACCTAACTGGAGAGATGAGTTATTATTCGTATGTTGATACGATGATGTATACTTTCTATAGAGAACTTCAGGATGAACCTAGTGGAGCCTCTTTCTTTATGCGAAATCTATTTTTACAACAAGATCAAACAAAGCAAGTCATTATCATCGGGGAAAATACGGAAGCATTCTTTAATCATATTAGAAAGCGTTATCTACCAAATATCCATATTATCTCGGCAACAGAGTCTAGCTCTTTAGCCACGTTATTACCTAATGGGGAGAATTATAAAAAAGTTAATGGACAAACAACCTATTATGTATGCTCCAACTTTCACTGCAATCGACCTACTACTTCTATCCAAAAAGCTTTAGAAGAAGTAATCACAGAGTCAAAACAAAAAGGAGAGTTATTATGAAAGTAAAAATGAATGTACAGACTGCTTATCATGGAGAATTATTACGTGCGGGAAAAGTATACGATGTTGATGAGGAAACAGCAAAACGTTGGATTGCCAGTAAGCTAGCAATAGAAGAAGAGAATGAAACGTAACAAAAACCGCAAGCGCACGTTTTCCTATAAACTGCGCTTGCGGTTTTTATTATTTATCTATTGGCGAAAAATTCTTCTGCCTCTTCTAAATATTTTTCTTGATTAGGAGTTAGATCATATTCCTCTTCAATGGCAGATACAGGACATACTGCTTTACAAGCTCCACAATCAATACAAATATCCGGATCAATGTAAAACTGTTTTACGCCTTCTTCTATACAATCAACAGGGCATACACTAACGCATTCCCCTGCTTTTTCACCTCTACAAGGGTCAAGTATGACAAAAGCCATAGATGGATTTACCTCCTTACTCATTAAACAATGTTCACTTTAAATGATAAGGGTTTTCAAAAAAGAAGTAAACCATTTCATTACTTATCGTTAAACATTTACATCTACACCTGGTCCAAATGGAATACCAGCAAAGTAAAAAATTAGTAACATGATAGTAAATGTAATTAAGAAGAAAATAGTATATGGAAGCATCAATGCAATGATTGTTCCTAGTCCAGCTTTTTTATCATACTGTCGAACAAAACCTAATACGATAATCATATATGGATTCATTGGAGTGATTACGTTTGTAGAAGAATCAGCAATACGATAAGCTGCTTGCACGAATGCTGGACTGTATCCTAAATAATAGAACATCGGTACAAAAATTGGTGCTTCTAAAGCCCATTGTGCCGAACCACTAAATACAAACAAGTTAAGAATCGCAGTAAATAAAACAAATGCTAGTATTACTATAATTCCTGTCATTCCAATAGATTGTAAGAATTCAGCACCACTAATTGCTATCCAGGCACCCATATTCGTCCAACTAAAGTAAGCAATAAATTGAGAAGCTGCAAATACTAATACGATAAAACCAGACATATCTTTCATTGATTCTCCCATAAAAGAACCTACGTCTCTGGATGATTTTATTTTTCCAACCGTAACCCCATACGTAACACCTGCAACAACAAATAGTAATAATAGAATTGGTACGATTCCAGTTAAGAATGGCGAAGGAACAATACTTCCATCTTCACCAGTTAAAGGAGAATTTGGAATCAAAATTGCAATAACCAGTAATGCAACAAAGATCACACAAGCGATAATCGAATTTCTCAAACCTCTTATTTCTAAAGAAGTAGCTTCTTTTACTTCTTCTCCAGCACTTCCTTCATATTTTCCTAATCGTGGCTCGACAATTTTTTCTGTTATGAAACCACCAACAAACGTTAAAATAAATGTACATGCCATCATGAAGTACCAGTTATCAACTGGAGTTACAGATATATTCTCATTTACCGTTCGAATTGCTTCTGTCGAAATCCCAGCTAGCAACGCATCGGTTCCTGTTACAATTAAATTGGAAGTGAATCCCGCTCCAACACCAGCGAATCCAGCTGCTAGTCCTGCAAGTGGATGGCGACCGAGATTATAAAACACCATTGCTGCTAGAGGCGGGATAATAACAAAAGCCGCATCGGAGGCTATATTACCTAAAATACCCGTAAGTACAATCGCATACGTAACAAGTGATTTCGGTGCTTTTAATATGGTGCTTTTTATTCCTGTTTCAATAAGTCCTACTTTATCTGCTAATCCAATACCTAGCATCATTGTTAATACAATACCTAGAGGTGCAAATCCAACAAAATTATTTAATGTATCTGATAAAATATATTGAATTCCTTCAGTAGAAAGAAGGCTCTTAATTGCTAATTCCTCTGACTCATCACCAGGCACTACAAAAGTTACATCAAATAATGAAATTACCCATGAAGCTACAACAACAAGAGCTGCCAATGCAATAAATAAAATAAATGGATCAGGAAGTTTATTACCTATTCGTTCAACTCCATTTAAAAATCTTGTCATTCCTGTGTTCTTTTTCTTAGCCAATCTAATTTCCCCCTTTATTTCTATATTTCATTTTCTTTAAAACTAAAAACTCTACGTGGTCTGCCACGTATTCCAGATTGGATTTCACCACATTGTTCGATGATATTCGCTTTTTCTAACAATGTAATAATCCTTCTCGCATTTCGATCTGTTCCTTTTAGCCATCGTGATAAATCTTGAGCTGTAAATTGCTCATGATTATATCGCTTGCTATAGGAGAATATTCTATGGACTACACCTGGACTTACACCTGTATGTTGGATTTTAGTGCGCCAGCTCTCCCCTAATTCGATAGTTTTATAGGAAACAGATGTATCGTCTCCATGTTTCACTGTGATAGTTTCGTCTTCATCAATGATGACAATAGAGGCAATGTGTTGATCTTTTTGATGATGAAATCCTTTACGAACATGCTGCTCCGCCTGGGAAACCGTTTCTCCATAACCAATTGTAATCAATAGTTCCATATCTTCTTGTTCTTTTACATCATGAATTACACTTAATAATTCCGCCTCCGATTGTGGTCCAATTTCACCTCTGGTAGTGAATATTAAGAATAATCCATCTCCAATTTGCAATAATGAACCATGAACTTTTTCGGTAATAAATAAGAGCGTTCTTCGAAGTTCTATTTCTTTATGTTTCATTCGAAATGAATAATGAATGTCTTCGACTGATGTACTCATATTTACTTGACAGCCAATTACTGCTAGTTGTGCATTTTTATAACGAGAGGTTTTTGCCCGTTCAATTAATATCCGAAAAGTTTGCTCGATTGATAAATAAGAGGGGGTTACACGGAATACTGGAATACCTTTTCTTTTTAGCTCATTGTATGTTTCCCATATAAAAGTTATCGCAATATCGGTTTTGCCTTGTTTAAATAATTCTTCATGAAACTCTACCTCATCATTTTGACCTGCATAGGATTGAAATGGACGATTAAAATAATTTATTTCTTCCAGTCGATAATAAGAAACTATTTTCTCTACTTCTTCATTGGTGATCGTATCCATACTAATACGTTTATACACTTGATTGTTTTCTAATTGCGCCTCTAATAATGTACCAAAGAAAGTTGATCCACTCATATTTGGATATAAAGCATTATGATACGAAACAAAATTCTTTTCAATGGCATAACTGTAATTTAAAATACCTGAAAAAAACCATTGATCCACCCGTACATCATTTTCTTGAATAATGGTTTGTATATCTTCTAAATGATTATACGTAAAAGGGGTAATTTCAGTATTTGGAAATTCTTTTGCCACAGCCATTATTTGATTCACGGAATCGGAAGGTCCAATAACTCCAATTTTTATTTTCACATTATCTACCTCTATTCAGCACATACGTATTTTCTTGTTCTATTATTCTAGTAAACGTATCAACAGCAACTGGTAATACCTCTTCCTGAAAATCAAAAGACGGATGATGATGCGGATAATCTAATTTGGTACCAAACAGCATATATGTTGCTTGTCCACCATGTTTTTGTACTTCATTCATCATAAAACTAGCATCTTCAGATCCAGAAACCGATGTTTCTGATATGACATTTTTGACATACTTACTTTTTTCACAAGCATTTTTAATATCATTTATTATGGATGAACTACAACTCATTTTCTCTGTTGATCCAACAGTAGTTATTTCACATTTCGTATCATGCATTTCAGCAGCAGCATTTATGATTCTTTTGGCATGATCTGCCATATAATTATTTAATTCTTTTGTCTCTCCGCGCACCTCGATCTCCATAAAAGCTTCATCAGGAATTATATTTCTACCAATTCCCGCTTCTAATTTACCAACATTTACTCGAGTTGTTCCTGCACTATGTCTAGGTATACCATATAGATGTATTGCCGCTGATGACGCAGAAAGTAGTGCATTTTTTCCTGCTTCCGGATTTATTCCAGCATGTGATGCATTTCCATGATAACGAACATTCAGTTTAGTAGAAGCAAGAAATCCTTTAACAGTTGCAGCAACAGTTCCAACCGGCATTTCTTTTATTCCAATATGACCAGCATAAAAACGATCAACACCCGCTAACCAGCCTTTTTTCGTCATCGCTAATGCTCCTCGACCGCCCTCTTCGGCCGGTTGGAATAAGAAGGTAAATTTCCCAACTAACTGACTCTGATGTTCATAGATATACTTGGCAACACCTAACCCAATCGTTATATGGCCATCATGACCACATGCGTGCATCACTCTTGAATTTATGGAATTAAACGCTTCGCTTGCTGGTATATGAGATTGATGTGTGGATTCATTTATTGGTAAAGCATCTATATCAAATCGAAGAGCAATATGTTTGCCTGGTCTACCAGTATCAAAGGTAGCTACTAGTCCCGTATTTCCACCAGTCATTTTACAAAGCCAAGAATCTTCTACACCATGCTCTTTTGCCTTTTGTTCAAAATGAGTTAGTAAGGTAGTATTTGGTATACCTACTCGAGCATCAGAATCAAGAGCTTCTTTACCAACAAACAACGAATAATTCCATTCCTCTAACATTTTTCCTATGCGGTAAGTAGTTAAATATTCTGTAAATCCAAGTTCTGGATAAGAATGAAACATTCTACGCCATTGAGCTAATTGTTGAGTTAGATTGTGAATAAATTCAGACATAATCTTCCTCCTGCTTCAACTCCTTTAAAGCATCGAGTGCTAATTGAACTAACAATTTGGTCCCTTTTGGTAATGCTCGCTCATCAATTTGGAATTTACTGTCATGGAGTGGTGCTTGTTCATTTTCATTCTCTATTTGAGTACCTAACCAAATAAAAGCTCCTGGATACTTTTGTAAAAACCTCCCAAAATCTTCTCCAGCTAGAGCCGGATTCAAATCTGGTGTTGCAGATTCGCCATACACTGTTTGAGCAGAACGGCGAGCAATTTCCGCCCATTTTGGAGTATTAATAGTTGCAGGATATCCTTCCTGATAATCAATTTCAGCTTTCGTCCCAAATGCTTCAGCTATTTGATTGGTAATTGCAAAAAAGCGTTCTTTTAATCGTTTTTGAATATGTGGTTGAAATGTGCGAATAGAACCTTGTAACGTAACTGTTTTTGGAATGATATTCGGAACACTTCCCGCTTCTAACATACTAATCGTAACTACGGAGGCTTCCATAGGATCTAAATTTCTACTAACGATCGTCTGTAGAGAAGTAATTAAATGGCCAGCTGCAATTACAGCATCACTGGTTTGATGTGGCATACTTGCATGTCCACCCTTACCTTCAAGTGTTATCTTAAAACGATCTGATGCACCCATCACTTCTTTATCATGCACCCCAACTAATCCAGGCTTTAAAAATGGCCATACATGTTGAGCGAATATTACATCTGGCTCATATGTAGAAAATACTCCGCTATCAATCATTGCTTGTGAACCACCTATTGGAGCATCTTCTTCTGCAGGTTGGAATACAAGAAGGATTGTTCCTTCTAAATCTTTTTGCATTTGTTTTAAAATATACCCCGCTCCTAGCAACATAGCTGTATGTGCATCATGTCCACATGCATGCATGATATCTGCTTTTTTTGATTTAAAAGATACATCGGTTTCCTCTTGAATAGGAAGTGCATCCATATCAGCTCTTAATGCAACTGTTTTTCCAGGTTTGTTACCTTTTATAATTCCTAAAACGGCATATCCAGAAAAGTCTGCCTCAAAGTTAATACCATACTCGTGTAATTTACGCTGTACAAAGGCTGAAGTTTCCTTCTCATTATGACTCAGCTCGGGATTTTCATGTAAAAACCTTCGATTGCTGATAATTTCATCCGTTAAATCCGATAGTTGTTGATTTATATCTATCATTCTGCATCCCTCCATTATTAACGGAAAATTTCCTTTAATGTTCCTTTTTGAGAATTATATAGGAAAATCTTAAATTTGTATATATTTATTTGAAAATTAGTTCTAATTATCAATGGTTACCTTTTTCGTTTAATGATAGTTATATATGGGTATATTTTAACTAACTTCATAGATTAAAGGAGAATTATTTGATGAGATTATATACTGTAACACCAAACGTAGATGCAACTGGATGGTTTATAAAATTAGAAAATGTAGCACCCGAGGAATTATATGATTCGAAAGACGAAGCGGTTAGTGCTGCAACGCAAATGGCAAAGGAAAACACACCTAGTACAGTGCAGATATTAGATGGTGATAATAATGTAGAAGATGAGTATCATTACAAAGGTGTCTAAATATAAACGAACAAAAGCGCAAGCGCCCGTATAGAAAACGAAGGGAGCGCGCCCCTATTCTTTAGGGGGTGGTTCGACGGATGTCGAACTTCCTCTTTCCTTTGAGATATAGGAATCACGGTGAGGCGACGAACCCGATGATGACTTTCACCATGGCTTAAGTGCGACTATGCCTCACAAAGAACATTCGGCAGTCTTCTTTTCACCATGGCATAAGTGCGACTATGCCTCACAAAGAACATTCGGCAGTCTTCTTTATTATAGGGTGATTTCGTGAAGTCACCTAGTTTCTGGGCGCTGGAGCTAGACATGGCTAGATAACTTCGTAAGTTTATACACCGCTGCTTAATTTTATAAATTAACATAAGATAATGGGCTAATCTTAACTGATTAGCCCTTTTCTTTGGTTTGAAGCTATTTAGATTTTTACCTATTTCTATTATAGTTGAGTAATTCCCCCTTACCTTCTATTACATTTTTCTCTATACATAAATATAGAGAAATTTTTAAGGAGGATTAAATTGAATAACCACAACGATAATAGAAGAAATCAAGACAAAATTTATTATTCAAAAAGGCGAAATTCTCACCATCATTCTTCAAATCATCATAATCATAAACCCGACTCTCATTGTAATTGTATATATGAATGTACATGTTTTGGCCGTTAGCATTACTATGACCTCTGCTGACTTCTTGTGATTCACTAAGATGTCACCATCTTGGTTGTGCTGGTTCGTTATCATTCAACTCCCACTGCACCTTCACAAGACCTCCCCCGGTAAGAGTGAAAACTTTCCTCCCGTATAACTGTTAGATTTACTGTATAGGTTTCGGGCAGTATTGGACTTTGTCTTGATATGCAGACTTATCCGACCTAATCCAGCCTTCTATCTAATTTCTGTTCGTCAGTTCAGGAGTTTGCGTCCGGCTTCCTTCAGCCACTACCTCACGATAGCCACCTTGCCTTTCGCTAACAGTTCCTACTGCCAAGCCTGTAGTGGACTTTCACCACCAAGTTTCCTCCCCTGCAGGGCACACATAGAAAAAATGACCACTCATTCTTGAAAGTGGTCATTTTTCTGTTTAACTACTTATTTTTCTTTAAGTGAGACTTCATTCAGTAGGGCGGGTTCTCTCACTGTCTGTTACACAAGTGTTTAAAAGCTGTTCATTTGATAAAATTCTTTTATCATTAGGTCGGTATTCTTTTGCTTTTCCGTTATGATATTTCGAAAGGTCCTTATCCCCAGTATACCAATAACAAACACATAATTGTAAATGAGGATACCAAGTAGAGTAGTCCTTCAATTGAAAACCCATATTATTCTCAGCTTCCTTCTCCAGGGCTAGCTTATACCAAACAATCGCTTTTTGATATTGCAATCTCTCTTTATACAAATCTCCTAAACGACAAGAAACCTCTGGCCTCGGTATATCAAATGCCAAAGATTGTAGGAGACAATCAATTTCTCTCTCGGGATTTTCAAGTATTCGATAACAATTTGCCATATAAATGCATGCACGAATATTATCTTCTATCCAACCTTCTCTTGTCATTAGAAATTCTAAATACTTATCAATCGCTTCTTGAAAACGTTTATGATCTTTCAATTCGTTTGCAAAATAAAATAAATCCCTCGCCGTAAACTCAATTTCACTTTTTTCATTTTCTCATAAATTTTAATATTTCTATCGCTATCTTTTTTATCTGAAAAATTTGGTTGATGAATGATTGAAATCTCGGTATCTAATACTTTACCATTTACAGCCAAATATTCATGAACATTACCATACCATAAAAAATTCCTTGAACGTTTCACTAAGCGATGGCGTTTAAAGGAGAATGTAGGGTTACCATATTCATCTGTAGCAGTAATATATTTCATCGTTACGACATCATAAGTTGATTCAAGTTTATTCTTTAATCTTATTATTGCTTCTATATTTTTATCATCTATAATATCATCTGCATCTAAAACTAGAATATAGTCCTTAGTTGCCTTTGAAAATGAAAAGTTTCTAGCTTTTGCAAAAGAATCGACCCATTCAAACTCAAAAATTTTTTCTGTATATTGTTTCGCTATATCAATCGTACTATCTATTGATCCAGTATCTACAATTATTATTTCATCACAAAAACGTTTTTCACGATCATACATAGACTAATACTAATCATAACTTACCTCCACCAATATTTATTTAAAATATTGTATGATGAAGGTATCCCTACTGATATAACCTTTATATATTAAAGTTTTTTGCCGAATTTTTTTCTGCTTCTTCTAGGGATTCTACTACCAATTTAGTTGATTTCACATGTTGTTCAGCTAGTTGCTGATACGTTTGAAATATTTGCTTCATATTTTGGTTAATTTCATTGATTTTTTCTGAAAAGTTCATAAGACTTTGTCCAACAGGCGGTTCTTGAATGTCAATATGTAAATTTGCAATTGTTTCATTTAAGAATAAAAGTTTTTGCTCAACTTGCGCAACATCTAATTTAATCTCATTCATCTATGTATACTGCTCCTCTCGCTTCATCACTTCTAGATCATTCAATCGAAATTCTTGATGTTTAATATCAGATTCTAATACAGCAATTTCTGAACATAATGTATCCTTAGTTTTCAAAAGTGTATGTAAAATCTGTTCTAATTGAATCCTTGAAACATGATGATAGCTTTCCCGGATGTTTTCTTGTCGCATAGATTCAAATTGTTCCGCAAAGTCTCCTGTCCATGTAGTCCGAGTCAATGATGGTTGTTCCCAATGTTTTTTACTTTGATCATATTCTTGCTGATATATTTCTACATCGCTAATTACTTGTTCTAACCGCTCTAAGTCTTCTCTTCTCTGATTCATTTGATAATTTAAGTTATAAATTTGCTCATGAACATTACTCATTTGTAAATCAATTGAATGTAAAGCCATTCAAACACCCCACTTCAAAATCAGAAAAATCCCATTATATCTTCATATTATATCGACAAATCCAATCCTTTCGTAGAGTAGAATAGCACTGTTTTTATCTTAAATTCAAAGAAAATCAGTCAAAAAGAACTAAGTAATTAGTATCATCTTTAAAATATTTCTAAAAATAGGATAAATCCGTTATTTTCCCATAAAAAAAACTGCCTCTATACGAGACAGTTTTTCATACTTTATTCATCATTTTTTAGTTTAGCTAAAGCGTCAGCTAAGGCATTATTTTTAAATCCTTCATCTTGTTTATTCAAATATTTCTTCACATCTTTCTTTGACACACGTTGTTTTTTCTCTTTCTCTTTTCTAGCTTGGAATGTAGATAATTTTTCACGATGTCCACACTTACAAGTGAATATTTGTCCTTCACCTTCTCCACGAAGTTCTAATCGTTTATGACAGTTTGGACAGCGTGCATTCGTAAACTTGGCAATATTTTTCTTACCTCCACATGAGCGGTCCTGGCATACCAATTTCTTTCCGTGTTTATTTTTAATTTCTAACATAAGTTTTCCGCACTTTGGACATTTTGTTCCAGTCATATTATCATGTTTGAACGTTTCACTACTTTGCTTAATTTCTGTAACTGCTTCTTTTGTATATGATTTAATTTCTTTTATAAATTGATCTTTCTTCAATTTACCTTCCGCAATCAGAGATAATTTTTGTTCCCATTCTGCAGTTAACAAAGGAGAACGCAATTCTTCTGGTGCGAGATCTAGAAGTTGGCGACCCGTTTGTGTTAAATAAATATTTCTTCCTTTTAATTCTATATAGCTATTCATAAATAGTTTCTCAATAATATCTGCACGAGTTGCTACGGTACCTATACCACCCGTTTCTTTAATCGTATCTACCAATTCTTTTTTATTCGTACCCATATAGCGAGTTGGATTTTCCATCGCTTGCAAAATGGTACCTTCTGTAAAACGTTCCGGTGGCTTTGTTTCTCCCTCTTTTAATTCAACTTTTAATGTTAGTTTACTTCCTTTAGTAACGTTTAATGGTTGTATTTCATCTTCTTCATCGTTATGTTTATAAATTTCTTTCCATCCGAGTCTTTTCGTTACTTTGCCGTTCGCTATAAATTGTTCGCCTGCAATATCAATCGTAATTGTTGTCTGCTCATATTCCATAGGATCTGACAAAGCTGCCAGAAATCTTTGTACAATTAAATGATAGATCTTTTTTTCTTTATCATCTAATGCAGTCCAAACAACTGGAACTTCCGTTGGAATAATCGCATGATGATCTGTTACTTTTGCATTGTCTACAACTGATTTATTCAATCGTAATTCTTTATTTAAAATGGTATTTGCTATTTTTGCATATTCATCTACACCACATGCTTTCACACGATCCTTTAAAGTAGATACAATATCAGTAGATAAATGCCTTGAATCTGTGCGAGGATACGTTACTAGTTTATGCTGTTCATATAGCTTCTGCATTACGGACAATGTCTGCTTACCCGAAAATTGGAATATACGGTTCGCATCCCGTTGTAAATCCGTTAAATCATATAATCCTTGAGCATGTTTCTTTTTTAGTTTTTTATCTACATGGACTACCGTAGCTTGTTTATTACTTAATTTTTCTTCTAACTTAATTGCCTCATTTTTAGAAAAGATGCGGTTTTGGTTTTCATCATTCTTCCATAGAAAACGATGACCTTTGGTTGTTTTTGCTTCTAATTGATAGAATTTTTTCGGTTGGAAATTTTTGATTTCTTGTTCTCTTAACGATACCATTTCCAGTGTAGGTGTTTGCACACGACCACTAGAAAGTTGAGCATTATGTTTCGTTGTTAATGCTCGTGTAGCATTAAGTCCGACATACCAATCGGCTTCCGAGCGTGCTACAGCGGATTGATATAAATTCCAATAATTCTTTCCAGGCTTTAATTGTTTAAATCCATCTTTTATTGCTTTCTCTGTCACCGAACTAATCCAAAGACGCTTAATTGGCTTTTTCACTCTTGCTTTTTCAATAATCCACCGAGCTACTAATTCCCCTTCTCTACCAGCATCTGTAGCAATAACAATTTCTACAACATCTTGACGGTTTAGTTGAGTTTTTACCGACTGAAATTGCTTCCCAGTCTTTTTCATAACCACAAGCTTCAAATGGTCTGGAAGCATTGGTAAATCTTCCATTCGCCATGTTTTATATTTACTATCATACATATCTGGATCTGCCAATGTAACTAAATGCCCTAAAGCCCAGGTTACAATATACTTTGATCCTTCTAAAAATCCATTTCCTTTTTTATGGCATCCGAGCACTTTTGCAATATCTCGACCTACGGATGGCTTTTCTGCTAAGACTACTGTTTTACTCATTTATGTACTCCTCATTTCGAAGATAATTATTATCTATATTATTTCATTGTTTACTGTAACATATTTTCCTCAAACTGTACGGCATGATGCAATCACACCATCGTCTCCATAACCATATTATAAACTACAAAACACCGAGTTTTATTACGAAAGAGGATGTTCATCATGCTGATATATGCTGGAATGCTCTTACTTGTTATGGCAGTTAGCTTGGACGGATTAGGCGTTGGAATCACATACGGAATGCGTAAAATAAAAGTTCCGTTTATTGCAATTTTAATAATTATGATTTGTTCAGGATGCATTGTCTACACCTCGATGACAATTGGAGAGTTATTAAGCAATATTTTATCTACGAAGATTACGAGTATGTTAGGTGGTAGTATATTAATTTTCCTTGGGATTTTCTCTCTTATCAATATATTTCGTTCCAAAAATGATTCTAAGCACTCAGAGGAATTACATGATCCATCAAAGTTAGAAAATCTTAAAACAGTGATGTCAACACCAGATAATGCAGATTTAGATAAATCAGGAGTGATTACGGTTGGCGAAGCATTCTTGTTAGGGCTAGCACTTGCATTAGATGCTTTTGGCGCTGGAATTGGGGCTGCAATGCTTGGCTATCCACCTTTCACCACAGCAATTTTAACTGCTGTGATGAGTGGATTATTCTTGAAATGCGGTATTCAATTAGGCAGTTTTCTCTCTAAAAACCAGAAACTTCGCAGACTGTCATTTTTACCGCCAGCAATTTTAATAAGTATTGGCGTTCTAAATTTATTTGGATAATAAATATAATATCCCAGCAAAGACGAATGATTGTCTCTAACTGGGATATTTCTCTGTGTATTTTAAATCAACGATATAATAAAGCTGATTACTACAATAGCACCAATGATCATTAATATTGTACGTAACATGGCAATCCATCCTTTCCTTTTGCCTTTGTTTCTTACAATACCCAATCATTCAAATAAAAAAACATTTAAGTAATAATATTTAGAAGTATGGTTAATGTGATAACACTTACGATTGTTGAAATAAAGGTAATACTGGATACTAACTCTGGCTCAGTATCAAATTCAATAGCATACATTGTTGTCGTTGCCGCAGTCGGCATTGCTGAAATAATTATAAGCACAGTTGCAATTAATGGGTCTACATCAATAATACTAACGAATAACCAAGCAATCAAAGGTGCAATAATCATTTTTAATGATACCGATGATACAACAACTTGCCAATCTAACTTCAACCCAATTAATGACCCTAATTGCATTCCTAACATGATCATCATAACCGGAATTGCCGCATCACCAACCATCGTTAAGGTAGAATGAATAAAATCAGGTATAGTTATCGACAGCCAAGAACAGATGAATGCGAAAACTGCTGCATATGTAGTAGGCATTTTCAGGACATTTTTCATTGCCTTTTTCATACCACTTGTACTGCGAGACGCATAATATACACCAAAAAAATTATTCTGCAAGGCTTGAACAACCATAATAAATATCGCATATGGAACGGCTGCTGGCCCTATACTAAACAAAACTACTGGCAATCCGTAATTTCCAGAATTCATAAATCCTGTTGCTAAAATGGCGGCACTTTCTTTATTCGAATTCCATCCGAATAGTTTTGCTAATACTTTATTTATAAAAACCATAATGAAAAATAGTGCGAACATATAAATTACTATAATTACAAAGCCACTATCGAAAGTTGCATCATATAACGTTACAAAAACTAAAGCTGGCGTTAATATGTATAAGCAAACAGCAGATACAGATTTCACATCTAATAAGCGAATACGCTGTAATATAAATCCCGATGCAAAAACTGCCATAATTGGCATAATAACCTCAATAAACAAACTCATTTAAACATCTCCATCTATCATAGTACTCTCCTATTAGTTTACCATATAACGTCAAGAGTCAGATAAGATACCCTTGACAAATAATCTAGGTTGCTTCATAATGTATTAGTTAAGAGGTAACATTTAGTGATGATCTGGCATTCTGCTATGTTTTAGGGAAGATGCTTATTCACACTGGCGCGACTAAGGGGTCGCAAGGATGTAAGAGCAGGTAGGGCTTACATTGCTTAAGTAGAAACATCAAGTAGGAAAATAACCGCGGTAAATAATATAAAAAATGAAGATTAATCTTAGAATGAAAAAATTATAAAGTGTTACTTTAACTATAAAAGGGTACTCTTTTAAGAAGGGTACCCTTTTTCCAATCCATACATAAAACCAAACAAAGAAAGGATTGTTGTGCATGCAAACTGAATTGCCACTAGGCTCCATTATTACAATGAAAGTACTACGAAAAATAGATACGGGATATGTACTTACTGCATTTGGAGAAGAAGCATTACTACACAATAAGGAAACAGAAGAACAATTAGAGATTGATCAAGAAGTTGATGTTTTTCTCTATACCGATAAGCAAGGAAAAGTAATTGCCTCTGCTCGCTTACCATTTATTACAGTTGGTATATATGATTGGGCAGAAGTCGTAGGTGTCATTCCGAGGTTAGGTGTTTTTGTATCTATTGGTATCGTAAAAGATATACTCGTCTCTAAAGACGACTTACCATTATATAGAGAGACGTGGCCAAAATCAGGCGATCGCTTATTTATCACTCTTAAAGTAGATAAAAAAGGTCGCTTATTAGCAGTGCCAGCTACAGAAGATATTATTGCAAATGAAGTTTTTGCTGCTCCTGAACACATTATGCATGATCAAGTTCGTGGAACGGTTTATCACACAGAAAAAGAAGGAGCTGCATTACTAACGACCGAAGGATATCGCGGTTTTATCCATTATACAGAAAGAAAGGAAGAGCCACGAGTCGGACAAATAGTTGAAGGAAGAGTAATTGCAGTAAAAGAAGATGGTTCCATCAATATTTCCTTGCGACCATTGAAACAAGATAGTCTGGATGAGGACGCAAACTTAATTCTGCAACATTTAAAGGATAATCATGGTTCCATTCCTTTTCACGATAAAAGTGATCCAGAAGAAATAAGAGCTACTTTCCAAATTAGTAAAGCTGCCTTTAAACGTGCATTAGGAAGATTACTAAAACAAAGAAAAGTAAAACAAGAAAACGGACAGACCACACTGTTAGATTAATTTAAAGAGGCGCTCTAATTGATGAGCATCTCTTTTCTATTTCCCCTCTATTTCTATTAGCTTAACCATAATGTTTATGAGTTACCTTTTTCTGCTTTTCACATGAATTTTGGGCACTCATCTCATCTATGAGTTACCCTTTTTGCTTCTTACACGAATTTTGGGCACTCATGACGCTGATGAGTTACCTTTTTTGCTTCTCACACGAATTTTGGGCACTCATCTCGTCTATGAGTTACCTTTTTCTACTTCTCACACGAATTCCGGGCACTCATCTATGAGTTACCACTTTTTGGTGGTAGCCTACTATTGCTCATCTTCTCGGCACTCTATAAAAAGGAAAAAAGCAGAGTCTGTCATTAACAGCGTCTGCTTTTTTCTTTAGGCTTCTGCGTTCTTATAGGAATCCATTACGGATGAAATTATAAAGCCTAGTGCGGAAGCAAATAAACAAGCGATACCAAGTCCGCCAAAACCTGCCCCCATAATATCAACTTTTGGTGCAACTGAAGAAACGAGAACTAATAATAAACCTACTATTGCTAATAAAAAATTTGGATAGTATCCAGCATGCGATTTTTTAGAAGACATTCTAACTAAGAAAATACTCGCAATTGCTGTTACCGCTGTCAAAATAGCCCCAATCGTTATTACTGATTCGACCATATCTTTCACCTCATCACAAAAATAAAATTCTCTAAGTTAAGTCTACAATTGAATGTTTAGAAAGTCAATTGACGTCTAAATTAAAGTCCACAATTATTGTAGACAAACAATTTATCTAATAAAATTTATTATATCCATAACAAGGAATCTCATTAACAAATGTCGAAAAGAGTTACTATAAAGAAAAAAGGGGGACATATCATGCTAGCATTTGAAGATTACACCTATGAACGACCAGATATCGAAAAGAGTAAAGAAAAATTTCAACAATTAGTGGACGTTTTTAAAAGTGCACCTGATGTGAAACATGCGATAAAAGCGATTGATGAAATTAATCAATTAAGAAATAACCTTTATACAATGTCTAATCTCGTATTTATTCGAGCTTCTATTGACACAAGGGATGAATATTATCAACAAGAAAGGGACCACTTTGACCTAATTGAACCAGAAATACAAGAAATGGTGACAAGCTTCTATAAAGCATTATTCGAATCACCGCATGAAGAAGATTTACGGAAAGAATATGGTTCACAGCTTTTTGATTTAGCAGCTTGTGAGGTAAAAGCATTCTCAAAAGAGATTATACCCTTACTGCAACAGGAGAACAAACTTACTTCGGAGTACTCTAAATTAATTGCTTCTGCAGATATCGAATTCAAAGGCAAAAAATATACTTTGGCTCAATTAGGGCCTTTCGCACAGCATAAAGATAGAAATGTACGTAAAGACGCAATGAATGCAGCGCAGGGTTTCTATATAGAAAATGAAGAAACATTAGATCGTATTTACGACGATTTAGTTAAAGTCCGCCATGAAATCGCAGAAAAGCTTGGATATGACAATTTTATTGAAGTTGGCTATTTACGTATGCAACGAGTGGATTATGATGCAACCATGGTAGAAGTGTTCCGACAACAAGTACGTGATGTTATAGTCCCAATAGCAACGAATTTGTATAAAAAACATGCAAATCGAATTGGTGTCGATAAACTAAAGGCATATGATGAAAGCTTTGTGTTCCCTTCCGGCAATGCTACGCCTAAGGGATCGCCAGAATGGATTATTGAAAACGGAAAGAAAATGTATCAAGAGTTATCTAATGAGACTGGTGAATTTTTTCAGTTTATGTTAGATCATGAACTTATGGATTTAGAAGCAAAGAAAGGAAAAGAAGCTGGAGGATATTGTACGTTTATCGAGGACTATTCTTCCCCATTTATCTTTGCTAATTTCAATGGAACATCAGATGATATTGATGTTTTAACACACGAAGCTGGTCACGCTTTCCAAGTTTATAGCAGTAGAAATTACAGTGTTCCAGAATACTATTTCCCAACTAGTGAATCAGCTGAAATACATTCAATGAGCATGGAGTTCTTTACCTATCCTTGGATGAAAGAATTCTTTGGAGATGAGGTCGAAAAGTATAAATACGCTCATTTATCTGATGCATTACAATTTATTCCATATGGTGTTGCCGTAGATGAATTTCAACATTTAGTTTATAAAAATCCTGAATGGACACCTAAGGAAAGAAAACAAGCGTGGAAAAAACTTGAAGAAACTTACTTACCACATCGCGATTATGATGGCATTCCAAATTTAGAAGCTGGTGGGTTCTGGCAAAAACAAGGTCATATCTATGAAGATCCTTTTTATTATATTGATTATACATTAGCACAGATTTGCGCATTCCAATTTTGGAAGAAAGCGCAGGAAGATAATGAATCTGCTTGGAGCGATTATGTACATTTATGCAAACTAGGTGGATCTCAGCCATTTCTCCAACTTTTAAAAGAAGGTAATTTAAAATCTCCTTTCGAAAAAGGTACAGTTGCTTCTGTAGTAAAAATAATTGAAGATTACTTACAAGCAATTGATGATAACAGTTTATAAAGGAATAATTGCATCCTAAAAAGCTACAAAAGAAGTGTTGAGACAAACGTTCGTCTCAACACTTCTATTTTTAGCTAGGATCTGGGTGTTCTTCTTCACTTGGTTCAGGATGTTCTTCCTCACTAGGATCTGGATGCTCTTCTTCAGTTGGTTGGTAAGTGGATGACATTAAATCGACTTTCTCCGCACCTACATTCGAAGGAACGATTACCATAAGGGTAAGCAGAAATACGATTCCTAAAAGATAATTGATCTTTTTCATCTAATTCACCTCCCTTCAACAGCTTTCGTTGTATGAAGAGCATGATTGTAGTAGGTCGCTGCTAGTTTGTATTTTCTTTGACTATAATAATGTGTAGCCAATATTTCTAAATAAGCTGTTTTCTTCAAATACAATTGTTTCTCATCAACAAATGGTATAATTTTCTCCAAAATAATTTTTTCTAAGCTTGAATATACCTTATTTATTAATTGACTATACACATCTAACTCATACCGATATATCGATTGATCATCTTCCTCTACAATAGCTAGTCCTTTATTTAACCATTCTTTTGCATGGAATAGGTCATCAATGCGATAATACTCTTTCATTAATCCAATAATTGGGTATAACTGTTTCTTCGGGTCAGCTCTTAATACAAAACTTTTCTTATAATAGGCTATAGCTTGTTCCGATTGATTGCGTTCAGAATATAAATTCCCTATATTTTGATAACATTTAGTTTGTAAATTTATATTGTTGATTCGATCAGCAATTTTTTTTGCTTGTTGATAACTATTCATCGCAGATTCATAGTCTTGCATTCTAGAATAGCAAATCCCCAATAATATATAACACTGTGCTGTTCGTTTAAAGTTATATTGTTTCTGATAATACATTAAAGCTTGTTGGGCATAGATGATTGTAGTATAGGTTTCTCGAATATAGCTTGCAGATAAGGCAATCATATATAATATATCATGTTTTTCTTCTTTCTTTGATCGTTCTATATAAGCCAGATACTCCATCGACTTTTGAAAATAATCCATTGCCTTCTTATATTTCTCTCGCGAAAAATAGTATTGCCCAATAAATTTTAACCAATAGAAAGATTCTGCATCTGTAAAATACGGGGATAATAGTTGAAGTTTTTGAAATTGCTCTTCTACCTTCTGTTTATCATTTTGAATAAGATAGAATCTTAATTTATGAATTTCAAAGAGATGATTCATTTCTTGAATAGTAATTAATTGTTTATGACTACTTAGCTGCCTATATAAGATGACGGAAGTATTTATATTTCTTAAAAACAAGGCTTGAAACCATCTTTGACACAAATCTAAGACGGGAATCTGTTGTAATTGCGAATTGTTAATCTTAAGTTTTTTACATAGTAATTCTTTTATTTCTTCTGGAGGGTCGACATACTTATTTTCAATCTTTGATAAATAAGAAATGGATATAATACCATCGGCGAGTTCGGATTGCGTCATTTTTTGTTCTTGTCTATAAAATTTAAGCATATAACCAAAATGCACCAATCATATCCCCTCTCTATATGAATTTTTATTTATCTTACCATAAAATGTAAAAAATCACCATTTATTTTTATCTCAATATTTAGATTTATTAGCCAAATATATATTTCTATTTTTCGCGTTAATTTTTATAGCTTAGAAATAAGTCTTTCACATTATTTTTTTCGAAAAAACCAATATCATTTTGAGTTTATTTTCTGTAATTCTCATCCTTTTTCCCAACCCCTAAATAGCAGGACTCTTCGAAATTTCACAGAATATGTATAAGCATATCTTAAAAGGAGGAATTATGATGAAAAGCAAAATTTTTGGCGGATTAGCATTAGCTATTTTCCTAGTTACTTCACCACTGGCAACAGATGCTGCAATGGACAGGAACAACGGAATTGACATGGAAACAAACCCAAGTATTTCAGACTCTTATGACAAACAAACTCCATATGTTGAAGGAGAGGTTCTTGTAAAGTTCAAAGAAGACATGTCCATGAATATGCAACAAGAAGTATTAAGTGATATTAATGCCGAAATTCTTGTTGATGAAAATGTAGTAGACTCTCCTTTTAGTGTTTTAAAAGTAAAGGACGTAGAACAAGTAGTACAAACGTTAAGTAATAATTCTCAAATTGAATATGTCGAACCAAATTATATCTTGAATGCAACTTACACACCAAATGATCCTTTCTTTGATATTAGTTACCAATATGGATTATTCACATCAGAAACAACCTCTGCTTGGGATGTAACAACCGGTAATTCTAATCAATTGGTTGCCGTTCTGGATACTGGTGTTGATTACAACCATGAAGATTTAGATGATAAAACAATTCTTGGATATAATTTTGTTAATAATAATTACAACCCGATCGACCGTAATGGACATGGCACTCACGTAGCTGGAACTGCCGCTGCAGAAACGAATAATGGATTAGGGATAGCAGGTGTGGCTCCTGACACCTCCGTCTTAGCAGTCCAAGTTCTCGATAGTAGTGGTAATGGAAGTTTAGCAAATATCGTTGATGGAATTATCTACGCAGCAGATTATGGTGCAGAAGTTATTAATCTTTCCTTAGGCTGTAATTGTGATACCCAAGCAATGGAAGATGCTGTCGACTATGCTTGGGACAATGGTTCTGTAGTTGTAGCTGCAGCAGGAAATAGTAGTACCTCTACAACATTTGAACCCGCATCATATGACAATGCTATAGCAGTTGGAGCAGTTGACGAAAATAATAATATAGCTAGTTTTTCCAACTACGGAAGATGGGTAGATGTAACTGCACCAGGTGTTGAAATTGCAGGAACATATCCATCAAATAGATATGTCTATTTATCAGGTACTTCAATGGCTTCTCCGCATGTTGCTGGTTTAGCAGCGTTACTTGCATCACAAGGTAAGGATAACAGTGAGATTCGTAGTTCCATCGAAAATACAGCAACACCAATTAGCGGAACAGGTACTTACTTCCAACACGGATTAATCAATTCATTTGATGCAGTAAACTATTAATCTTTGAAAACGTTCCCCCTTCCCCTTCACTTTTTTTGAAGGGGAATTTTTTATGTAGAAGTATATTTCGTTATTTCCACAGTTTTATAAACATGAATAATCGATAATAGTTAGATATTCTTGTTGCGATTAAAAGAATACATTGAATTTGTTGGAAGGGAAAGATGGCAACTTTTGCTCAGAACAGGAGATTGAAGATTCATTTAAAAAGCGTACTCCTTTCATATTAGCTAAAAAAACCGCTGCTTGCTAGGCGTAGTCTGTAATGGGATTCAAACAGTATAGCATTCCAGTTTGTAAAATAAATTCATTATGAAATTGATTCATTCACGTAAATTTACAGTAAATAAGTGAATACGTAACAACCAATATGATAAAATAAGTCTTATTACGTTAGGATAAGGAGAATACAATGAATTATCAAGCACTTTTCTTAGATATTGATGGAACTATTTTGCGACCGGACCATACATATTCCGAACGAACGAAACAAGCAATTAAACAAGTGAAAAATCAAGGGTTGGAAGTCTTTCTTTGTACTGGAAGACCAATTATTGAAATTGATGATTTAGCAGATGAACTAGGTGTCAAATCATTAATTGGATACAATGGTGCCTATGCTAAATATGAAGGGAAAACAATATTAAATGAACCTATGCCCGAAAATGATGTAGATACGTTTTTACGTGTTGCTGCAAGCAAAAACCATGAACTCATATTATATACAAAAGATAAAAACCATTTCACAACATTTGAAGATGACTTTGTTAAAACATTTAAAAAGGTCTTTCAATTAAGGAAGAATGAGTTATTTGATAAACGTCTCAAAGATCAAATTCTCGGTATCACCGCTCTAAATGTAGATCCTAGTGAAGCTAATCACTATATGATTAATGATAATATTCGCCCTTCTCAAGTAAATGTCAACAGCATTATCGCTGCTTTTGATATTATTCGCGTTAATATGAATAAAGGAGAAGCAATAAAGCGTGTACTTGATGAACTCAATATTCCACTAGAGAATTCAATTGCCTTTGGTGATGGTATGAATGATAAGGAAATGTTACAAACCGTTGGTGTCGGATTTGCTATGGGGAACGCTGATAACGAACTGGTACAATACGCAGATTATCAAACTAAATCATCAGAGGATGACGGAATTTTTTATGGTCTGCAACAGTTAGGACTCGTTAAAGAAGAATAATATAATTTTTTCTCGCACATAGAGGATAAGATGAATGAAAATTCTTTACCTCATAAAAAAGTCTAGAATGATAACAGCGATATTATGCTGTTCTTCATCCTAGGCTTTTTTTACTTCTTATTTTGTAATAAGCGTAGTTGCTCGATGACTTTCTTCGTAAGTATAGAATCACTATCACATCCACTTACTTCAACAAAAGCTTGTTGGTAACCAGTAGCTGAAATTTTCTTCTGTAATTCTATCGCTTCTCTGTCTTCATCATTATTAAATAATAACGCTGCTGCAATTGTCTTCGCTAAATATACTGGGATTTTTCCTGTATATTCAATATACATTAAAGCTGGTTTGACTAAGCGATCCTTTGCTCCTAATTTTCGAATAGGACCACGCGCAACTCTCTTTACATCATCTGAAATATATGGATTTTGAAAACGTTGAATAATTTTACTCACATACTCTTGATGCATTTCGCGATTAAAACCATATGCATGAATTAATGCTTCTCCTGATTCAGCTAAAGCACCGTATATGGTATCATCAATACGTAAATCTTTCATAGCTTCTACGATAGTATCATAACCCAAGTGTGTTCCTAAGTAAGCCGGAATAGCATGTCCCGTATTTACCGTAAACAATTTACGTTCAATATAAGGAGCAAGATCATCTACATACGTAATGCCAAAAATTGGAGGTACTTCACCGACAATCTTTTTTTTCTCAACTACCCACTCATAATAAGGTTCCACCATCACATCTAATAGATTCTTATTCGTTTGATTAGGAACGATACGATCTACTGCAGCATCGGGAAAGCCATACAATCTATCAAACTCCCCTATTTTATGAGCCTCAAGCGACTCAAAAACATGCTCTTTGAGTAATGAACTTCCACCAACCATATTTTCACAAGCAATAATATTGAGAGGGCTATTATTTTGCTTTGTTCTTTCTTGTAATCCCTTAGAAATCGCCTTAGCAATAACTGGTAGAATTGTAGGTCCAACTGCAGTAGTAACGACATCAGCCTTCACAATGGCTTCTGTAACAGCATCTGGCTCTTTTATACTATTGATCCCAGTAATATGATTTACTGTTAATTCTTGTTTTTCCTTTCCAGCTAGGTAAACATGATATGATTTTTGTTTATTAATTTCATCAATAACTTGATTATTTACATCGATAAAAATGGTTTGATAACCGGATTGATAAAGTAAAAGTCCGATAAATCCTCGGCCAATATTACCTGCTCCAAAATGGACTGCTGTTTTCATATTAGTTCACCTCTTGGAGGAGTTCTAAAACTTCTTCTTTAGAACTTGCAGCTACTAATTTCTCAACATTCTCAACTTCTGAACAAATAATTGCAATTTGAGACAGAATTTCCAAATGTTCATCACCTTTACCAGCAATCCCAATCAAAATTTGCACTTGATTCCCTTCACCAAAATCGATCCCTTTTGGGACAGTTACGACAGATAAACCTGTATCGATCACCATTTCTCTTGCATCTTCTGTTCCATGAGGAATTGCTAGTGCATTTCCCATAAAAGTAGAAGTTAATTCTTCTCTTTCAAGCATTTTTTCAATATACGTTTGTTCTACATAACCATTACGAAATAAAATTTCTCCAGTATAACGAATTGCTTCTTCTTTTGATGAAAATTCAACACCTAATTGAATATTTTCTTTGCTTAAAATTTCTTTTGCCATGATGTATGCACTCCTACTCGTGAAATTTTTCGTTCATAAAATTTTTAAACTCATTTGCCAGAAACTGTTGAATCTCTTCCTCTGTTCCATATGCTACAATTCGAATATTCTCTTCCTCTTGTATAAATAAGCCACTAATAAAACTTAAGATGTCTAACACTTCTGATTCAGTTCTTTGTGGAGCCAACATAAGCAGAATTCGCTTAATCATCATCGGAATATTATCCATTCCTTTTAAATAAATCGGTTGTTCTAACTCATATACCCGAAGATATGGTCCCGGAACCCATTCTGAACGAGTGTGAAATAAAGCAAGCTCAGATGAAGGTATTCCTAAACCTCCTTGTTGTTCTCTTTCCACTAATTTTTCTAAAATAACATCAGCATGTGTAACTATTTTTGCTTGTTCTATATCTTTGCCGATTAAATGTAAATAAGACAACATATCCGTTTCTTTCGCTAAATTAGTAACTGTTAAATTATTAATTAATTGAAGCATAGCTTTGGAATAAAGTTGCATCGAATAAAGTTTGGCAACAAAATCATCCTGACCATTTCTACTTTTCATTTGTTGCTTTTTAATCGGAGAAGTAATTTTACTTTTTCTCAACTCTACTTTTATTTTTCTTGCTTCTTCATCCGTTAGCAATGGTGATATTAATACATAACTTCGATCAATATCCTCTAAAGCAACTGTCGATACAATGACATCGTATCCTGCTAGCGTCTCTTTATCCAAGTCAAATAGTGATTGATGGTTTGCTATACTTATCTCAGGAAATGTATTTTTCAATTTAGAAGCTAACATTTTCGAAGTTCCAATCCCACTAGAGCAAATAACAAGAACCTTAAGATTTGATTGTGAATCAGTCTGTAAAAACGTTGCTGCAAAATGTAGCACAATATAACCAATTTCTTCATCCGGAAACGCTAAGTTTGGGAACACATGTTGAATCGCTTTATCGACTACCTCAAACAGTTCGATATAATCTTTTTTAATTTCATCGATCATTGGGTTATTAATATTCATTTGTTGTTTTAGACGATATACTGCTGGTTTTAAATGTGTCGTTAAATCATTTAAAAACCGGTTGTTATGCGTAACATCAATATTCATTTCATTGCTCACAGAGCGTATTAATTCTTTTGCTTTATAAGCTATATCCATACTAGATTCCTCTAAAAGATAATTTTGGTTCTCTCTTAACTTAGCTCCCATTAAATGCATCGTAATATAGCCTATTTCATCTTCTGGAATAAATAAGGAAAAAGCTTCCTCTAAATGGCCAATAACCTCTGCAGCAATTTTATATTCTTGTTCATCTTTAATTTGTTCTTTGTATTCATCATCAAAGTGAATGATATCTCCTTTTTGTAATCGTTCCATTGCTAATGCAATATGAACAACTAAACCTATATATGCACTATCAGCAAGGTCATAAGGTAGTTGGTTACGCATGCGTTGAATTTGTTCTTCTATTTTATCCAACTTTTCAGCATCAACCAGTCCGAGTAATCGTTCTGAAATAGTATCAGATTTAGATACATCCTCTTGAATTCTTTCTTTTAGCTTCTCAACATATTGAAAAGGGTCTATATGACGGGAAATAAGGTGACTAAGCACAGATCTTTTCCGTCCTTCGTCCCCTTCAATTTGTACGCCATATCCCTTTTTTCTTATTAAACTTAATCCAAAAGATTTCACTTGAGATTCTAACTTGTTTAAATCTTGACTCACCATTGCAATTGTCACATTAAGTTCGGTCGCCAAGTGAAATAATTTTACAGGTTCTCGAAATTGCAAGAGGGTATATAACAATATCACCTGTCGTTCCTCTTCGGTTAATTCCGATGAAGACAACTCTTCCATAGCTTGTCGGAAGACTTTTTTATTTTCAGTAGATCCTTGAATGGAAATTCCTGTACCTGTCTTTTTAACAAGGTTTAATTGATAATCTCCAAGTACTTTTTCGATCTTCTTTATTTCACGGTGAATGGTCCGAACACTAACGTCAAGTTGATCGGCAATTTCTTTTACTGACATGTGCTTTTCTGCCTCTAAAAGAATCTTCAGTATATGTCGTTCACGACTGGAAAGATACAAGACCATTCACCTCCATTAATATTATTTATTTTTCAAACGTTCCACCAGTTCATCATATTTAGGACTATTCAAGAAATTCTCCACTGAAATATGCTCTGCAGTCGGAAGTTTAGCTTTAGCACGATTTGTTAATGTTTTTTGAGTAATTACAATATCGGCATCTTCAGGTATTTCATTGATCGCTTTATTGGTAACATCGATATTAATATCGCTCTTCTTAAATTTATTCTTTAATAACGATGCACCCATAGCGCTAGAACCCATTCCAGCATCACATGCAAAAATTATTTTATCTACTTGTGATGCATCTTTTACAGGTGTTTCTGGTACGACATCTTGATCATTTACTTCTCCAGGATTATTTTGATTCCCTTTTAACGAACCAGCAACACTGCTTTCTTTTCCTTTCATCGCTTCCATTTTTTCTGTAGAAGCACTTAAATCTCCTTCATCATCCGATTTCGATGATTTCAATATAATTGCAGCAATAGTAAAGGAAACAGCGGTTGCTAATATTACACTTAAAATAACTCCCATATAACTATCAGAAGCTGCCATAGCTAATACTGCAAAAATACTACCTGGAGACGCCGCCGCACGTAATCCGGCATCAAATAATTGCAGTGTGAATACTCCTGTAACCCCACCACCAATTGCAGCTAAGATAAGCATTGGTTTCATTAGAACATATGGGAAATAAATCTCATGAATACCACCTAAAAATTGAATTATTGCAGCACCTGGTGCAGAGGCTTTAGAAACTCCTTTACCAAAAATAGCAAATGCCAGTAAAATTCCTAGTCCAGGCCCTGGGTTAGCTTCCATTAGAAATAAAATTGATTTTCCAATCTCTGATGCCTGGTCAGCACCTAATGGAGTTAAAATTCCATGGTTAATTGCATTATTAAGGAATAAGATTTTTGCTGGTTCAATAATGATATTTGCCAGTGGCAATAAACCGGCATTAACAATTACTTCCACTCCAGCAGCAAGTGCGGCGTTCAATCCTGATACAATTGGACCAATTGCTTTTAGTGCAATAATTGCCATGATTGCCGCTAATATACCCGCTGAAAAGTTATTGTATAACATTTCAAATCCTTGACGAATTCTGTGTTGGAACACTCCATCAAACTTCTTCATCAAGTAAGCAGCTAATGGACCCATTAACATTGCACCTAAAAACATCGGGGCATCCGCTCCAACGATTACCCCCATTGTTGCAGTTGCACCAACGACTCCTCCACGAATATCGTAAACCATACGTCCACCAGTAAAACCAATTAATAATGGCAATAGATATAAGATCATCGGATCTACCAATCCCGCCAAATCTTCATTTGGCCACCAACCGTCTGGTATAAATAAAGCTGTAATAATTCCCCATGCAATAAAAGCACCGATGTTTGGCATAATCATCCCACTTAGATAACTACCAAATTTCTGTACTTTTGCACGAAAGCCAGATTGTTCTTCAGACATGAACAAACTCCCCTTTCACTTTCTATATTTATTGTATCTACATTTATTTTATGGCAATCAGGAATCCGCTTACAACACTATCTTAATGTGACTTTGGCAATTGATTGTTGCCAAATGTAATTTTGTGCTAACAGAAAATAATTTTTGTTCCTAATTTTACTTTGAGAAATGCACTGATATCATTTAATTAACTTTAACTGAGATGGCTGCTCGGATGTGAATTTAATCACATACTATTGCGGCCACAAACTATTGGGGTGTGGACAAATGACGATCCGCGGTTTTCTTCACAGTGGTCAGTAGTGTGAGTTGTATTTCGGAGTCAAGGAAGGTCTATTTACTTTTGGATGACTATCAGGGGGTGCTGGTGGTTTGATAACTTTTAATTAACTACTTTATCGGATTTCTTAAGGTTTTTTGGTTTAGAGAGCTTGGCTATTGACCAATTTTTTCGATTTCTCCTGTTTATTTGGTTTAGAGAGCTACTCTATTGAACACTTTTTTCGATTTCTCCTGTTTATTTGGTTTAGAGAACCGCTCTATTGACTACTTTTTCCGGGTTCTCCTGTTTATTTGGTTTAGAGAGCTGCTCTATTGAACACTTTTTTCGATTTCTCCTGTTTATTTGGTTTAGAGAGCCGCTCTATTGAACACTTTTTCCGGATTCTCCTGTTTATTTGGTTTAGAGAACACGTCTAAATAGTACTATTCACTTCATGCCAAATCGCAATTATACCTGAGAGTTCCATTCCCTTGTAAAAGGAGATTCATATCCAAAGAGGGCGCCTAGGCGACCTTAACAGTAGATCACCCGGAAGCCTGTTGATGTTGTTATTATTGAATACACCTACATCGGTCCGCTCCCGCTTTTAAACACATTACATTTCTTCTTGAAGAGTAAGATAAATTAAACTACAGGAAAAAACCGCCATATAGTAAAGCTCCTGCAATAATAAATGCTGGATGAACATTTTTACGTTCAATTAAAAAATAACTTATAACTACAATAATCGCTGTCTGCCAAAAACCTATTCCTATGTATGCTTCATTCCAAAAATTCCAAGCTAATACACCTAATAATATCGCAATTACAGGTTGTACAAATAAAGTAAGTCTTTTAACCCGGGGAGATTTCTTATATTTTATTAAGATTCCTCCAAGTAAAATCATCAGAATTAATGAAGGGGCGATGCTAGCAAACAATCCAATTCCCGCACCTACATAACCACCTACTTCAAATCCGATGTATCCAGCTAATTTTGTAGCAATTGGACCTGGTAAAGAATTTGCGAATGCAAGCAGTTCACCAAACTCTTGTGTAGACATCCATTCAAAATTTCGTACTACCTCATTTTCTACTAGCGGGATAGATGCGGGGCCTCCACCATAACCAAGGATTCCAGGAATAAAGAAAGCTACAAAAATTTCCCAGTATATCATGAAGGCTCACCTTCTTTATCATGGCTTTTCACAGGTAGTATGAGCGCTAAAATAAGCAGCGCTGCTATAACAATCCCTGGATGTATATGTATAATTTGAAGCAATATAAACATAACTATAGTCATAAAAATGGTAATTAACCAGCCCAAGCCTTTTCCTGCTTTTTGTATAAATTGCCATGTTAAAACAGCCATCATCATACCCACAACTGCTATTACTGCTGCTGTCATCCCTTTCACCCAATCAAATTCACTAATTCCCGATAAGGTACGCAATAAAATAATAAGTAAAATCACTGTCGGCATAACAGAAGCTATCAATGAACTAAGCATCCCTCCCCAACCAGAGACACGATAACCTATATACCCTGCAAGTTTGGTTGCAACTGGGCCGGGTAATGTGTTCGCAATCGCAAAAACATCACTAAACTCTTCATCATTCATCCATTTATATTTCTTTACTACTTCTTTTTGAATTAATGGTATAGAAGCTGGACCTCCCCCAAATCCAAGCATCCCTACTCGAAAAAATGCAATAAAAATATTCCTATGTTTTTTCATTACGCCATTTCCTTCTTTACTCAAATAATTACTTTTACGTAAAGGATACCATATTTGTTTCTTCATCTATAGTTATCTGAGATTGTTGAAATGATATCATTTTAAACTCTCCCGTTATGGGTAAGGAATGTATACTTTTCTTTAAGCGTTAATGAAAAAAACTTTGTAGCGCATGGAGTTCTTAGAGGAGTAATTAGAAGTTGGATGGAATCGTCCAATGAGCGTGTAAATGTTCCATCATCATTTGTTTCGCATTGATTTCTTGGTGTGTTTTGATTGCTTCATAGATTTTTACATGATCTTCAAAACATTTGACTGAATCTACCGTTTTCCATTTTTGACGAAGTGTATGTTGAACTAACTCAGAAAGGCTTTGATAGGCTTGCTTAATAATATGATTATTCGATGCTACAATAATGGATTGATGAAATAGTTCATCCGCTTTTATAAAAGAAGTCTTTTGGTCAATTGCTTCTCGATGTAAATAAATCGCTTCTTCCATTTTTATGAGATCTTGTTTACTTGCAAAACAAGCAGCTCTTCCAGCCATCTCCACTTCTAAAATGAACCGAAAATCCATCATCTCCGTTAAACAAATATTATCTAGTAAGGATGCAATTACATACGCATCAGCAAGTTGATTCACTTTCAATTGTTTGACAAATACGCCAATACCCATTCTTTTCTCTACAATTCCCATATCTTCTAATGTGTTCAATGATTCACGGATGGATGAACGACCAACATGAAGCAATTCCATAAATTCTCTTTCTGACGGTAATTTATCACCAATCTTATATCGTCCGTTTTTTAATTGCTGAACGATATATTCTGTTACTGTAGCACTTATTTTTTTTGACATCCAAGCCCCTCCCTATGCAAACGAATTACCATCATTGAATAGCTTTCCTTCACTGTAATTTATCCTAACTTAATATGTTAG